>DASYBJ010000271.1:0-16487 GCA_036500845.1 Acidobacteriaceae bacterium
CTTAATTATCGAGCTACGCTGCATTGGGGTTCGTCTTGACCGAAAGTTAGATATCGTCGTTGCGCTCATTGCATTGAGCCGATCTGGAACGCTGCCGAATGTTTTTTCCAGACGGGATATTCGGTCCCGACGCTATCCCGCCACAGGATTGCGTTGAGTTGCTCCGTTGGAACATCGTCGGGCTCCTCCCAGTTCATCCTGCCGGAAGCGATGGCATCGAGTTTCTTCTGTCCAGTCAGGGCGTCCAATCCTGGATTTCGCTCATAAATCGATTGCTTCGGCTCAACCGCCTGATATGGAGTCAGGTCCGGAGTCTGCTGAAAGCTCTGCCGCATGTCGTTAGCGATGAAATCAAAGAGCGACATCGGTGGAACCCCAAAGATCATTTCGATGGTTTTGACCATGCTCACCTGGGAGTAGAAGGTGGAATCAATCGAACCGCGCTTCGTATACGGGCTGACGGCGAGGGCCACCGTCCGATGACCGTCAACATGATCCAGACCGTCCTGCGCGTCATCCTCGACGATCAGAATGAGAGTCGATTTCCAGAATCTGGAATGCGATATACCATCGACAACCTGCCCGACAGCAAGATCGTTATCTGCAAAGCATGCCTTGGGAGTAGAAAACCCTGGCGTGGTGCCTTCCGTGTGATCGGAGGGCATCTGAATCATCACCAGATTCGGCATGTTACCTGCACCCTCCCACGCTTTCAGGTGGCGGAGGAAAATACGAGCACGAGTGACGTCAGGTACTTTCAACCCATAGGCGGGAAAATCAGGAATGAGAGATTGATTCAGGCGGGCGATCGGAGCTTTGGTATGGAATATTCCTGCAAAGTCGTCGCCTTCTTTATATTCCTCTAACAACTTTGCTCGAAGGTCGCCATTCTTTGCGCCCATTTCGCCGACATATTCGCCGAAGTCGGCAAACGTCTTATGGTGTGCGACCAGATGGTCCCACAGGAATCCCGAGCCGGCGAAGGCCAGCGGATCATCTCCGTTTTTGGGATAGCTGCGACCGTTGTAGCCGGGCCAGTAGGTATAGTCAGTTTCCGAAGCCTGGGTGAGCCACTGGTGTCCATCGGCGCTATTTCCGCCGTTAGCAAAGAAGTTATCCAGCAGCACGAACTCGCGTGCCAGCTTACGTTGATTGGGGATAACGTCATCCTGATATTGATTCAGGCTGGGATCGCCATTGCCTTTCCCCAGCGAACCGAAATACTGATCGTAGCTGCGGTTCTCCTTGATGATGTAGACAACGTGATCGATCGTTGAAGGCTGCCCGAGATGAGCCGGAACAGGCCGTGGTGCTGCATTGGAGTTTGTCCTGGAGTGCGCAGCTCCATAGGCGAGAAACTCGCCGGGCAATCCCAGGTGATTATCTTCCGCAACAGCGAGGCTGTATCGCTCCAGTTCGCCCTTATCCGGTACGGGGATGATATGGACCGTCCCCCGATCGGCATGGACGTAGCGACGATGGATGTCAAGCTCGGGCTTCATGCCATCTCTCTTCTCGCGGGCAAGCAGGTTAGGACTGTTCCACCCGGAACCCACGCCCAGCAGCGTGGACACGGCTATGTATTTGCCGTTTGGGCTCACGACAACGTCGTCCGGATACCAGCCTGTTGGGATAAATCCAGTGACGCGTGGATGCAGACTCTTGAGATCGACCAGCCCGACAGCATTGATTCCCGCACAGGCGATATACAGTGTCGAATGGTCGGGCGCAAGAGCAACAGATTCGGGGGAAATCCCGGCAACCTTTCTGTTAAATGGCTGCAACTCGATCGTCTCGATCAAATGGTTCGTCGCTGTATCCACGACGGAAATCGAATCCGAGTTACTGTTGGCCACATAGAGCCGCTGGTGTGACTCGTCCCATGCAAGCCCTGAAGGATGCAGCCCTACCGGGATGGTTGCGGTCACTTTGCCGGAAATGAGATCGATTCGCACTACTGTCCCGCTGCAGACGACGCCGCGCTCATCGACCTGTACCTGATCCGCATTCGCTTCTGGCCCGGTGGCAGCCGTTCTCTCGCCAGCCTGTGGAAAGCGGCCACCCCAGTTGCTGACGTAAGCGACGGAGCTATCCCGGTTGACAACCGTTCCGAAGGGAGCAATCCCGGTTTTGACCTTCTCGACGACCTGTTTCGTATCGAGGTCGATGACAGCGGCTTCATCGTTGAAAGTGAGAGCCACAACCGCGAGACGCTTTCCCTGAGAATTTTTGCCCAATCCCAGACCGATTCCTCCTGCCTGGTACTGGCCCAATCCGTCGGCGATCACGGTACTCCGTTGACCACTCAACGATAAAAGCTGAACAATGGAGTTCTTCCTCTTTGCGCCTCCCGAAAGGCCACTCATCAACGGCGTATGGGCTACCGGATCGTAGACCAGTCCCTGCATACCGGCGCTGGCGGAGGGATGGATCAAATTCACCATCTGATTGCTCTTCAGATCGATTTGATAGATATGGGAATTCTTTTGCCCGAGAGTAGCCGCGTAGATCGAATCGCCATCCTCGCCAAAGGCCACTCCATCCACTCGGCTTTCAAAAACGCTCTGAAGGCCGGCGGGCGTAATTTCCTGCCTGCTGGGAACGATTCCGGGATCGACCACGGAATTCACCGGAGGCATGGCCTCCGAAGGTTTGGCTTCTTCTTCACCGACAGGCCCCATCTTCTGAACAGCCGGGGACGACGACTCCTGGTCCTGCGCATTCGCCATTCCCTGTATCCAATATCCGGAAGTTGCCAGAAGGATCGAAACTTGCGCCGTAACACTCACTTTTCGCCAAATCGTCATTTCCATTTTCCTTGCAAGAACCCGAAGGCAGATACGATATGTAATTCCTGACAGTGAACGCACCCGGGATTCAGCTGGGCTTACCGTTACCCGTGCTGAAGAACCGGCCGAAGCGAGCGCGGAGTTTTTTGTCTGTTCCATATCCGGCACCGCATCCACTCACAAAGCACCCTTGTAGCCATAACAAAAAGCAATGCCGATGCCATGGCCGCTGTGTCGGCGCCACGAAGAAACCTCCGGCGTGTAAAGTCAGATCGTCGAATTCCTAACCGTACTATTTGCCGACAACCAGAACGCAGAATGTGCCGTCCGTAATCGTCTTTTTCGGTTTTTGGGAAGGGTCCGCCGCAGGCGTAGAAACGACGGTCGCAGCGGGAAGAAAGATCTTCTGCGTCTTCTTATCAAATGCCATCGTCTTCGCACTGGGCTGAGTGACGACCGCATCTTGTGCAACATACTCGTCCGCGGACTTCTGTTGGATCACGGTAAGATTTCCTTCGCCGTTGGAGAAAAAGATGAGGTGATTTTTTGCATCGAATCCGGCAGCATCCGTGCCTGAACCGGTCGGCAGGCTCGCAATCTGCTTGCCGGTTGATCCGTCGAGCACCACCATGGTCTTGTTGTGGCCGCCGACAAAGATGCGATCGTTCTTCGCGTCAACTGCCAGACCCGTAGGGGCCTTTACTCCGTCGAGCGGAAAATGTTGTTTCACTTCGAGTGTTTTGGGATCGAAGACTGCGACCTCATTTTTGTCCTCGAGCGCGACATAGATAAGGCCGCCCTTGCCTGCGGCAGCACCCTCACCGTTGCCACCGACGTTCACAGTCCCAACGACAGTGCCGGTGGCTGCATCGATAGCGGTGATGTCGTGAGAGTGATGATTGTTGGTGAAGACCCGCTGCGATCCGAGATCAAAATAGATGCCATCCGGTCCCTTGCCCACATCGATCTTCTTTATGACGGAGAGGTTTCCGGTGTCGAACATGGTGACTTTGTCTTCTTTGCCATTGCTGGTGAAGCCATGCTTCAGCTTGGACGCGATCGCAATACCATGCACGCCCGGGGTGTCTTCAATCGTGCCAATGGCCGCACCGGTATCCGCATCGAGAACATTGACCCGCACACTGTGCGACACATAGAGGCGGCGGCCAGCACTGTCAACGGAGATGTAATCCCAGCCGTCGGTGCCTGGCATCGAATAATGGGTTTGTACCTTATAGTCGGCCTCGGCCGCGTGAACGCTCAGAGAGCCTCCCAGCGCGATTGCCATGAGAACTGTAAGTTGCTTCATGATCTTCCCTTTCCGATCGGACGGTGTTTCAATGTTCAGGCGTTTATCTGCACATTGAAAAGTCAGGTTTCCATAAGCAGCCGCGTACCCCTACCAGATGGTGGTGCGTCATTAAAAGCCCACATTCAGGCTTTTGCCAGATGGCTCAGGCTTAGGGCTGATACATCGCGCTCTTGCTGGGAATCTGACGCTGCACTTCATCGCGAATCCCAACGCCGATCTTCAGAGCTTCCTCTTCGTTGCTGGCCTTTGAGTACGGAACCTCCATCACGACGAAGCCTCCGTCAAGATCTCCGCCATTGGCATCGGTGGTCGGGATCAGCAGATCGAATGTCTTGTCCTTGTCGAGACGAACAGCGATCGGTTTGTTTTGCGCCAATTTTTCCAGATCGGCCGCCGAGGATTTCTTGCCGATCTTAGAAGGCGTTATATTGGCGATGATGACGTTATCGGTGGTTCCCGGGGGCACCGCGTGCAGGCCAAGCTTCACGATGTCGTCATGTCCAGACTTCACTTTGACCAGAATCGACTGCGCCAGAGGTGCACTGACCTGTACATAGTTCGACGAATCCTTGAAGGCTTTTGCAGCCTGGGCCTGCATCTCAAGGGGTGCTACGCTGACGCAAAGCGAGCATGCGAGCAAAGTTTTCCCGATAGAATTTAACATTAAGTAGGGTCTCCTGATTCTTGAGGTGGAAATGTAGCGGTAGATCCATTTAAGCGGGCGAACCTTAGCTCCGCCTTAGAAAACCAAGAATGTTACATAAGATTCATATAGCATCCGTAAAATCTTCGATAACGCTTTATGAATGTCCTTGTTATTGAAGATGATAAACGCATCGCAAATATTTTGAAAATGGGTCTTCTTGAAGACGGACATCAGGTCGACTTGTCTCATCACGGAGACGAAGGACGCGACTTAGTGACCAGCGAACACTTTGACATGGTTGTGCTCGACGTCATGCTGCCGGGAGTCGACGGGTTCAGCATTCTGAAGCACGCCCGTACCGCAAAGCGCACAGTTCCGATCCTGATCCTGACGGCGAAAGATTCGATGATGGATGTAGTTCACGGTCTGGATCTGGGTGCGGATGACTATCTCACCAAACCCTTTCATCTGGAGGTTTTCCTTGCTCGGGTTCGCGCCGTAGGACGCCGCGGAAACATTCCCCAGCAGCCCCGGCTTTCAGTAGGCGATCTGATTCTTGACCGGAGCAATCGAATGGTCTTGCGTGGCGCAGAACATATTGAGCTGACAAAAAAGGAGTATGTGATCCTGGAACTGCTGATGCGGCGTGTTAACCAACTGGTTACGCGCGATCAGATCATTAATGCAGGATGGGGATATGACGCTGAGGTGCGCGACAACAACGTCGACTTCTTTATGCATAGCCTGCGTCAGAAGATCAGCCGGAAGGATCGGCCAAATCTGATCCGAACGGTGCGATCGCTCGGATATATATTGGAACACTCGGAATGAAATTCTCCATTCGCTCTTTACGCGTCCGATTAGGGCTTCTATACAGCATCTTCATGCTGACATCGATGGTTTGCCTGGGCTTCTTTTCTTATTGGAATATCCGGCGCGTGATTGCTAGTTCGAGACAGGTGACCATGATAAGGCGCGAGGAACGCCTCATCGCCTTTATCCATAAATGGCCGAAGCATGACACTTCTCCGAGCCTCACCGAAAAGCTGCGTCAATTAAACATTGCGGTCGCTGAGACCGACACAATCCAAGTCTATGACCTTCATGGCAATCTTCTTTATTCGTCGCCGAGCCCCGACATATTCAAGGTTAGCTGGTCCGGAGGGGAGTGCGTTGAACGCTGCTACGCGGTTGTCCGCAAGGGCCCCTACACAATACGAACTCTCAACCACGTAGTCACGCTTGATGGTCAGCAGGTGAGGCTTTCCATTAGTGGCATCACCAATGAGCATTTCGAAACCCTACGGATGATTCGAGACTCATATCTGATCTCTTGCCCCCTGCTTCTGATTGCTTCGGTGGGTGGAGGTTTCGTTTTGAGCCATCGTGCCCTGAAGCCAGTCCACCGCATCACCAGCGAGGCACGCGCGATCGGTATTCATGACCTGAAACGTCGGCTGCCCGTTCCCAAAACCGGCGACGAGCTTCAGTTGCTGGCAGAAACGTGGAATGATCTTCTGGCCCGTCTGGACGCAGCCGTCAGCTGCCTGACACAGTTTACCAGCGATATCTCCCATGACCTGCGCACCACGGTGACAGTTATGCTCTCAACGGCAGAGTTTGCGCTGCGAAGAAATCGGTCTGAGAATTTTTACCGCCAGGCGTTGAACACGATTGCGGTCGAATGTCACACAACCTCCCGGCTTCTGGACGATCTCCTGGCAGCAGCGCGCGCAGACATTGTCCAGCTCAACATAGAGTGGCAACCCGTCGATCTTGCCGAGATCACCTTTGAAGTCTGCGACCATCTGCGTGCGAAAGCAGAGACGAAACATCAGCTGCTCAACTCGCGTCTTTGCAGGGACGCATGGACGCTGGGCGATGTGTCGCTGCTTCGCCGGATGCTCAACATCCTGCTCGACAACGCCATCAAGTACACACCGCAGGCCGGAACCATCGTCGTCAGCCTCGAAAAGCTGAGCAATCGATTCGAGCTTAAGGTAAGCGACACCGGCATCGGAATTCCCTCTGACGCGTTATCCCGAATATTTGATCGATTTTATAGGGTAGATGAATCACGCAATCAGGAAGATGCGGGCAGCGGCCTTGGTTTAGCGATCGCCAAATGGATTGTCGAAGCGCACAACGCCACCATTCAGGTGGCCTCCGCTGTAGGAGTTGGCACCAGCTTTACCGTCTCGTTGCCCGAGCATTTGCATGTATTTTCTCCGGAAACTCCAACCAAGAAAGCTGTCACGGTTTGATTCTGTATTTCGCAACGAAATCCGGTTTCAGGTCGCAAAGTAACTCTTTGCTGACTGTCTCTATTTTGATGTTGCGTATCTTGCGCTGCTCTCACCGACTGAGATATCGGCGCTCCCGGTTCAAATCGCGCGTACGATAGAGTTGCCCTAAGGAAGTTATAAGTCAGGTCGAAATTCGGATTGTATGCAACAGTTTCCTTCAGCTTTAAAGGCGCTTGCACCCAGAACAAAGTAACGTCACTTTGCGGCGCCACTCGAGTTGCGACTACTCGCGAAAATTGGCCGGGGCTACATCGGCTGGTCTCCCGTAAAATCCCTCCTCTTCCTTCCGGAAACACCTATAAAAGTGATTCACGCCGGCGAATGTGAAACTTCTACGGAAGTAATGTGAATTCCGCATGACAAGTGCACCTTTCTAAGGCAGCACTAAGGTTCGTCGGCTTGAATGGTCGTACACCGCTTAGCCCAGCAATCTAGGTGAACCCTGTGTTCTAGCCGCCCCATAGCTGGTCAAACCGGAGGAAAGAGGAACTTTCATGAAGAGGCTGATCTTATTCTCTCTATTCCTGACGTTACCCCTGATTGCGCAGACGAACGACGGTACGTTCACTGGTACTGTTACAGATCCCTCTGGCAGGAGGATCGTCGCTGCGAACATCGTGATCAAATCGCTTACGACGGGCGTGGAGCGTCCGACCAAGACGAACGGCGCCGGGGTCTACACGGTGACCTCGGTTCCGACGGGAAGCTACCAGGTGACTGTCGATGCGGACGGTTTCACTCGGTTGCGATTCGAGAGTGTCAGCCTCGACGTAGGTCAGACCCGGACGCTCGACGCAAAGCTCTCTCTAGCCGGAGTTAGTACCCAGATAGAAGTACAGCCGGATTCCGGCTTGTCCAAGTCCTCCGGTGAAATCGGTGGCGTGGTTCACGGCGCGCAGGCAACGGACCTTCCCATCAATGGCCGCAGCTTTATTGGTCTGATCTCCCTGGTCCCAGGAGCCATCGATTCAGGTACGGGCCAGGGACAGGACGTGCGATTTGCTGGCTTATCCGATGAGGATAACAACTGGCATCTGGACGGCGTGGATAATTCCGGCATCAACAATTCATTCGTGGATGTCAATATGCGCTTGCAGGTTTCCACAGAGGCGATTGCAGAGTTTCGAGCGAACAGCGTTGCCTATAGTGCGGATCAGGGCGGCTCACCCGGCGGACAGATCGAAGTCTCTTCGAAGACCGGCGCCGATAAGTTCTCCGGATCCGCGTGGGAGTTTATCCGAAACAGCGTCTTCGATGCTGCTCCTTGGGACGCGGCCGGCCAGCTTCCCGCGCTGAAATACAACGATTTTGGGGCGAATCTAGGCGGACCGATTTCGACGAAGAAGAAGCTTTTCTTCTTCGTCAACTATGAAGGCCTGTGGGAAAACATCAATCAGGTTCTTAGCGGCATTGTTCCCAGCCCGGCTTATCGGGCTGAGGTTGCTGCCGTCCAACCTGTCTTGGCTCCTCTCATCAATGCATTTCCGCAAGGCCAGGTCCCCATCGACTCGGTATCTATGGAGTGGTTTGGCAGCGGTCCTCAGGTTACGACCGAGAACTCGGGGCTGGCGCGTGTGGACTGGCACATCAACGATAAGATGAGCTCCTTTGCCCGCTTTAACATGGACGCATATACGGAGTCGAAGCCCGATCATATTAACCCCCTCACCGGTTTCCACAACGAGCGCGAGCCGAGTGCGGTCATCGATCTGCAGAATACATTCTCTCCGAGGTTCCTGAACGACTTCAAATACGGTTTCAACAGGACAGTGTCGCTGGAGGGGCAGACCACTCAGCTACCTTTTTTGTTGTCCATCGCCCCCTTCACCAAGCTCGACACCTCCAGCGGAACAACGCGCAACGATAACTCCTTTTCCTTTGTCGACGATGCCACCTTTCAGCACGGGCGGCATACGATCAAGGCGGGCGTCACCTTTATCGCCATGCAGGAGAACAAGGCGTCGCCGAACAGCCCGGACTGGGAACTTACCTACAACAGCACTGGCGATTTCCTTCAGAATAAGATTAACTCCGTCTACTACCGCGCCGCGAATCCGCTAACTGGTTCTCGAATGAAAGAGACCTACGGCTACGTCCTGGATCAGTTCAAGGCAAGCCCGACCTTGAACATGAATGTGGGGCTTCGCTACGAGTATTTCGGCCAGGATCATGAAGTTCTTGGCCGTGGCATCAGTGTTGACCCGCTGCACTGTCCAAATGTGGTCTGTCCGAAATCTTTTCCCTGGTATTACCCGAACGTTCTGGACTTCTCTCCCCGAGTCAGCGTGGCATGGGCGCCTTCGGCCTTACACGGAAAGACAGCGATAAGAGCGGGATTCGGGATCTACTACGGCAACGGTCAGTTCGGTAGCCTCGGCGATCCCATCGGCAACATAAGTACCGATTACACGCTACGTAACGTCAGCTATCCCGTCTACCCGGATTCGGGTGTCGGGCAATCGAGCAACAGTCCTACGGGCGCGGACATCCATCGCAAGGATACAGCGGCAAATGAATGGACGGCGTCCATTCAGCAGGAGGTTGCCCGTCAGACCATCTTCCAGGTGGCCTATTTCGGAACCGGCGTCGCACATGTCTTCAACGATACTGTGATCAACGGCGCAAACACCATTACCGGACTGCCCACCTATCCGGGATACGCTCTCGGTTTCGAGTACAAGGAATTTACGAATCACGCCAGCACAAACGCACTCCAGACAAGTCTTCAGCGCAACTTCTCGACCGGGCTGCTGCTCTCGGTCAATTATGAGTTGTCCCACTCGATCAACAATGGGGGCATCGGCGGCGGCGAATCCAATAAGCCACAAAACATCAGTTGCCTGCGCTGCGAACGCGCCCCGAGCGACCAAGACATGCGGCACTATTTCACGGCAAGTTCCGTATGGCAGATTCCAGTCGGCAAAGGCCACACGTTTCTGGGCAGTGCTTCTCGCCCAATCGATTTGATCGCGGGAGGCTGGCAGCTGAGCACGATCGCTTACGCGCGTAGTGGTCTGCCGCTCAATGTCACCGTAAATCGGAACACCAGCGAGCTTCCGGACCAACTCAATCAGAACCAGCGTCCCGACCGTGTTCCGGGCGTGCCGCTCTATCCCAGACACAGAACACCTGCAAACTGGTTGAACCCAGACGCCCTTTCCTATCCAGCGATCGGTACATGGGGCAACCTCGGACGCAACGCGGTTCGCGCACCAGGCGTATGGCAGATCGATCCTTCCCTTAAGAAGCGCTTCTCCCTCACGGATCGAGTCGGCCTCACGTTCCGCGCGGAAGCCTTCAACGTTCTCAATGGTGCGCAGTATGGGCAACCGAACACCAACTGGGCGCCCCCAAGCGGCGGAGTCGACAATCCGAACGCCTATGGCCTCATCACCAACTCGTTCAACACGAATCCCACAGGAACGGGAACCCCTCGCGAATTGCAATTCGGTTTGAAAGTGGAATTTTGATTGTAAGGCGCTCCTGGGCGGTTTCATTGCGAAGTTTGGTCGAGGTGGATCGGAGGCCTTGTTGAGCTGTTGTGGAAGGTCGAGGAGAAGTTATGCAGTGATGGCGAAGAGGCCGAGAATGAATCTTGCTTCCGCGACAACATCGCCCTTTGTCACCCATCGCACTCGCCCCTTGTGGATCATGGTCATCGTTTCGATTCCCTCGAGCAAACTTCGCAATGAAATCGGTCCGCGCCGAAGGCGCTTCTTGCGCGTAGCCCGCAGCGGAGGCGCCGAGTAACCCGGCGGAAAAGAAGCGTGTCAGGAGAGCGCTGCCCGCCAACTTGGCTGAATCCCCCAACATTTCGCGGCATGAGCTTGGCTTCTGCAAGAAACTGGATTTCATCTTTTGAGTCCTCTTTTTTCGCTCAGGGTTGGATGGCTTGCATGCGACGTCGTTTCTAAGCGCGCCGTACTCCACGAACGCCAAGCCTGCTTCACACTTTGCTGCAGCAATCGGATACTGGCATGCCACACTCCGTTCGACGCTTCGAGGATGATCCGCGATTGTTATTTGTTTTTATGACCGTGATATGGATGACTAATCACGGGTCCCAACCAGTTCGCCGAACGGGATTGGCGCGAATAAAATCTTCCGATTGGCCAAGCCCTGTTGCGGAAGAGTCGTCAGAGGACGTCCGGCAATTATGCTCAACTTGGGAGGCAATCAAATTTAAAAGAAAGGAATTCGGTCTCAGGGTCCGATTGAGTACACTGGACCCAAAGAGCCGTGTCATAAACGCACGTACTGGACAATGTTGTCGACGGGTCTGTCCGCGTATCAATGATTTTGCGACGTGCGAGCGAATTCACAAAATCGGCGTACCGTCGCAGTGTTCTGACGCGCGAAGGCCAAGCCAATCTCGGACTCCGGCAGTCGATCTGTAATCGAGCACACGACCACCTTGGAGACAATTCTTTTTGCAACAGATGCTGGGACAATCGCGACGCCCACGCCGGCATCGACGAGAGAGATGATGGTAGGCATCTCTCCTGCTGTTTGGACCACCTTAGGGACGACTCCAGCGTTGCTCAGAATTCCAGCCAAAAGATCATGGAAACCAGAAGCGTACTCTCGTGCGTACATGACAAATTGATTCCCTTTGAGTTCGCGCAGACGAATTTCTTTCTTTGCGGAAAGCGAGTGCCATGAAGGCAAGATCGCGACGAATGGCTCCCGATGAATCGTTGTCACCTCGATCTCTTTGCGTTTTTCAATGGGAAGGCGAAGAAAGCCTACGTCTAACAAACCATCGTCGATCATTTCCAGTTGGGTGCCTGTCAAAATGTTTCTTATCGAAAAGTCGACATCTGGGTAGCTCTTCCGAAAGCGCCGCATCAAGTTCGGGACGATCTCAAAACCGGCACTTGATATAAAGCCGATACGAATATGGCCGAGCTTGCCTGCTGACGCCCACTGAGCTTTCCGCTTTGCGAATTCGAGCTTTTCCAGAGCAACCGCCGCGTCGTCCCGAAACGCCTGCCCAGCGTCCGTAAGCGCCGTCCCCTGTCGGTTTCGACTTAGCAGTTGTACACCCAATTCATCCTCAAGCGCTTTGACTTGAAGGCTAAGTGCCGGCTGGCTCAGGTTGAGGAGCCGAGCGCTCCGACCGAAATGAAGGGTTTCAGCGACGGACAAGAATGAACGGATATGACGGAATTCCATGCGGTCTCCTGATTAGCTGACGCTATCACGATTATAAAAACACTTCATCATCGTAAATGATGCGTCAGTATCAAATGATTGATGCGGGCAAGAGGGAGACAGAGACGATGAGCGAGCAAAGACTCCACCAGGCATCCTCGTGGACCAGGCGGCGTGAGGAGAAGGAGCGCCGAATGCAGGCGGTGATGTGGTGGTTGAGCGGCCCCGTACTTCCTACCGACAAGACTGTTGAAGCCCTTGAAGCCCTGGTGGTGGCGGGAGATCGAATTGTCTTGGAGGGAGACAATCAGAAGCAGGCCGACTTTTTATCGCGGTCCCTGGTAAAAGTGGATGCGAAAAAGATCCACGACCTGCATCTAATCATCTCTACCATCAGCCGTCCCGAGCACCTCACGTTGTTCGAACTCGGAATTGCAAAGAAGGTGGACTTCGCGTTTGCAGGAACTCAGAGCCTTCGTGTTGCACAGCTACTCGAGGACGGGGTCCTTGAAATTGGCGCGGTTCACACTTACGTCGAGTTGTACGCTCGGTTGGTGGTCGATCTCATCCCAAACGTCGTCCTTGTGTGTGCAGAGCAGGCGGACCGCGAAGGCAATCTTTTTACGGGACCGAATACAGAAGACACACCTGTCATCGTGGAGGCTGCGGCTTTCCACGACGCGATCGTGATCGTTCAGGTGAACGAGATCGTCGAAAAACTGCCCCGCGTCGATATCCCTGGGTCCTGGATCGATATCGTTGTTCAAGCGGACAAGCCGTTCGCCGTCGAACCTCTTTTCACGCGAGATCCCCGAAACATCAATGATCTCCAGATCCTGATTGGAATGATGGTGATTCGAGGAGTGTACGAGCGGCATCAAGTTCGATCGTTAAATCACGGTATCGGCTTTGCTACCGCAGCCATCGAACTCTTACTTCCCACCTATGCGGGGTCTCTTGGCCTTCGCGGAAAGATCTGCGAGCACTGGGCTCTGAATCCCCACCCCACCTTAATACCTGCGATCGAGAGCGGTTGGGTCAAGAGCATTCATTCCTTCGGGAGCGAAGTTGGCATGGATAAGTACATTCGCGCACGTCCGGATATCTTCTTCACCGGTCGCGATGGAAGTCTCCGCTCCAACCGGGTCCTCTGCCAGTTAGCAGGACAGTATGCCGTTGACGCGTTCATTGGAGCCACTTTGCAGATGGATGGAGATGCTAATTCTTCCTCTGTGACAACCGGACGAGTTGCTGGATTCGGAGGTGCTCCGAATATGGGACACGACCCGCATGGCCGCAGGCACTCCAGTGCTGCATGGCTCGATCTGAAGACTGATCCCAGCCCGACTGCTCGGGGCCGAAAGATCGTAGTGCAGACGCTGGAGACATTCGCGAGTGGCGGTGTTCCTGCATTCGTCGAAACTTTAGATGCTGTCCAAGTCGCCAAAAAAGCAGGAATGCCACTCGCTCCGATCATGATTTACGGGGATGACGTGAGCCACGTCGTGACGGAAGAAGGCATCGCCTACCTTTACAAAGCTGAGGGCACCGAGGAGCGTCGCCGGGCACTGGCAGCGGTGGCGGGTGTCAGTCCGATTGGCCTCAAGGCCAACGCGATCGAGACGGCGGAGCTTCGGCGCAAAGGTGTCGTTGCCTATCCTGAAGACCTTGGAGTTCACCGGCTCCAGGCCAATCGCTCGCTGCTTGCGGCCCGCAGCATGGGAGATCTCGTCGCTTGGTCCGGCGGCCTATATCAACCACCTGCAAAGTTCAGGAACTGGTAATGGCACACGCGATCTCCGCAAATCGAATCGTCTGGCAAGCCAGAAGATGGCAGTCCGGCCATCTGGCTGCCATTGCGAAGCAGGCGCTTATCGCAGAAGCGGAACTGACCCCAAAGCCTGGTTTGGTTGATCGGCGCGGATCGGGTGCACACACCGATCTATCGTTGGATCTGATGAGACGTTCGGCTGAAACCATTGAACCGTTCTTCGCTTCAATGGCAGTTGCATCCAGCAAACGCCCACTGGGTCGCTTGCTACGTGAAGAGCTGGGCGCGACCGGGCGAAAGACTGAACGCGCGATGTTTCTTGCCACTGGAGGGACTAATACCCATAAGGGAGCGATCTGGGTGCTCGGACTGTTGGTTGCAGCCGCGAAGCAGAGCGAAGACCTGAACCCTATTCGAGTAGCGGAATTGGCTGGTTCTATTGCTCGTCTTCCAGATCTCGCACGCCCTGAGCCGGTTTCGCATGGTGACGTTGTGCGAGAGCGTTACGGTGTGGCTGGAGCGAGAGGCGAGGCCTATACAGGTTTTCCGCACGTAGTGAGGGTTGGAATTCCGGCGCTTCGCGCCGCGCGTGTTGCGGGAAACTCCGAGACGGCAAGCCGGCTCTTTTCACTGCTCAGCATCATGGCCGAACTTGAGGACACGTGTGTTCTCTATCGCAGCGGCCTCGAAGGCGACGAAGCGGTCAAGGCGGGTGCGAAGGCCGTGCTTGCAGTTGGCGGTCCTGGAAGCCGAGAGGGAGATGCCGCTTTACGGCGGTTTGATCGAAAGCTGCTTGAGAAACGGATATCTCCAGGAGGCAGCGGAGATCTTTTGGCAGCTTCACTCTTTCTGGATTGCTTGGAATCTGGTCGTGAAGCGATTCAAAAGGACCAAAGTGTTGGGGAGGAGACTTATGGAGAAGATTGAGTTCGCCTATCCAGCGGCGAAGCGCCGCGTGACCAAGAGAGCCCACGTCGGCGTGGTGGGATCGGGAGACATGGAGATCCTTCTCGAACCCTCTACAACAGAGGGCGCGCATGTCTCGATCACAACGAGCGTGAATGGATTTCGTGACACATGGAAGTCCATCTTCGATCGATTTTTTTCCAGATTTGATGGTGCCGCCAGTATTCAGATAAATGATGCAGGCGCAACACCAGGAAGTGTCTTGCTGCGATTAGAGCAGGCCTTGGAGGTGATAGAGCAATGAGCGAATCGACCTTTGTACCGTCGTTTGTCAACCGCAGAAGTTTCATCGAACTAGATGGCCGGGCGCGAGCGCAGAGTTTGCTTGATGAAGGAACCGGAAAAGAGCTGGTCGGCCCCTTCGACCGCATCGAATCGCCCTGGCTTCCGATGCAGGACGTGGCGCCGCAGGCTGATGACGGCTGCATTGTCATGAAAGGGCGCATCGCGGGCAATCCGGCGGTTGTCATCTCACTCGAAGGCGCTTTCCAGGGCGGGAGCATCGGCGAGGTTTCTGGGGCGAAGATGACGGCAGCGCTCGATCTGGCTACGAGAGATTCATCTGCCGGAATCCCAACCGCTGCTGTACTCCTACTCGAAACAGGAGGAGTCCGTCTGCAGGAAGCGAACCTGGGTCTTGCAGCTATGGCGGAAGTAATCGCGTCCATTCTCTCCCTTCGTCAACATGCCCCGGTTATCACTGTCGTAGCTGGAACCGTAGGCTGTTTTGGAGGAATGTCGCTGGCCGCTGGTGTTTCAAGTTATGTCGTCATGACGCGTGAGGCGCGACTTGGTCTGAACGGTCCTGAAGTCATTGAGCAAGAGTCAGGCATAGAGGAATTCGATGCTTCGGATCGAGCTTTGATATGGGCAATTCACGGCGGTGAGCAGCGAGTGGGCATGGGCCTGGCAGATGCACTTGTTGAAGACAGCATTGAGGAGATCGAATCAGCCGTCCGCAGGTACGTGCTCGCCGGTAGACCTGCGCAGCACAGAAGCGAACAGGTCCAACTATATCGCGAACGGATTGCAGCGATCGATACATCGAAGCAGATTGATCCATCAGCCCTACGAGAGCAATGGAGCGTTTGTGAATCCAAAGGAGGTGCGGGATGAGCGAGCGTGTAGGTTTGCGAGGCAGAGCCTGGTTTCTGGCGCTGACGGGAACGGATCACCCGCGGACCGGAGATCCCGGCTCCGTACTGGTGGCAGACACGCAAGTAGGTCAAGAGACCGCGGTATTTCTTTGTGTCGTGCCGAATCCAGACGGTCGCTTTCCGTGTGTTCGAGATGGACAGGTCGGGCTTGAAGAAGCATATACGTTGGCAGCCCGGATACGGGAATCGATTGAGGCTGACCGTGATAAGCCGACGGCCGAGAAGCGCCCAATCATCGCCATTGTCGATGTAAAGAGTCAGGCATACGGTCGTCGTGAAGAGACAGCCGGGATCTTCCTCGCAGCCGCAGCTTCAGCCGATGCGTATGCGTCCGCTCGAATGGCTGGACATCCAGTCATTTGCCTGATCGTAGGTCACGCGTTTTC
>DASYBJ010000272.1:0-16458 GCA_036500845.1 Acidobacteriaceae bacterium
CTAGGTGCTGTCTTAGCGACCGCTGCCCTTGTTGGATTCGCTGTGATGCGCGCGCAGTCGGGCTATGCGAAGGTGCTCACCGGCAGAGTCGTTCGGGAGAACCTAATCTCGATCGTCAGCGGCACCGGACAAATCAAACCAAAAACCTACGTCAACATCGGAGCGACCGCCTTCGGCAGGATCACGCGCCTTTACGTCAAGGAAGGGGATCACGTGAAGCGCGGCCAGATTCTGGCAACGATCGAAAGCGTCCAGGCACGGGCAAACGTCGACGCACAGCAGGCCAGTATTTCTTCCGCGAATACCGATATCGCCGCCTTTGTCGCAGCCGAAAAGACTGCGGCGGCCAACGTCGAGAGGGATGAAGCGGACCTACAGCAAAAGCGCCTCGATTGGCAGCGCGCGCAGGCGCTTTATCAAGACCAGTTGATCGCGAAGCAAGAGTACGACTCAAAAAAGGCAGCTTACGACACTGGGGTTGCGGTTCTAGCACAAAGCAAGGCACAGGAGGCGCAGGCACAGGCACAAACCGCGTCCGCACGCGGCAAGTACCAGACGCAGGTAGCCACTCTCAGGAGCAACTACGACGCATTGAATAAGACAGTCAGTGTTGCACCCTTCGACGGCATCGTTACAAATATGCCAGTGCGGGAGGGGGAGACTGTCGTGGTTGGAATTCAGAATGCCGAGGGGAGCACGCTCATGACTTTGGCCGATATGTCGGTGATCACGGCAGAGGTAAAGGTCGATGAGACAGACATCGTCAATGTGACGGTTGGCCAACCCGTCGGTGTAACGGTGGATGCCCTACCCGGCCGAGTATTCCGCGGCCACGTCACCGAGGTTGGAGATCAGGCGATTCTGCGCTCGACCGGTATCGCCACGAGCCAAAGCACCACTGGAACGGAAGAAGCAAAGGACTTCAAAGTGGTAGTGGCGGTCGATAGCCCGACGACCGAGCTACGTCCCGGGCTCTCGGCAACCGCCAAAATCACAACCGCGCGACGGGAGAACGTACTGGCAATTCCCATTCAGGCCTTGACCCTGCGCACTCCCTCTGCGGGCACACCCAGCGGCGGCGCAGGCACGGCACTCGCGGCACAGCAAAGCTCTCCCGCGCAAGATACGTCGACGCAAGGTGTCTTCATTCTGCGTCCCAATAAAGGCAAGCTCCAGGCAGAATTTGTGCCGGTCTCGACAGGTATCACAGGGGCAACTGACATCGAGGTCACCGGGGGCGTGAAGCAGGGGGACGAAATCGTGATTGGCGCCTACCAAACCCTTCGCAATCTCAAGAGTGGGACAATGGTAAAGCGGGACCAGAACGCTGGCGTTCAAAAGGATGCGGTGTCCTGACCGCGCAAGTGAACCTTCCAAGGCCTACAGCCGTATTAGAAATCTGGGGGAAGCCATGTTCGAGCGAACTGTGCGACCGGCAATGACAACTGCAGGGCAAGCAGAGATGGTTGACGATTTGGCTTACGATGCGGCGCATGGAGATGTCATCGTCGTTGAAGATCTCTGGAAGACCTATGACATGGGTTCCGAGCAGCAAGTGCAGGCCCTCCGCGGCATTTCCCTCCGCATCAAGCACAACGAATATGTAGCTATCATGGGACCATCGGGCTCGGGCAAATCGACGCTGATGAACCTGATCGGATGTCTCGACACACCGAGCAAGGGCCAATATTGGCTCAACGGGCACCTGGTCAGCGAGCTGAATGACGATGAACTGGCCCGCATTCGTAATCGTGAGATCGGTTTCGTCTTCCAGACGTTCAATCTGTTAGCTCGAGCCTCGGCGTTGCACAACGTAGAGTTGCCTCTCATCTATAACGGCACACCGGCTCAAGAGCGCATCGAGAGGGCCAAGACCGCGCTGCGCGCCGTAAACCTCGAAGGGCGCATGAATCACAAACCCAACGAGCTTTCCGGAGGCCAGCGGCAGCGTGTTGCCATCGCTCGCGCTTTGGTGAACCGGCCCTCGATCATCCTGGCCGACGAGCCTACGGGCAACCTCGACTCAAAAACGGGCGAGGAGATCATGGCTCTGTTTGACGATCTTCACTCTCGGGGCAACACTATCATTCTCGTCACGCACGAGCCTGACATTGCGGAGTACGCGCACCGGGTCGTAAATATTCGCGACGGCGTGATCGCATCCGACACCAACTCGGGACGTATTCGTCCAGTCGACGCATAGAGCGTTCCTTCGCGACAGCTCATCCATTTCCATTCTTAGCCGATAAACGATAGTGAGCAGCACGCTCCATCAGGAACGCGTCCATGCGCGATCCGTTGAGCGCGCCTTCTCCGTGTCAACGCACGTGGGTCGAGGCAAATGGATCGAGACAATCAGAACTGGATATCTCCCCTCACTTTGAGAGTCACTCAACGAAATGCGGAGCCGATCAGTGCTCCATCTTTGGTCTCGCGATCCCTGCCGATGCGGCGAATTGGCGAACGGCTTCCGCAAATATGCGGAGCTCGCCTGATTCTGATTGAGGGTGAAGCGGGCACCGGAAAGCAGCTGATCTCCAGGGAACTCTATAAACTCGGGCCGCCCGAGAGAAATCTGATCGCGGAGGAGGCTTCGAGTGTCTTCGGCGAGAATGCTGTCCTGCCTTCAGCTGTGCAAGCGAGCCCTTTAGCGCACGCGATCGAGCGGGCGGCCGGAGGGCTCTTTTTGATTCGTGGAGTCGGTGAACTCTCGACCACTGAACAGGGACAGCTGCTGCGCTTCATCCGCTCGCTCGAGACCGCCGCATCGATCGGCGCTGCAGGTCTACGTCCCTCTCGCTTTCAGGTTATTTGCACGGCGCGCCAGCCGCTCCGGGCGAGAGTACTCGCTGGAAGATTTCTGCCTGAACTCTACTACCGCTTGAGCGCGGTTTGCCTGTCAGTGCCGCCGCTGAGAGAGCGCAAGGAAGATGTGCCGGGGCTCGCTCAGCTGTTCATCGAGAACTTTTCTCGCGAAAGCGGCAAGGTTTTGCAGGGGCTTGGACCGGGTGCTTTGGCGGTTCTGCTTCGCCATTCCTGGCCGGGCAACGTTCGCGAGCTCGAGAGCGTGATCCGTGCGGCCTGCTTCGCCGCGGAAGGTCAATGGCTCCGGCCAATCGATCTGGTAATCCTTCCCCTGGAAACCGCTGTCGCACCGGCCAACGACCATTCCCTGCCCCAGGATCTTACGCTCGATGGCGTTCTGCGCCGTCACGTCCAACGGGTGCTTCGCTTGTGCTCCGGCAATAAAGCGCGAGCCGCAGCCCGGCTCGGAATCAGCCGGTCCACTCTTTACCGCATGCTTGAATCGGACACCGAGAGCTCTTTGGGGGGCACAGGCTCCGCCCTTTCAATTCAGGATCTTTCCTCAGAAGAGGATTCCGCTCCAGGCCCAATGGTGCTGGCGAATCACGTCACCATCTAGCACAGACCGCCCAGCAGTCCTTCGCCGCATTGATCACGCGTCTTTCGGAGTGAAACAGGCGTACACAAAGGCGTGATGGCTGGCAGGGTCGGCCCGCAGAACACAGGTCGCATTCCTCCTCACCCGCGGGTCCGTTATCTTATGCACGCATGGCGTCGCTGCACTGTTCCCCTGATCGAATTGTCGATACACTTCGCTTACGACAGTTCTTCAGGACTTACGGATGCACTTTATACGCGCCCTCGCAATCACCGGAATTATCTTTCTGTCACTTTTCGTAAATGTCGCTCGCGCAACGCAATCCTTTCCCGCCGGTTCGAGCCGTACACCGGTGGACACTCGCGCAGGCAGCGATGCGAATGCTCCGCTCGCTGACCGGCAAAAAACGCTCAACACCATCTTCGCGGATTATTGGGAAGACTACCTAAAGCACTCTCCGGAGTTCGCTTCCTCGATCGGCGACCCTCGGTACAACGATCAGCTCTCGGACTACTCCGTTGAGGGTTACAACGACGCGCTCGCTCGGGGACGTGCATTTCTCGACCGCCTTGGACATGTCGACACGACAGGAATGTCTGACCAAGAACAACTGAGCAAACAACTGCTTGTGCGTACTTTGATCGAGAACCAGGAGGAGTCCAGGTTCAAACCTTGGGAAATGCCGGTCAATCAGTTTTACGGCATTCATGTCGATCTCGCGCAGCTTGTCACCCAGCTTAAGTTCACTTCTGTGAAGGACTACGACGACTACGTCGCGCGCCTGCAAAAATTCCCAACGGCTTTCCGGCAAGTCACGGACTCGATGAGCATCGGGATCGACGATCACCGGGAGCCACCGAAGTACCTGCTCGAGAAGGTTCTCGTTCAGGTTAACAATGTTGCTAGCACAAAGCCGGAAGACAGTCCATTCGCTCTACCGCTCAAGAATTTCCCGTCTTCTGTCTCTGCGGCAGAACAGGCACGGATCAAGGGAGAGGTGCTGGATGCGATCGTCAAAGACGTGAATCCCGCGTATGTTCGCTTCGGCAAATTTCTCCAGTTCCAGTACATTCCAAACGGCCGGACCGATCCAGGCGTCTGGTCTTTATCTGACGGCGACGCGTACTACGCATTTCGCGTAAAGCAAAGCACAACCACGGATCTCACTCCCGCGCAGATCCACCAGATCGGACTCGATCAAGTAAAACAGGATGAAGAGCAGATGTTGACCATCGCTCATCAGCTCGGTTTTTCTGACATCAAGGCTCTCAAGACCGCCGTTCAATCCAATCCGAAATTGCACCCAACGTCGAAGGAACAGCTTCTCGACGTGTATCGTGGCTATCTCGACCAGATGAAGCCGAAGCTGCCGCAACTTTTTGGGCGGCTGCCCAAGGCACCCCTAGTAGTCTCTCCGATTCCGGCCTATATGGAGAAGGAGCAGGCGGCTGCGTACTATGACCACGGCACGCCGGACGGTTCCCGACCGGGCACAGTCTACATCAATACCTACAACTATTCGTCACGGTCGCTGACGGCAGCCGAAGTGATCGCCTACCATGAGGGCCTTCCTGGCCATCATCTACAGATTTCGATTTCGCAAGAGTTGACAGGGATCCCGGAATTTCGCAAATACACCTATTACACCGCTTACACCGAGGGTTGGGGACTCTATTCCGAACGGCTGGGTAAAGACATAGGCTTCTATCGTGATCCCTACAGCGATTACGGCAGGCTGCAGGCCGACATCTGGCGCGCAATACGTCTAGTCGTCGACACCGGCGTCCATTCGCAGCACTGGACCCGACAGCAGATGGTTGACTATTTCCACGATCATTCAGCGATCGACGAAACGGACGTCCAGGCGGAGGTCGATCGGTACATCGCGTGGCCGGCGCAGGCTCTGGGATACAAGATGGGACAGATGAAGCTTTTGGAACTGCGGGCCAGAGCCCAACAGGAACTGGGGCCCAGCTTCGATATACGTACATTCCACGACGAGGTCATTGATTCAGGAGCGTTGCCCCTCGATATCCTCGAGCAGCGTGTCGATACGTGGATTGCCCAGCAGAAACAAACCGCACACAAAGTAACGAAAGATTAGGGCAAGGGAGCAAACATGGGTTCGAACGCTGCCATTCCTTCACTGGCTGGCATGAAGGTCGCGATTCTCGGCGCCGGGAAGATGGGTGGGATTCTCTTACAAGCATTTCTCAAGTCCAAAGTCCTTGAGCCGGAACAGATCGCGGCCACCGTACAGCACGAAGAACGAGCCGCGCAGCTCTCCGCGCAATGGGGAGTCGAGGTCACGACCGACAACGTCTCCGCGGTGCGAGGCGCCGATCTGATCCTGATCGGCGTCAAGCCAATCAATGTTCCCGAGCTCGTGCGAGAAGTTCGTCCTGCTCTCGACAAAGACAAGCTGCTGATTTCCTTCGCCGCCTCGGTGAAGACCATGTCGATCGAAGAGGCCGCGGGGATCGATATCCCTGTGATCCGCGCGATGCCGAATACACCTTCGGCGCTGGGCGCGGGCATCGCTGCGCTTACCCGAGGCCGCTTCGCGACAGAGCGCCAGCTCCATCTCACTTCGTTTCTCTTCGAGACGGTAGGCCGCACTGTGATCGTGGATGAGAAACACATGGATGCCGTGACGGGACTCTCGGCGAGCGGACCCGCGTTCATCTACATCATTCTCGAGTCGCTGGCAGAAGCGGGCGTAAAGGTTGGGTTACCCCGCGACGTTGCTACGCTTCTCGCCGCGCAAACCACCTTCGGCGCAGCCAAGATGGTGCTCGAGACCGGTTATCACCCGGCACTGCTTAAAGACGCGGTGACGACACCGGCCGGCTGCACGATCGACGGTATCCTCGAACTCGAGGAGGGCGGTCTCCGCGTGACTTTGATCAAGGCGGTCATGCGGGCCACACTTCGTGCAAAGGAACTGGCAGCCGGCTGAGGCTCGCCGCTCACGAATGTGGTATGTCATTGTCGTACGCGTTGTGCCCAGACCTCAAGCGAAGCGATAAGCACCCAGGTCACCGGCCAGCATATGGAAGACAAACGGCTTAGGGGCCGACAGTCATTCGATTGCGGAGTGGCAATTGGGGGGAATGAGCGACTTCCCTATTGCTGTTACCGAACCTTCCATTTGGCCGAAAGCGCGCTCAGCTTCTCATCAAGCGTAGGCTGCGCTCCCTTAACGCTAGGTTGCGTTGTCGGAGAGATCGGCTTGTTCTTCGGGGCAGGACGTGACGGTTCCAGCAATGCCTTCATGGAGAGTGCAATCCGCCTGGTCTTCACGTCCGCACTGAGCACCTTTACCTTGATGATCTGTCCAGTCTTCACGGCTTCTGAGGGATCCTTGATGAAGCGGTTGGAGAGTTCACTGATGTGGACGAGCCCATCCTGATGAACTCCGATATCCACGAAGGCGCCGAACTTCGTCACGTTGGTCACCACGCCCTCGAGCACCATACCCGCTTGGACATCGGAAATATCCCGCACCTGCTCGTGGAAGACCGGCGCAACAAAGGTATCGCGTGGATCCCGTCCCGGTTTCCGCAGCTCTTCCAGAATGTCGCTCAGCGTGTATGTGCCGGCGGATAGCTTCGTACGATCAACCTTCTCCAGAAGCTGAGGGTTGCGGATTATCTCACCGACAGGAGCCTGGAGCGACTGCGCAATCTGCTCCACCACGGCATAGGACTCAGGATGAACCGCGGTCATGTCGAGCGGGTTATCTCCACTGCGGATGCGGAGAAACCCGGCCGACTGCTCGAAGGTCTTGGGCCCGATCCCGACCACATCCAGCATCTGGGTGCGCGAACGGAAGGCCCCTTTTTCATCCCGGTATTTCACGATATTCATCGCGGTCCGTTCCGTAATCCCGGCAACATAACGCAGCAGGGTCCAGGACGCGGTGTTTACCTCTACCCCGACGCGGTTCACGCAACTTTCAATGACGTTTTCGAGCGATATCTGCAGCTGCCGCTGGTCCACATCGTGTTGGTATTGGCCCACGCCGATCGACTTGGGGTCAACTTTGACCAACTCGGAAAGAGGGTCTTGCAGACGTCGGGCGATAGAGATCGCGCCACGCACAGTCAGATCGAGATCGGGAAATTCCTGGCGCGCGATCTCCGATGCAGAGTAGACACTCGCGCCTGATTCGCTCACGGTGACCGAGAAGATGTCCTCGATGCTCCTTTCACGTAAAAAGTCGCGGACGAACGCATCAGTCTCGCGGGAGGCTGTACCATTCCCGATCGCAATCGCACGCACCTTGTGCTGCCGCAGCAAGGTTTCTATCTTCTTCGATGCCTCTGTGATGCCGTTCCTCGATGTGTGGGGATAAATGACGTCGTGAGCCAGGAGCTTTCCTGTCTCGTCGACGACGGCGATCTTGCAGCCGGTACGCAAGCCTGGATCAATGCCGAGAACTGCGATGGGTCCGGCCGGGGCCGCGAGCAGCAGATTGTAGAGGTTGTCACGAAAGACCTGAATCGCTTCCGTGTCGGAGCGCTTTTTCAGCTCCATACGAATCTCGGCCTGAATTGAGGAATTCAGGAGACGCTGCCAGGCATCTTCGATTACAAGTTCCAACTGGCGCGTCCAATCTCCCTGCTCGCGCAAGACGTGTGCCCGCAGGATGTTGAACGGCCGCTCTGACTCGAGTTCAATCAGAAAGTAGAGCACTTTCTCGTTTTCACCGCGACGGATCGCCAGCATGCGATGCGAGGGAATCGTCTTAACCGGCTCTCTGTACTCGTAGTACATCTTGAACTTTTCCTGCTCGTCGATCGCGTCCATGCTCTTCCGGCTGATGACCACGCCTTCATCGAACATGAGCTGGCGTAGCAGCTTCCGCAGCTCGGCATCCTCGCTGATCCACTCGGCGACGATGTGTCGCGCGCCTTCGAGCGCCTCGTCGATTGTGGGCACGCCGAGCTCCAGATTCACGAAGCCGGCGGCGAAACTCTCCAGCGGTTCGGGGGTACGTTGTTGCGCCCAGAGATACTGGGCAAGCGGCTCCAGGCCCTTTTCCCGGGCAATCGTGGCTTTGGTACGCCGTTTGGGCCGGTAGGGCAGATAGAGGTCTTCTAATTCGCTCTTGTCCAGCGCGGCTTCAATTTTCGCTTTGAGGTCGTCTGTGAGCTTGCCCTGCTCAGCAATGGAGGAGAGGATGGTCGCGCGGCGCTCCATCAGGTCACGGAAGTAGGTCAAATTCTCTTCGACCTGGCGGATCTGAACCTCGTCCAGATTGCCGGTGGCCTCTTTCCGATAGCGCGCGATGAAAGGAACCGTTCCGCCTTCGTCGAGCAGTTCGATCACGGCGACCACGCCATGCATGGGCAGATTGAGAGTTTGAGCAATATGGAGGAGAAGTTCGGGGGAAAGGGCCTTTGTATCTATCATGAAGGGTCTCTCCCAATGGTACTGGCGAGCGATGAGGAAATCCCGAGTGGGATGAGGCAAAACGCGCGATGATCATGGTTTGACAAGACGCTTGTACGCGCCATATTCGATCGGCGGACGCGACCTTGCAATCCGTGGCTTTAGACTCCGTTCTAAAACAGAACGTCATAAGTAATTGCGTGTCGAGTGCAAGGAGATATGGTGGAAGCGGCCAAATCTATTGCTTGATACGCAAAGGTCTACGACCCTGTTTTTTAACGAAGTCACTGCGACAGGTCACTAGCGGCTGCAGGTTACGATGCTGTGCTTCCCTGTCGCCCAGAGCCGGGCACCGGTTGGAGGAGAATAGTGCGCGAAAAGCGCGGTAAGCGCGGAAAGTTACCTTTGGGTAGCGAATGAGTTCTGCGTGGAAAGAGTGGAAAGCCTCTTTTGAGGAAAACTGGCTGCTTCAGCACGGCTGTTGAACCCGCAAAATACACCGATGTCACCCTGCTAAGTATCGGAAGAGAAGACACGCGCATACTTTATTAGATGCATGCATATTGACCACGTTTAAATAGCTTTCTCAGGGGTGAGTTTCGAATCTTTTGAAGAAGCTTGTAGCCAGGTAGTGCGGCGTGGCCGAGTCGTTTGCCACTGCCTTGGCAAGGTCTGCAAAGAAGCTGTTGAATTGACCGGCGGCGGCGAGATCGACGGGCTGGGTGAGGTCGTCGTCGGTCGAGTGGTAGCGTTCAGCGAGCCATGCGCGCCACGCCTTGTACTCCGGGGATCCGGGTGTCCAGCCGAACTTCATGGCAAGGGCCGGGATGCCCGCTTGCACGAAGCTGTACTGATCGGTGCGGATGAAGGAGTTGCGGTCGGGCTCCGGATCGCCGGCGATCTCAATGTGGTGCGCGGCTCCAACGGAGCGGGCCTGGTCGGCGAGGGTAGACTGCTCCAGCCCCTGCACGTGGAGTTTTTTGAGAGCAAAGATGGGCATGAACATGTCGAGGTTCAGGTCGGCAACGATGGCGTCTTCCGGTACGGTGGGGTGCCCGGCGAAGTAGCGCGAGCCCAGCAGGCCTTTCTCTTCCGCGGTGAAAACGAGAAAGAGAAGGGAGCGTTTTGGACGTTCGCCGCTTTGGCTGATGGTCCGCGCGGTTTCAAGCACCGTGGCTACTCCCGAGGCGTCGTCCATCGCTCCCGCATAGATGGTCTTGCCGTGGATAGGCTCACCCACTCCCAGGTGATCGAGATGTGCGGAGATGATAACGTACTGTGCTTTGAGCGACGGGTCGGAGCCCGGCAGGACGGCGGCGATATTCGGCGAGACGATCTGAGAGTTTTGCTTGGCGACAGTGGCGCGCAGGTTTTTGTTCAGCTCGAAGCGAGGCAGCGGCTTCTGTCCATCGGCCAGAGCGAGTATGTCTGCGAAGCTATGGCCAGAACCTTGGAAGAGCTTTTCGGCTTGGCCCGGGTTGAAGGTTGCGGTGAAGAGTGTACCGTGATCGTCTGCCAAGGCTGGATGCCGCTTGGCGATTGAGGCGTCTTCGGGTGTAGCGGCGAGGCGCATGCCGGGCTGCGAAGCGCTGGACGCTATCCGCTGCCAGCCGAAGTCCATGGATTTAGGTGTTGGGATTGAGATAAGTCCGACGGCGTCGGCATCACGGATTGCCCTGATGAGCGGCGTAGTACGCGCGAAAGATTTGAGCGGAGCCGGTAGATCGGCCGGGCCGCCGTTTACCAGCACAACGATCTTGCCTCTCAGCGAGTCTCGGGGCAGCTCGGGGGAATCGAAGTCGTCGTATCCTGACTCGGGGAGATGCAGGCCGTACCCGATGAAGACGAGGGGCGCCTCAACGGAGGCGGGCTGGGCCAACCCTCTGCCTAGGACAGCGTCTTCTCCGAGTTCGAGCGGGATGTGTTTGCCATCCGACTCAAGGGCCAGGGTGGTGCGATCGGCTTGGATGCGCTCCTCAACGAAGTGAACCGGCTGGAAGTAGGTTCCATTGACGCCCGCGGGCTTTAGTTCCCATAACTTAAACCTGTCGACCACGTAGGCGGCAGCCTTGAGGTACTCTTCGCTGCCGGTTTGGCGGCCTTTCATTGAGTCGTCTGCAAGTGTGCGGATGTGCATCCACCACTCCCGGCCGCGAGCTTCGTCGCTCAGGCTGCCTGCATCGGGGGTAGGGGCGACAGTAGATTGTGCGCACGCGGCTACACAGGCTGCGGCGAGCAGCGCCTGCAAAATGCCTGCGAATGGGAAGCGCGTTTCCATGAGGTCACCGTCGAAGGTGATAGTAAATGCAGACGCCGACCTACTCTTCAACAATTCAGTTAGGGAAGGCTATTGCGTTTTCACAATTACTGTGATCTGGCCAGAGTTGGTTATGTGCAGCTTTTCTTGATGAAAAGCCGCGTTCGGACTCCAATTCCTGGACTACACCAATTGTGAAAACGCCGTAGCCGAGCAACCGTCCTGAACTCGGACGAAAGCGCATACAGGACATCTGAGTGATGAACTCACCCTGTTCGCGCCAACTCATTCCTCTGGATTACCGGTTTTTTCGTACCAATTGAGTGGATTACTCCGAACGCAGAGCTTCCACCGCGTTCACCCTGGCGGCGCGCGCCGCAGGCACAGCCGACGCGATCACCGCCGCAGCCAAAATTACGACCGCGGACGCGACAAAAACCACTACGCCCGGCAGATGTACCTCCGAGACATACCTGCCGATTACGCGTGCGCAGGCAAAGCCAACCATCACGCCGGCGGCAACTCCGATGCTCGCGATCACCAGGCCCTCTCGAAGAACATCGGTGAGAATATTGCGCGGCTGAGCGCCCAGAGCGATGCGGATTCCGAATTCGCGCGTGCGCCCGCTCACGGAAAACGCAAGAACGCCGGCCACCCCCACGACCGAAATTAAGAGCGCTACCCCAGCGAATCCACCGAACACAACAGCATTCAGCCGGTCTGGTGTTAGAACTTCCCCGCGAATGTCACTGAGCGTGCTGGCTCGCTCCACGGGCTGGTCTGCTGCTATGTCGTGAATCGTACGAGTGATGGTGGGAACGAGCGTATATGGATCCCCGTGTGCGCGCACGAACAGGCGGCCTTGCCATCCTTCCTGGTCGCTCGGCTGATACACCGTCATGGCCGGCGACGGGATGATGTTCTGGTCATCGAAATCAGGCACCACGCCGATGATCCGCCGCGGCTCGGCGCTAATGCCGACAAACTTCATCACGCCGTCGGTCCATCGCAAATTGCGGTTCAGCGCTTCCTGCCCGGGAAACAGCGTCTGCGCAACGCTCTGACTGACGATCACGACGCGTTCGGAGCCCTCCCGGTCGGTGTCTCTGAAATCGCGGCCTGCCAGCATGCGTATTCCCAGCGTTTCGAAAAATCCAGGCGAGACGGAACGGAACCGTGCGCGCAAATCATCCTGCCCGTTTTTGCGCGTCGCACCCTGCACCGCGAACGCGAAACTAATGTCGAGTGCCTGATCGTCGCGCCATGGGACGCTGAAACCGGTTGATACGTGTTCTACTCCGGGCAGCGTGCCGACCCGGCGCTGCACTTCACGATAGAAATCATTCACCTGCTCCGGCGTTCGCCCATACGACATTACCGGTAAATTCAGGGCCAGAACGCTAGCGGTGTCGAATGGTGGCTGCATGCTCTCTAGCACAAACAGAGTTCTCATGAGCACAGCAGCACCGGTCAGCAGCAGGAATGAGGCTGTGATTTGAATAACCGCAAAATTGCGAAGTCGCCGGCTGCTTCCTCCGGTGACGCGTACTCCGCTGCCGGTTAGCTGGGAGCCCGGCGGCGCGTTCGCCGAAGGCAGCCGCGGAACAAGCGCCAGGAAAACGGCGGCGATCAACGCCAGCGTAATTCCAAACCAAATCAGGCTGAAATCAAGCGTCAGGCCTTCAGCGCGGGCCGAGAAGCGCGACGCATAACGGCCTAGCACCGCCACCATTGGAGCAGCGATGATCAGGGCCGCCAACGCTCCGCTTCCGCAAAGTACGATGCTCTCTGCCAGCAACGATCGGCGAAGCGCAGCTGTGGTTGCTCCCAACGCCGAGCGTATGGCCAGCTCCGATTCGCGACGCACTGTTCGCGCCAGCACAAGATTGGCGACATTCGAACACGCAATCACAAACAGGAGGCCCGAGGCCGCGAACAGCACCCACAAAATCGTATTTGCTCGGGAATTGATCTGGTCATGCATTCGCGTCACACCGATTTTGAAATCGGCCGCGGGTTTGTACACCTCGGGATGTGAGGCCAGCATGACCGCGTATCTCGTGCGCAGCTCTGATCGCACCGAATCGAGATTCGCGCCGGGAGCGAGCCTCGCGAATACTTCGGTCATGCGATGTTCACGCCCGGTCACCATCGTGGCCGACAGATGATGTGGGCTGGTCACGACATTGGCGACGATCTCGGTTTCCACCGGATAGGGCACGGATGGTTCCAGAACGCCAACAATCGCCGCGGATCGTGCGCCGCTGAAGCTCTCGAGCCGCACCGTCTTTCCGATCACGCTTGGATCGGAGTTCAACGAGGTGGTCCAAAATCGATATGTCAGCACAGCGGCACCGGCTGCACTGGGGCCGTCGTCCGCGGGAGTCAGCAATCGTCCAATCACCGGACGCAGTCCGATCACTTCGAAATAATTCCCATCCACAACCCCGGCGCGGATCTCGCGTGGTGTGCCCAGCCCCACGATCGTGAAGTCGATCGATGAAAAGGTGCCGAGTTCCTTGATGGTTTTGAGTCCCTTGCCGAGATCCTGAATTTCAGGAATCGAGAAAGTCGTGTTCTCGACGCCGATCCCCGGAGCGCCCTGGCGCAGGTAAAGCAATTGATCTTCGTCACGATTGGCCAGCGGCCGCAGGAGCACGGCGCGAACCACGCTGAAGATTGCGGCGTTCGCACCGATTCCCAGAGCCAGCGTCAAGGCTACGGTGATCCACAGGGCACGAACGCGCCACAAGGAACGGACCGCAATCTTCAAATCACGAAGGAATGACATATCCGTTCTCCGTTCGGCGGATTTGTTCCGCCGGCTTGGCCATCTCGCCGATGCGCCGCAATCTCTTCACCCAGTCCTACCGCGTTCGGACGATCTTCGTTCTCCGGTCTGCACTTGGTACTTGTTGATCAACTATTTCGACTAGTCCTCATCGCGCGTTTACCTTCCCTCGCCGTTGCTCGCTTTCCCGAAGCATTTCGGTCAAATCCGCGGCTGGACGGATCTCGAAAGGCCCATACTTTACACCGGGATGTTGAGAGATCAGCTGAATCGCGTGATTCAGGTCTCGCGCTTCGAGCACCAGGATCCCGCCCAACAGCTCCTTCGTCTCTGCATACGGACCATCCGTGACTGCAACCTTGCCGTTCTTCCAGTGCAAGGTCATGGCCGTGTTAGCGGGCTGAAGTGCTTCACCGGCAGTGAAGTGCCCGTTTTCCCGCAAATGGTCGTCATAGGTAAAACACTCGTCCAGCATTGCATTGCGTTCGCTCTCAGACATGTTTTCGAACTTGTTCGGTTCCATGTATCCCAGACAGATGTATTTCATGAATCGTCTCCTTGTTACTTGTTGTGCGCACAACTGGCGTGAATCATTCGAAGCAACTGTGCAAGCCACACGGACAGAGAACCGCAGCAGGACCCGTCGAACCTCGGGCTTCCTACAACGAAAGAACTTGGCTTGAATCGAGTCGCCTACCGGTTCCTGCTCGTTACTGCTCCTTCACCACATAGTCGTTCGGGAGACAGGAAATCGACGGGAATTCCAAAATATTCTTAAACCAATTGCCGAAGCCGCTCTTCGAGGAATTTCCGCTCAGGCTCCTGCTGGGTCAGCACCAGGGCTTTCATATAGGATGACCGAGCCTCAGCCGTTCTGCCGAGTCTGCGGCACAGGTCTGCCCGTGCGGAATGCGCCAAGTGGTAATCCGTCAGATGGCCGCGCGCCAGAACGGCATCAATGAGCGTTAACCCCGCCTCAGGCCCGTCCCGCATCGCGATTGCTACGGCCCGGTTGAGCTCGACGACCGGCGAGGGCTGTACTCGCAACAGTTGATTATAGAGCGCAGCGATTTGCGGCCAGTCCGTCGCCGCGGCCGATTCCGCCTCCGCGTGAATGGCCGCAATCGCGGCCTGCAGCGTGTAGGGGCCAAAGCGGTGGGACTCCAATGCCCTCTCCACCAAGGCCACGCCCTCCGCGATCTGCTCTCGATTCCAGAGCGAACGATCCTGATTCTCCAACAGGATCAGCTCTCCTGCCGGCGATGTCCGCGCCGCGCTACGCGACTCCTGCAGCAGCATAAGGGAAAGCAGGCCAATCACTTCCGGCTCTGGCAGCAATTCGCTCAACAGCCGCCCCAGGCGAATGGCCTCGCCGGTCAGATCGGCTCGCGTCAGTGCGGCACCCGCTGCGGCTGAGTAACCCTCGTTGAAAACGAGATAGATAACCTGAAGCACCGCGCCTAGCCGTTCTGGCAGCTCCTGCGGCAGTGGTACCTGGTACGGAATCCGTGCATCTCGAATCTTCGCCTTCGCGCGCACGATGCGTTGCGCCAGCGTACGCGGTGTGGTGAGAAAGGCTCGCGCAATCTCCTCTGTCGTCAAGCCGCACACCTCGCGCAATGTGAGCGCTACGCGTGCTTCCGGCTGTAGAGATGGATGAGAACAGGTGAAGATCAGGCGCAGCCGGTCATCCTCTACGCTTTCATCTTGTTCGGAAGCCTCCGCCGAAATCGATTGCGCTTCCAGATGTCTCGCGAGATCCTCTTGAGACGCATCCAATCGCGCCCGGCGACGCAGGATGTCGGTGGCTTTGAACCGCGCAGTTGAAATCAGCCATGGTCGCGGGTTCTGGGGCACACCGCTCTTCGGCCATAGGACCAGTGCAGCCGCAAAGCCTTCATGCATGGCATCCTCGGCGAGATCGAAATCGCCCAGCAAACGGATCAGCGTCGCGAGGATCCTTCCCGAATCCCTGCGATACATCGACTCGAGCAGCTCGCGCATTTGTTCTGGGGAACACTCAGACATGACGGGACTCTAGCAAACCGGCTGACCGAATCAATTTGGCGAAAGATGGATCAAATGCGAGCTACCCCAGGTCGATTCTGGGGAACAGCAGAGAAGCTAGTGCCAGGTGTTCAGCGTTGTGCCTGCCACCAGGTGTGAAGGTGGCCTCCCTTCTGGTGACGTTTTAGCTCTGTATCTATGACGGCATCTTATATAACCACACAAACCCCAGGTCTCAAAAGCGAGACCTGGGGCACCCGCCCTGACTGACCTGGACCAGATTGTCGAGTGCATCGTACTGATATGTGGTCAAGAAACCCGTTGCGGAAATAGATTGACCGCAGTCAGCCCGGATTGGGTGTCACGCCAATGAGGGTTGCGCTGCTGACCTCACAAACCGAAACTTAACCTACCGAAGCCGTCCGTCTGCGAAATTCGTTGCACGTTCTTCGTTCCGTTCCCCTCGTCGGTGAATTGCACTGCCGGTCCGGTATACAGCCAATTCTGACTATTTCCATCCGGCTGTACCTGATTGACCTTTCTACTTAGTGCGTCATAACTGTATTGCGTGATGCCGTATATCGAATGGGTCGAGTTGCTTCT
>DASYBJ010000273.1:0-41318 GCA_036500845.1 Acidobacteriaceae bacterium
AGCGACGCCTGCAACGTATATGGTCGATGGAAAACAGTACGTTGTAATTGCCAGCGGTGGGGGGCAGACCAGTGCGAGAAAAACCGGTGGTCTCTACATCGCGTTCACCTTACCCAAATAAAGGGCGATCTAATGCGAGGCCGGATTAAGCCGATCGGATGGGATCTGAGCTATTGAGGGCTTCTTTCAGCCCACGTACCTCCGCCTGCGGTGGGCGAACGATGGGCACCCGGCTGGCTCCTGTTTGACCCCAAGCTTCTTGCCTTGTTTGGTGAAGGTTGCGGACGGATTATAAGTTGCGGCTCTAATCCATTTCTGACGCGCACTCGACTTTCCGAGCATACGAGTTTCGACGCGGGTCTTTGTGATGCCCCGGATCGTTGGCTAGTCAGCCAAAAGCCGCTATTGCGTCAGCTCGAGATTTCCTTTGAACTTGATGTCCTGCGAAGAGGCGCCCACGAGAATCTGGAACTCGCCCGGCTCGGCCACCCAATCTTTCTTGGCCGTGCTGTAGTAGGCGAATGCGCTCCGGTCGAGCGTGAAGCGAATCGCTTTGGTCTCGCCAGGAGCCAGTTCCACGCGGCGAAAGCCTTTGAGTTCCTTGATCGGGCGGTCTACGCTGGAATGCCCATCGTGAACATAGAGCTCTACGATCTCGGCGCCCGCACGCGATCCGCTGTTGCGAAGGCTCAGGCTCACTTCAACCGGTCGGGTCTCTGAAGCATTTGCTGGCGTGATCTTGAGATCGCTGTAGTCGAAGCTTGTGTAGGAAAGACCGTAGCCGAACGGATATTGAAGCGCAGTCTTATGCTTTTCGAAGTATCTGTAACCAACATAGATCCCTTCGGCATAGTCAACGCGAAGATTTGCGCCCGGATAGTGCCCGTAAGCGGGCGAGTCCCTCCATTCCTTGAGAAAGGAGAAGGGCAGTTTCCCGGAAGGGTTCACGTCGCCAAAGAGCACATCCGCGATTCCATGGCCTCCTTCCTGGCCGCCGTACCACATATCCACGATGGCGGGAACACTATCGACCCACTTTGTCATGGTGATCGGGTCTCCTGCGTTGAAAACCACGATCGTGTTCCGATTCGTTTTTGCCACGGCCTGAATCAACTCGTCTTGTCCGGACGGAAGGTCCATCGTCTTGCGGTCGAAGCTCTCGGCCTCGAACTTCGGGGAGTACCCAACGAAGAGGATTGCTACGTCGGCCTTCGCAGCAAGGGCGACCGCTTTATTTCTCAACTGCTGCTGCGCGGCAGGAGTATCTTCTGGAGGATCTTCCCCTTCCATCGAGTTGCCGAGCGCGTACAGAACCTGCAATTGGCCACCGGCTCTCTCTTTAACACCATCGAGCGGCGTGATCGCATACTTGGGGTGGACGAGAGAGCTACCTCCTCCCCCGGTCCGCGCCACTGCAGCGCTCGGTCCAATGACCGCGATGGAATGGACCTTCGATATATCGAGAGGCAGCAGGTTTCCGGCGTTCTTCAGCAGAACAATGCTCTCTGCCGCGGCTCTGCGTGCTACCGCTCGCTGCTCGGGCGTATCAACCAAACCCGTTGCGACGTGCGGATGGTCGAAGATGCCACTGGTAAAAATCACGCGTAGAATGCGGCTCACGTTGTCATCGATGGTAGAGGTTGAGATCTTGCCCGCCGAGATTTCCGGGAGCACTTTCTCCGGAGTCAGCCAAGCGCCACCGTTTCCGCTCGCCACCACGCTGGCAGTTTTCAACCAGTTTTTCGTGATCTCTCCGCCCGGCATCTCGATATCCATGCCGGCGTTCACGGTGGGCGCCGTGCTGTAGGTGCTGCCCCAGTCGGAAACCACGAAGCCTTGGAATCCCCAGTCCTTTTGCAAAACGTCCTTCAGGAGGAGGACGTTCTGGGCGCAGTATGCACCGTTGACACGGTTATAAGCCGACATGACCGACCACACATGTGCCTGTTGGACCGCGGCCTTGAAGGCCGGAAGGTAAATCTCATGCAGCGCGCGCTCCCCGACCTCTGCGTCGACGCGGTGGCGCTCATACTCCTGGTTATTGGCGACGAAGTGCTTGACGGTCGCGATCACGCCTTCACCCTGCACGCCTTCTATGTACCCGACGGCCATCTGACCGGCAAGGTAGGGATCCTCGCCGTATCCCTCGAAGTTTCGTCCCCAGAGGGGAACGCGTTGGATGTTTACGGTCGGGCCCAGAATCATGTCTCTGCCCAGGGCCTTGATCTCCTGCCCAATCACCTGTCCTTCTTGTTTCGCGAGCTCCGGATCCCACGTTGCTCCAATGGCAACTCCAGCGGGAAAGGCGGTACTGGTGGTGGACTGCGCAGACTTGAGGGAATTCGTGATAGCCGAACTTCCCAACCATGACCGTATCCCCATCGGACCGTCGGCCATCTTGATGGATGGGATCCCGAGGCGGTCGATGGCGGCGCTTTCCATCCAACCGGAACCGCTCAGCATCGAAACCTTCTCCTGCAAAGTCATGCGCCGGAGAAGGTCTTGAACGCGCTGCTCAACTGGAATCCCGGGGTTCTTGTAGGGTGGCATATCGGCGGTACTCTGAGCTGGGCAAGCTGAGAATCCGCTTGCAAAGATTCCAAAGCCTAGGAACGAAACAAGACACAGAAACCGCCTCACCTTATCCTCCACAAATGGTCTGGTCAGCCGGGTTGAGCCTTCCCTCTTTAGAGTTGGCCAGGTCAATTCCGAGGACTTGTCTAACACCGGGGCCGGCTTAGAGCCTATCCGTAATGCATGCGGCGTGCAAATCACAGAATGTTAGAGCACATTCGCGGAGCCGGCTTGGAGGAGCCAGATACGCGAACGGAGGTCGCTTGAAGCGGGATCAGGCCGTGCCTCGGTGATTCACATTTCCGCAACATACGCATGTCATGTTTAGTGATCAGTGTCTGAGGCTGGAAGGATTCTCCCGGTTTCCCTTCCCCCTCTTAGGAAATCCGCCCTACCATCGTTTCGCCTTACATCGTTTCTTATGATGGCGGCGGCGTTAGCATGACATACCTCGTAGGCGTTTTTCGGACCAGCCGACCCGCGAGGATCGTCACGCCGGTGTTAGGGTACAGACCCAACTGATCGGAATGTAATTTTTGAGGAGAGCCAATATGCCATCAATTCTTTCCCAGGATCGCATCGCAGCCCTGGTTCGCATCTTCCTTCTATTGGTGTTGCTGCCGACGGCATTCGCGCAGACTGCAGTGGATGGAGCGATTGGCGGAACAGCGCTCGACAGTAGCGGCGCTATCGTGCCCAATGCCACTGTAACGGTTCGCAATCGCGGCACGAATGCCGAGCAGACTACTGTTACTGATTCATCAGGCTATTTTCGTGTGGTCCATTTGCAGCCGGCTACTTACGACGTCACCATTGCGGCCACGGGGTTTGACACATTCCAATCGACGAACGTGACTGTCCAGGTTGGCCTCTTGACCGATGTGCGGGCACAGTTGAAGGTAGGGAGTTCAGCCCAGACCGTGCAAGTGAGTGGAGAAGCCCCCCTGATCAACACAACTTCACCCGATTTCGCGGGAGTTGTGGATCGGAACTCTCTCTACAATGTGCCGGAGAACAATTATCGCTGGTCCGCCTTTGCGCTTCTGACTCCCGGCGTGGTCAATGACAGCAATGGCTACGGATTGCTGAGCTTTCGCGGTCAAAGCACACTCCTGAACAACATTACCATCGATGGGACCGACGACAACCAGGCTTATTTCTCTGAGGAACGTGGCCGAACCCGCGCCGGCTACTCGACGATTAAGGCAGCTGTGCAAGAGTTCCAGGTGAATACCTCCAACTATTCGGTCGAATATGGAAGGTCTGCCGGCGGCATCGTCAACTCCGTAACTAAGAGTGGTACCAATCAGTTCCATGGCGAAGGCTACTACTATGACCGGGACAGCGCGTGGGCAGCGACCAATAGTTACGTGACTCACCCGGTCCAGGTTTCCACAAACCCGATTCAGTATTCGGCACTTCCCTTCAAGCCCACGGATCTCCGGCGCCAATACGGCTTTGGTGTCGGTGGGCCCCTCCTGAAAGACCGACTCTTCTTCTTTTTTGCCGCTGACAAGTTCTATCACGACTTCCCGGCCGCCGCGACTATCACCGGAACGAGCGCAAACGCCAACTACTATAACGTGAATAGCAGTTATGCAGCTGCCCAGAAGACTCAGCTTCAGACGCTTACGGGATTGTCTGCCAGCGCGGCCGCTAACTTCTACGCTGCCGGGATTTCGGGGCTGACAACAATGCTCGGAACGGCACCGCGCACTGGCGACCAAACCATCTATTTCCCCAAGATCGATTGGCAGGTAAACCAGAAGAATCACGCCTCCGTTGAGGCAAACCGGATGCGCTGGACTTCTCCAGCAGGCATTCAGACGAATCCTGCGGTTGCCTATGGAGTAGCGAGCTTTGGCAACGACTACGTTCGCGATAACTGGATTGTCGGCAAGCTTGACAGTTTCATCACCGCCAACATCAGCAATGAAGTCCGGTACATGTATGGGCGCGATTTCGAATACGAATTCAACCAGCAGCCCACTCCCTACGAACAGAATAATCTTCTAAAGACCTCCAACTACACCAATCCGTTAGGACTCCCGCCGAATGTCTACCTCAACGGCTTCTTCCAGTTCGGCACAGCACAATTTCTCAACCGTGCCGCTTTGCCGGACGAACGCCGCTGGCAACTTGCCGATACCGTGGACTGGATTCACGGGAACCATGACTTCAAATTCGGCGGAGACTACGTTCACACCTATGACCTGATCTCAAATCTCTACAATCAGTATGGGGGTTTCACGTATAACGGGAATACACCCCTCGGCAACTATTTCGCCGACCTGTATCTTTCCGCGAATCCCAAGCCGGGAAAGATTGCAGAGAACTACGCGTTCTTCAATCAGGGCGCCGGATTGCCCGGTTTGGATTTTACGACCGGGGATTATTCGTTGTTTGCCCAGGACTCGTGGAAGGTGAAGCCGCGCCTCAGTCTGACTCTCGGTTTGCGTTGGGAGTACGAAACATTCCCCTCACCGCAGCTCTCCAACCCCGCGGCACCACTTACTGCGAGGATGCCTGATAACAAGACCAATGTCGGCCCACGCGTCGGTTTTGCTTTTGACGCATTCGGAAATGGAAAAACAAGTGTTCGTGGCGGCTATGGAATGTTCTTTGCCCGCGCGATCAATTCCACAATCTACCAGGCGCTGATAGGCACCGGCGCTACTGGCAGCCAGACGAACCCCACTCTGAACCCTGGATCCACGTGTGCTCCTATCTTTCCCAAGGTAGTGCCCACCAGCGCGGATGCCACCTGCCTGGGCTTGTCCAGCGGCAACGCTACAGTCTATTTCTTCGATCCGAACTTCAAGCTGCCTCAGATCCATCAAGCCGACCTAACGGTCGAACAACAACTCAGCGAGAACGACGTTTTCAGTATTTCCTGGCTCGGATCATGGGGGCGGCGCTTGCCTGACTTTGTGGATACTAACCTGCCTGCGCCCACACCGGTCAGTTTCACTGTTGCCGATCCAAACCAAACAGGACCTCTCGCCAACAACTCAACCTTCACTGCGAATGCATATTTCTATACCAGCAACGCGAACCATCGTCCCAACCCAAACTTCAGTTCGATGACAGACATCTTCAGCGGCGTAACCTCCAATTACGAGGCGCTCGTTGGCCAATTCAAGCATCGTATGGCGCATTACGTCTCACTTGACGCCAACTACACGTGGTCGCATGCGCTCGACTTTGGGGAGAACAACACCACCGGAGCGAGCGCCACCGCATTGCTTGATCCGGCCAACATTCGTCTGGACTACGGCAACTCCAACCAGAACGTACCTAACCGGTTCGTTATCTATGCGGTGGGCTACTCACCATGGCATGTTCACGGACCGCTCGGATATCTCGCGAATGATTTCCAAATTTCGCCAGAGTTTCAGACACAAAGTGGTCTGCCCTATTCAGTGGGAATCAACGGATCATCCTCTAGACTTTACCTCACTCCGGGTCAACCAGCGCAGAACTCGATCATTAACACGAGCTCCTTCAATGGCTCTGGCGCTCCGAGTAGTGCGAATCGCGTTCCAGGCATAGATCGAAATGTTTTCCAGCAACCCAAGACCTGGGTCGTGGACCTGAGGGTCTCAAAGCGGCTGGTTGTCCGTGAACGCTACAACCTTGAGTTCCTGGCCGAAGCCTTTAACCTCGCCAACCATCAAAATGTCACTGCTGTGGGCACAAATGCATATGCTGTATCGCAAAACACCACGAGCCATTTGAACCAGCTCGTTCCCTATACCAGCACGCCATTCCGGTCCATCACCAGCACCAACAACAGTAACTTCGCCTATAACGTTCGTCAGATTCAGATGGCCTTCCGTCTTCAGTTCTGAGTTTGACGCTTTTATTGACAGCGCGGCAGTCGCGGCTGCCGCATTTTTTTGTCTCGTAGAAACGCCAAAATAGAGCCGAGACTGTGAATGCGTTCGGGCAACTGGCTCAAGCAGTTAAAACGGTTGGAGCGCAGTTCCCTTCTTATTCTTGATGCTCCGATTATGAAGCGCGTCGTTGCTCCCGGCCAGGCGGGCGCGTGACTCGAAATGTTCCGGAAGCGGGTCGTCGAAAGGAGCCTTGTCGCTATTTTGCCGTGACGGGAACCGAAGCAACCTGGTTCTCCCACGCGAGTTGGATCGTGCCCTTGTTACCGCCAGCTCCTGTGATTGTGTATTTCAGCGTTTCAACGGGAGTCGAAGGCTTGCTCATCTCCATCTTCACGCGACCAAGATCCTGAGACGGATCGTAATTCAATCCCCACTGTCCAGTCTGCTTGTTGAGAATGAGCTCCCAAGCATTGGAGTCTTTTACATTCACAAACAGGGTGTAGTCTCCCTTAGGGACTGTCAGCCCGCCGATATTCAGATCAGCATCGGTGTGCAGCGCCGTCGCACTATTTGCACCGGCCCGCCAAATCGGAGCCGTCGGGTCCCGCATGACGAGCCCACCCTCTCCAAAGATCTGACGTCCGCGCACCGACGGCGCGGAATACTTAATCACGATTGTAGCGTGGCCGATCCTGCCATCTGCCGTTTCTGAGGGACTAGCCGGCCCTTGAGCCAAGGCAATACTTACGGCGGCCATTAGGCTTGCGAATATCAGGAAGAATCTCATTCGTGTTCACTCCTGCGTCTATCAATGTCATTGACGCACAGTAGGAATATTCGGACGGCCACCATCGTACTCCGAATGCGACGCGGAGTGTAAGGGTGGGCAAGAGAACATTGAAGTCGGCCACTCGGGCCGATCAGAGTGATGGGAGCCGGTGATGGGAGCCGGTTACTGCTTCTTGAGAACAACCAGACTCTCCTCGTCCGCTTCGATCTGTCCCATGAGGTGCCTCAGGTCGGAGTATTCCTCCGCCTTCAGTTCCATCTGACTGACGACAAACTCACGCGAGTAGTGCAGCACATTGCCTTCAACTTGTACCTTGCTGCGATAGGTAGCAAAGTCCGTATCGATGGTGACTGGATCAGGCGTTTCGTCCACGGTATATCCGGCAGGTAACCGGAGATCGAAGGCATCCCGCTGGGTGCGCATGGCTCCGAGATCGACAGGATAGATTCTCGGTTTGTCATCAAGGCCGAGCGAGTCTGAACCCAGAACGCGCGGCCGTACGAGCATTAGATTTCCTTCCATCCGTGCGTACCGGGGCGCAGTAAGCGAATAGCGAAGGACAAAGGATTTAGACAGTTGCGAAGCATTCTCCGCCGTGTCGGAGTCCAAGTTGAAGCTTGAGAAGTCCTCACGCAGTCTGTGTTCCAAGACCTCACGTTCATCTTTCGCGTTGGCCTGCGCAAAGAGATATCTTGGCCCAGTTGCTTCACTGCCAGCGCGGTTCTCGGTTACCACGCCTTTGAGTGTACCATCTGGGCTCAACTCGAACTTTGCTGTGCGATCCAAGAGGTTTGCGTCTGGAGGCAGCTTCGGCAATGTAAGAATCGTGCTCGCAGCTCCTTCTGCCAATAAGCCATAACTTCCTTGCAGCGCGGGACGTAGTTGCCCGACTGGGGTAAATGAATCGGTTGGATCGAAAATCAGGTATCTCTTGCCTGACGAGGTCTTGAGGATAGCAGCGATCGCGGGGTTTTGATATCCGGACGGCAACTCAATTGCTGCGATCATGTGGTTTCCAACGATCGAAGGAATCTCCGGAGCCACCACACCCCGGCTGGTATCTACCATGACCCATGTCGACTGAATGTCTACTGCATCAAGCATCGACTTCAGGAGAGTAACTTTGTCCTTACAGTCGCCGTATCCCGTGCGAAAGATATCCGCGGCAGCGTGTGGTTGGAACCCACCAATGCCGATTTCGATTCCGACATATCGGATGTTGTGCTGTAGATATTCGGTGATGCTCTGCAGCTTCTCCGTAAAATCAGTTTGGCCCGCCGTCAACTCTCTTGCCTTCACCGCGATCTCGGGCGTAACGAACGCCCGTGGAGAGGCCAGAGCAGTAAGCCACTCTCCGATTGCCCTCCAGCGATCAGGAGGCCCCGGCAAATCCGCTTTCGCATAATGAACGGTCATACGCCCGACGAGGGATTCAGAGGCCGGCGCATTTTGGACGCCAGTCATATCGACTGCGGGAACCTCGTCAATCTCCCATCGGTAGTGATCTGGAGCCGGCTCGGCAGCCGCGACGGGAGCATGCCGGAGCCACGCGGCATAGTACTTCCATCCCGGAGGCAAATCTACTTCGAAGACGAAACGAAGGACAGGAATATCTTCTTGAAAATATCCTTCGTCCTCGTTGATGTATGGACGCTGCTTCTGCTCGTATTCATACGCAATCACTGCGCCTGGATCGGCCGCGGGCGGGTGGAGTACTCTGGCCTTGACCGCAATGTAGAGCATCCCAGATTCGTCTGCGCCCACCTCTGCAAAGTCTTTATCTCGAGCCGCATATTGGCGGCCGTCCGGACCGATGCTCCAGGCGTGAAGGTAATTCAACTTCTCATCCACATCGCTCCATACCTCTGCCCTGGCACACTCACGACCTTGTGGACGCACAATTTTAAATGCCCGGCGGACATGCTTGGTGGCAGTTCCATCCGGTTGGACGGTGAGCACCTCTTCATCCAGAAGCACGACCGCCCGAGTCGTGGCCGGATAGGTGGGAAGCGGGGCGTGCGCAGCCTGCATCACCCAGTCAGGTACGTTGTCATTACTCGCTACGGCGCAGAGTGGAATTGCAAGCAGAAGAAGAGCACCTGCATTCGCAAGCACCTTCATTGGCCAGCACCGCCTTCGGCCTCCCGTGAGAGAATCGCCCTTTCCTGGTCATCCGCGTTTACCTGGTCCAGAAAGCTCTTCAGTGCCGGATATTCTTTGGTGTAATAGAGTGTATTCGCCAAGACCATGGTGCGCTGCAACGACAGGTTGTTCCCATCCAACTTGACCGACGTGGAATAGAGCGCAAAGTTTGGCAGCGGAAGCCGTTTGCTTTGCGGAGATTGCTCCACTTTTTCGTTCGGTGGCAATGTGATCGTTACTTCATCCTTGGCAACATAGGGGTAGTGGAGGTCGACGGGACTCTCGCGCTTCGCATGCGGAAAGAGCGGTTTCTCACTCGCTTCGAAAAAGAAGCACGGCAGGAAGACGCGCTTGGCTGTCGCGGTTCCCATCGATCCGCTCACATCGAGGGTAGCCATTAGCAACAGCTGATAATCGTCCAGCCCGACGACCTTTCGGACCTTGACCAGGACACCCGCGGGCACACTCTGTTGTAAGTCGTTTTCAAACTCGCGATCGACCTCGGTACTATCGGTCTCAAGCGCTCGTTGGCGCCAGCGTAGCGCCGTGCTTCCGGACATTACGATGCGGATGAAGCCCGTTACTCTCCCCATGGAGTCGACAGTCAGATAGGCCGACCGCTGTATCTGGGTATCCTTGTAGCTCGAATCCGGCGTTGTCGCGATTACGGTTCCATTCTGTGTCTGCCGCAGACCTGCTGTCATCGTGTGCTTCCAATGGAGCGCACCATAAGGACAGTAGCGCTGGCCGGGATCAAAGTACAGATCTTTCCCGTTCACTTCAACAATCGCAATCACATCATCAAGCTGTTTCAGGTTGAGATAGTTTTTTTCGAAGATATTCCGGTCGCGGTTCGTCACCTGCATGGCATAGGCCTTGAACCCAACCGCACGAGCCAGAGCGATGAATAAAAGCGCCACCTGATCGGAATCGCCACGCTTGAGATCGAACACATCGTTTGCGTTTTCTACTCGCTTTACGCCTTGGGCTTTATTCTCCTCCGGGGTACGCTCACGGCTGAAGTCGGTGTTTTCGACCTTCATCACTGCGTCGTACAGCTTGCCGAGCTTCTGCTCCGGGGTATTCACTCCACTGACCAGCTCTCTCGCAGTATCGCCAAGCTTTCCGGAGGGAGAAGCAAACTTATCCATTCGCTTCGACCATTCGTGACCTTCCCCTTTCCAGAAATCGTCTATCGAATGGTAGCCGGTGTAGTAAAAGAGGACACGATAGGTAAAGCTTTTCATGGGAGGGAGATACTCTTCGGAAGGCGCCGCGGGGATCTCCGTCGTTTCCAGGCTAAACCTGCCAGTAACATCTTGCTTCACATCCGTACCCTGGGGAAGCACCTGCACGTACCGAACACCGGCGAAGCCACCCTTCGTATCGATCCGGGCCAAATTCTTGAATGGTACGAACGTAAAGTGCGCTCTATGGACATAGAGGTCCTGCTGCACATACCAACTCCCACCAACTACCCGATCATCCTGATAGCGCAGGTTATAGCGGTATTCGACGATGCTGCCGGCTTGCACATCAGGCATCGAAAAAACTTTACTTACATATTTGTACTCTGATGTCTTTTCAATCAGCCGATCGAAAGGCTTGCCGGTAAATGGCACGACCGTGCCGTCACTGTGGATCGTCCGGCCCTGCACATCGCCCACACTGTAGATTCGGCCCTCATAAGGGACCTCGATATCCGCATACTTCTTACCTTTGTCGGTTAATATCTTCAGGCGGACATTCACAGTCTTCGCGTGCAAGTTGTCGTCCGTCGTTTCCTCGAAGGAGAGGTAAACGGCGTCCGCATCCGGCGCGGCCGGATCCGAGCTCATCTTTAATTCTTGAGGAGTGGGCTGCTGCCACTCCGCATAAGCTAAAAAGGGGGTACAGACAAACAAGAGCAGAACGAGAATCGCTCGACGTGCCAAGGGCCTCAGCTCCTGGGCAAACTGAAGCCGATGAGGGGGAATTCGGACCAGTAGCCCTCTTGAGATATTGGCCGTTATACCTGACTCGTCCGGTTCGGACAATCCCTATTTACGTCGATTTCATTTTTTCACGAAGCGGACTGCAGACCGGGTTCTGGGCTTATGCTGCAATCCCCAGACCACAACTGGTCTCATATATGGGCTTGCCGCTTCGATCGAGCGCATGAGCCCCGCTTCGATGGCGGGTCTCACACGTGGTTACAACGAGCGGGTCAGGTTTTATGAGACCCGTTGTAGCCTGGAACTCGCGCCAACGATGATATTCAAACCAGCAACTTTTTCGATAGATCGCCGGAAGTCATCTTTGGTAGCCTATTTGGATGAACTTTCGTGTAGTTACCGAGCGAACACCTGCGGCCCAAGCCGTGCGCACATCTGTACCCTACTCCACCCGCTTGGTTTCGCTCGATGTGCTGCGCGGCGTAACGATTGCGGTCATGATCCTGGTGAACAACAGCAATCAGTATGCCTACTGGCCGCTACACCACTCGGCCTGGAACGGCTGGACGCCGACCGATCTCGTATTTCCTACGTTCCTCTTTCTGATGGGCGCGTCGCTTGTCTTCTCCTTCGAATCCCGCCTGAGTAAGGGGGTGTCGAAGACGATTCTGTTGACGCACACGGTCAGACGTTTCGCCATTCTGTTTCTGTTAGGCCTGGTCGTGAATGGCTTTCCCTACTTTCACCTAGGTACATTGCGTATTTATGGCGTGTTGCAGAGGATTGCAATCTGCTTCCTTCTCGCAAGCATGCTCTACTTATGGGATCGCGGCCCGAGGAGCAAAATAATCTTGGCTGTGGGGGCACTTATAGGTTACTGGCTGCTGATGCGTTGGGTCGTAGTCCCTGGGTACGGGCTACCCGGCCGGGATATTCCTCTGCTCGATAAGGATGCTAATCTCGTCGCCTACTTCGATCGCAGGATTTTTCCTGGGCGCCTCTATGAGGGAGTGCGCGATCCTGAAGGTCTCTTAAGCACGCTGCCCGCGCTCGCTACCACCCTGCTCGGGATGCTGAGCGCAATGTGGCTGCGCACGACTCAAGACCAATTTCGCAAATGCTGGGGAATGCTCATCGCTGGTGTGGTCCTTCTTTGTACCGGCGAACTCTGGAACATTTGGTTCCCCATCAATAAGAAACTGTGGACGAGTTCCTTTGTACTTTTCACCGCAGGTGTTGCCCTAGTTTTATGGGCGATTTGCTACTGGGCCGTGGAGATCAAAGGCTGGAAACGCGGGTGGACCTATCCCTGGTTGGTCTTCGGGATGAACGCAATTACCGCCTATGTCTTCTCTGAGTTGCTTGCCTCCGCGTTATGGGCGATTCACGTCCACTCGCATCTTAGCCTCGAATCGCTCTGCTACGGGTATCTCTTCGCGCCGATTCATCCGTCCGCAGTGGCAGCACTGGTTTACGCGCTCTCTTTCGTCCTCGTGTGTTGGCTGCCCGTACTCGTTCTTTATCGGAGGCAGATCTTCATCAGGGTTTGACCCTCCGTTCAGATTATTGCCGCACGTCAGCTCTTGGAGTCTGTAAACCGACTTCCGTAGCACGGGATTTCTCGACGGAAACAATTTGCCCTACTTCGCAGGCGGAGGCACGCTCACGGTAGCGGCGTTTCCGGGTCCGCCGACCGGCTGAATTTGTGGAATTCTCTCAGCAACCGGCGGAAGAGGAGGGAAGGCGGCATGGGGCTCATTCTGATACCAGTAGGCTACTGAGTAGTAGTTGTCGGACCGGTGGTTGGCGTGTCCATGCTCGATGGTGGCCTTGATCGATTGGTGAAATGGGATTGGTGAGTCCAAATGGAACCGATAGACGCTGGCACGCGCGCCAGCAAGTTCCTGACCCAAAACCGGCGCTCCATACAGTTCATACGAGAACGGCTTCCCGCCAAAATCCCACGCACCGAGAAAATAGTCTTCGGTGCCTGTGCCTGCAATGGAGGGCTTTTGCTCCCCATCTATGAAGAACATATCGTCCCCTTCCCCAAACCACTTGTCCTGGTTCTGCAGGACTGACATCGTGACACCTACGAATTGTCCTCGCCCTTTCGCTTCAAGCCAGACGTAGTTATCCTTGCCGTCGAGATTGGGTTTTTTGTTGACCTCCGGGTCACCGTTAGACTTCCAACTGTTAGTCCAGCCGTGGTTCGGCTGCGCCTGATGGTATTGAGCGTGGAAGTAAAGAGTCCCGGAGGGAAGCTCTTGCGCGTAAGTGCGGAAATCGATGTTGTAGTAAAAAGACCGGACGGGTTCCTTGCCTTCATTTGTGACGGTGATGCGCGCATGCTTGCGATAGGGCATGGGGAAGAAGCAATTCAGCGCCTTTATGCTCCCAACCGACAGCATTTGGGACTGCCACTTGTGATACTCACCAAGACCGAGTCCGAAAAAGTCTCCAACCGGCGTTTCAACGCTGGGCGTATCTTCCGCATCCCAGAAAATGCGCAGAACGATGCGCTTGAGATGATATTGCTCGTCGCTGGCGATCGTGAACCACATGTGCGAGATCAAGCCTGGCCCGTCTGTATCGAGAACCGTTAGAGTTTGCCCCGGTGGGATCGGACGAGCGTCGGCATTGGCTCCGGTAGGGTCAGAACTCGATGCCCGGTGGAGAACGTAGGATTGCTCTTGCGTTACGTCGGGCTGCCAACCAGGGCTCTGGCCTCTGGCGACCAGCACCGCGCTCAAGACAACTAGCAACCACCTGGGAAGCTGACGCAAAGTCGATACCCTCCTGATGCGAACTGCGCGCGGCTCAGTCGCCCGCTTGCGCTGATTTCTGTGGTTGGGCCTCTGAAGACTCGCGGAGTATGAGGGTGGGCTGTACCCGCAGACAGACCGGGTCGGAAGTCAGCTTTGCCTCCACACGATCAATCAGGATAGTAGATGCCCGCGCACCGATTTCGTAGCTGGGCTGAACCACCGCCGTAAGTTGAGGATGAGAGGTGCGGAACATCGCAAGGTCATCAAAAGTCACAACGGCCACGTCTCCTGGACAGCGAACCTTCATTTCATCGAACGCACGCAAAAGCCCGAGAGCCATGGGCCCGTTGGACACAAAAATAGCGGATGGCACCGCGCGATAGCTCAGAATTTTCTTACCTAAACGATACCCGGACTCTTCATGGGAATCGCCCTCTAGAATGAATTTCTCTGACAACGGAATCCCCGCTTCGCGGAGAGCGTCCTTATACCCCCGAAGGCGCTCGCGCCCGGTCAGGACTTGTTGGGGGCCCGCGATGATAGCGATTTTCCGGTATCCGCGCGAGATCAGGTGGCGCACTCCTTCACGTGCCCCGCGGACATTATCCAATAGCACTGAATCCGCCTTGATGCCGGCGGGAGTGCGATCGATATACACAACTGGGATGCCGGAATCGATTGTGCGTCGAATGTGGGTCGTATTTTTTCCGGGCGCCGAGGCCAGCAGCACTCCGTCCACGCGATAGGAGCGCAGCGCAGAAACAATCCGCCGCTCCCGTTCAATCTGTTCATCTGTATTCGCAGTAAGAAGAAGGTATCCTCGGCCCATCGCCGTGTCTTCGGCACCGCGCATAATTTCGGGGAAGAACGGGTTTGTGATGTCCGGCAAAACCATGCCGAGGATTCCCGTCTTCCTCATCTTTAATCCACGAGCAAGTTCGTTCGGATGATAGTCGAGATTTTGGATTGCTTCGTTGACACGTTCCCGAAGTGCGGCGCTTACACGTTGCGTGCCTCGAATCACGTTCGAAACAGTCGCTGTGGATACTTGTGCTCGTTTTGCGACTTCTACGATCGTTGGCATGGAACTCTCCGCTGGGGAATTCTGCCAAGAGCTTTGTTGTTAAAGGATCCAGTCTTTGTGCGCATCAGCTAACTATTCGTCCCTTTCACGGCAAGCACGCGAAGCCTAAATCTGGTGGAAACACAGTAACAGGAGCTAGAATCTCTCGCATGCCGGGACGGCAGTCCATGATGTGAATGAGGAGTGCTTGCCTCTTTTCTCTGCAACTTGAAGATTCGTCTCGACGCGCGGTCGCGGACTTCGCTTGGCCCCAAACACCAGAGCAAAGACAGGGCACCCCTCTTGGGTGCTCCATCTTTGCCAAATATGGAATCGAATCGGCTTTTAGCTGGCGTGAGGAATGCAGATTAGATCTAGAGCTAGATTAGATCGTCTCAAGGATGGCCACTGAGTTGGGTCCGAGTTCGATGTCGGAAGGAAGCAGAATCACCGAAGAATCCGAAGCGGCTAGTAACTTGGCGGTGCTTCCGATGCCGAGAACCGCTCTTTCGGGGGCGAAATTGCAGGCTACACGCACTCGACCGCGTTCCATCACAAGCCACTTTGCCTCCTCGTCATAGCGGACGCGGACGGCACGCAGGTTGCCATCTTCCAGGTCGTTCTGGCTCCGGCGCAAACGTATCAGACGCTTGTACCACTCGAACAGCTCAGCATGGGGGGAGGTCTCCAATTCCGACCAGTTCAACTTCGAGCGCTCGAAAGTAGTCTCATCTTGCGGATCGGGAATCTCATTTGGACTCCAGCCAAAAGCAGCGAACTCCCGTTTGCGACCCTGCGAAACCAGCTGTCCAAGTTCCGCGTCTTCGTAATCGGTGAAGTATTGGAAGGGAGAGGATGCTCCAAACTCCTCCCCATGAAACAGCATGGGAACAAAGGGCGAGGTCAGGACGAGCGCCGCGGCAATCTTCGATCGTCCCAAACAGACCAGTTGCCCGAGACGATCCCCCGTGGCCCTATTTCCCACCTGATCGTGATTTTGTATGTATCCAAGGAATCGGTTTCCGGAGAGGCCCGCCACCGGACGGCCATGATTGCGACGCCGGAATCGCGAATAGTTACCGCTATAGACGAAGACCTCTTCGAGGGCTTTGGCGAGATCGGCGAACGAACCGAAATCCTCGTAGTAACCTTGGCGCTCGCCTGTCAGAACCGTAAACAGTGCGTGATGAAAATCGTCACTCCATTGGGCATCCAGTCCAAAGCCGCCCCCTTCCTTAGCTTTCACCACTCGTGGGTCGTTGAGATCGCTTTCGGCAATCACAACGAAGCTTTTTGCCAGCCTCGATTCAAGAACGCGCACATCATCGGCCAGTTCCTCCAGGAAGTGGATCGCTGAACGATCGACGAACGCATGCACGGCGTCGATCCGCAAACCATCGAAGTGGTAATCACGAAGCCACATCAGGGCGTTGTCGATGAAGAATCGCCGGACTTCGTTACTCTCCGCGTCCTCCAGATTGACCGCATCGCCCCAGGGAGTCGAATGACTATGTGTAAAATACGGCCCAAATTTTGCCAGGTAATTGCCCGACGGGCCAAGGTGGTTGTAGACCACATCCAACAGCACCGCGAGTCCCTTGTTGTGGCATGCGTTGACAAAGTGCTGCAACGCGCTCGGGCCCCCGTAGGCAATATGAGGAGCATAAAGATCGACTCCATCGTAGCCCCAGCCCCGCTTGCCGTCGAAAGCTGCCACGGGCATAAGCTCGACGTGACTGATGCCGAGATCCTTGAGATAGTCCAGGCGGGACTCGGCGGCTTCGAGTGTTCCCTCGGCTGTGAAGGTCCCGATGTGTAGCTCATAAATGATGGCACTCGAGAGAGGCGGCGGTTGCCAGCCAGCGTCGGTCCACGCAAAGGCTGCGTGGTCGAAGACTCGGGATGCACCGTGAACGCCGTACGGCTGCCAGGACGAACGAGGATCGGGCACGGGAGGCTCCTCCCCGTTGATGACGAATAGATAGTCTGTACCAGGCCCGGCAGCGGCGATCGCTGCAGACCACCAACCACCTTCGCATTCTTTCAGAGGAAACCGCTCCTGCTCGATCTTGACTTCAAGGGTTCGGGCTCTCGGCGCCCAGACTTTGAACGTATGCATGAATCTCCTTGCGACAGTGGAACGCGCGGATTCTCTTTCCGTGTACACCGGGGGTGCTTGGTTTGGAGCAGCCTTTCATCTACTTCTAAAATCGGATCGGCTGTCGATGTGCACCGGGTATATCTGGCGGCACGGACGCCTTGCGTCAGAAACAGACGCGTTCACAGACTTTGATGACCGATAGCGGTGGAAAAGTCGCTTTAACTGAATTCATGCTTTGGAGAGCGGCGGCGATGTGCTCGTTTATTGCTCATGGTAGTTGCGAGAGAGACCTCCGTCGACCAGAATCGTTGCACCGTTGACGTAAGCTCCTTCTTCGGAGGCGAGGAAGGCTACCGCCGCCGCAACGTCGTCCGTTGTGCCTAAGCGGTGAAGCGGAATGTTCGCAAGCAGCGCATTCAGCTTCGGCTTGTCATCAAGGAGCGATTTGTTCATCGCAGTGACGATCGCGCCCGGAGCTATGTTGTTTACAGTAATGCCGAACGGCCCAAGTTCGATGGCCAAGTTGCGCATCAGCATTCGCATGCCACCTTTGCTTACACAGTACGGCGTGAAGCCGGGGAACGCCATATCCTCATGGACCGAACTGATGTTGATGATCCGGCCGCCCCTCTTCGCGTCGATCAGCTTGCGAACAAAATTCTGGGCGAGGAAGAAGGCACCCTTCAAATTGATATCGAGGGTGCGATCGTAGTCCTCCTCCGTTACATCGCAAAAGTCCGCCTTTTTCTCCATGCCCGCGTTGTTCACCAGGATATCGGCTCCCCCAAAAGTCGTCAGCGCTTGTTCGATGAGTTTCGAGGTTTCGTCGACTTTGGAGAGATCGGCTTGTACGATCACACCCTTGGCGCCCGCGGATTCGACAAGCTTCAAGGTTTCCTGAGCTCCAGGGAGACCTTGGGCGTAGTTAATGACGATGTTGGCGCCGTCTTCGGCAAGCCGTTTGGCAATAGTTTGGCCTATTCCTGAGCTTGATCCGCTCACAACCGCCACTCGACCGCTGAGACGAGGCATCTGGGCCCTCCAAGGATTTCGGTCTAAAGTTGGATGCAAGATTGCGGAAACCGGAGCTAGTATCGAAGCGCCCCACTCGCGATTTACAAACCCAATAGGATGGGCGCCGTGCAATCAAAGATTCGACACATCTTCATTCTCCATCGGCGACGCGGTGTGATGGTGCTCGGCGCTCTGCTGTACATGCCGGCCGGAGCGTTGCCGGAGATTGCCTTAGCTCAAGAGACTCCGTGCCTTCGGGGCTACGATTCTCCATTCGCCAGATGCGGCGAAAGAGTTGCCAGACGCTGTCTTTTTTCGTTGATCAGCCGGTTAGCGTACAGGCGCGCAACTCCGAAGATAACCAGCCGCAAACGGCCGGGGTTCGACAGCAAGCAAGCTCGCGTTCCACTTCGGATGTGCGTTCTGATAGACCAAGCTGAGCACGCTGTCACTGCGAAACCCTATCTCGGCACCCATCTTTTCGCCGAACCTTAGCCCGTGGTAGATCACCGGCCACGCAACACGGACAAAATGAGGCGACTTACCTTGGGAGCGGGCTATCTCCGCAATAAGCTCACGAAAAGCCCAGGGATTAGGGTTCGCTATCGTTACAGGCACCATAGGCGCCTGGGGGATCAAAAGAGCATGCAGCACGGCAGCCGACAGGTCATCCTCGTGCACCAGATACTGAGGATAGCTTCCGTCGCCGATGAGAGGAACAATCGATCTCCCAGCCTGTTGCCTAAGGGCACCGAACATGCCGCCCGGCTGCTCGCCGTAGATCAAACCAGGACGGAGGATGACGCCGCCGTTTTCGGCAGCCGCTTTTTCGACGGCGAGTTTCGTCTGTCCGTAGTCTGATCGTGCGGCGGCAAAAGCGCTGATCGTAGAGATCAAGACGATGCGGCTTACGCCAGCTGCTCTCGCCTGGTCGAAGAGACGGAGAGAACCCTGCACGTTCACCCGGTCCAAATCCGCTCGGCGGACCAATCGCAGATCCCAAGCAGCATGTACAAGAGCAGAAACGCCGCGTGCCCTGAGGGCGTTCTCCAGACCGCTTGGCGACGTCTGCAGGACCCGATCAGCCTCTGGTGCCAGAGACCATGGGATTACGTCACCAACGCCGGCGCCACTCCGCGAGAGAACGACAACCCTCCAGCCGGAGCACTCAAGCGCCCGCTGCAAAATTCCACCAACGTACCCAGTAGCGCCTGTCAGAGCACAGACTCTACGTGTGCCGTTCACGCGTACTGCTCTAGCTCATCGGCGATGCGGTGCGCATTGGCCATGGCGGTCAGGGTAATCGTAGTGGCAGGAATCGATGGAAAAATGGAGGAATCTACCGCATGGATCCGGCTAAGGCCGGAAGGTCTCCCATAGATATCCGTCTCTATTCCTTGAGGATGCTCTCGCATCGGAAAACTCCCACCAGTATGAAAGCCTCTGCCAGGCGCACCAGGACGCAGCAGTGGAAACAGGGGAACAGCGCTGATCTCACCGCTCAACGCGAAGAGTTTCCAAATCAGTTTGCGAAGCACTCCCTGGCTCTCCGGACGCTCCTCGCCTGAAACGTGAAGCAAATCGTCGTCTTCACCTTTGCGGCGTAACTCCATTTGAAGGCGCGCAGAGTGAGCGGAGTGCAGGTAACCCTGAAAAAGGAGCAGACGAGAGATCAATGTCTCTCCAGATAGCACCCTCGCGAGCGGCCCGAGCGCGGATCGCAGAGCAGCCTCGAAGAGATCGTTATATGTATAGGTCTGCAAGTGAATCGTGTGCGGGCTGATTGCAGGGTCGTCAATCTCAAGAAAAATCTGCGCCAGCGTGTGCAGAGCTTCGCTTCGAACGCCGGGCGTCCCCCGAAACCGCAGAATCGGGAGCAAGAAATACTTCGAATCGACTGCCTGGACCGTTTGGTCGTAATGGTCTAGCGATCGCAGAAGAAGGGCCGTCGTGCTCAACACACCGCACGCTAGATAAACTCGTTCCCCTGCGAATACACCTGCGTCTCCGGTGGAAAGCGATCGGATAATGACCCGCGCCTCATCAGCATTCTCCTCGACGCGTGTCGCCCGAAGCCCCGGCATATACTGGAAGTTCCCGAACCCTTGAAGATACGCAAGCGTTCTGCTCGTCGAGTAAATGAGCTCGTAAGGACATCCATACATGCAGAGCCCACAGTGTGCGCACGAGTGGCCGCTGCGTTTGGCCTCGACTGCGATGCGTGAACAACCGTAGCGAACTCCCTGTCTGCGGAGCGTCGCCCCATGCCGCTCCAAATCGCTCAACATGGAAGATGCCTGTCGGCTCATTCGGAGTGGCTCGGGGTGTTGAGAATAGAGGGGGAATTCCTCCTCCAGGCTGTCCCTGCAGGCGGCAAGCGGCATGAATTCAAAGACAGCCCGATAATGCCTGGCGAGCCGATCAACACTGATGGGCCAGTCAGGTATGTCCAATGGGCGATAGGGCAGAACAGCCGAACCCCAGACGTTGCTCAGGCCGCCTTGGGCGTAAGAGGGCGTAGAACTGGCGGAGTGTAGGGCGACTTCGGTCGCCCCAGCGACAGCGCGATACGGGAAGTCCGACCCATAGGCGAGTTTCAGCGGAATTCCCTGACTGGTCGCGTCCATGCCGTCCCTGAGGAATGCTCCCTTAGGGCCACGCCACTCCTGTGGCGCGATCGCCTGCAGATCGAGCAATTGCTGGCGGCGAGCGGTCTCGAGTTGAAGCCCAGCGTCAATGAGGGTGACCTGGAGGCCCTTCCGCACGAGCGCATAGGCGCAAGCTACGCCGCTAGGACCGGAGCCGATCACGTAATACATGGGCGAATCAGTTGGGTTTCCCGTTTTGATGGCTCTATCCTACCGGGAATAGGGCTCGACTGGCCGCCATGTGCGCTCCAAACCGGCTGATCGTCCAGCCCGGCGTGGGGCCACCCTCCAGGAACGCCTGCAAGCTCTGTTCACCGCGGCATTTGGGACTGGATCCAGTTCCGTCAGAGATTGCCGGGAAGCCGTCGACCAGAAGAACGTATTAGAGAATCCCCGGTGATTTATATCTGTCGAAGTTCCTTTTACGTGTTTAATTTCAATTTCAAGCACGGGCCATACGGAGATTGAGAACTGGAGCGTGCAGTGTGCAAAGACGGCTCGCAGCAGAAGGGTTGTAAAAAATTTCTGAGGTTTCTCGCAGACCGACTGCAGCCTTCGTAATCTTCACATTTCTACTTTAAGTTTTGACTTAGGGTAGCTGCTCCAAACGCCGGCGGAGCTTTTATGTTGCCTCCGGGTCTGTAGGCCGCCACGCTGCATGGCTGAGACTCACGATAGCTGTTATTCCGCCAAAGCAAGCCTGTGATAAAGGCCGATCATCCCGTGAATAGTTCCGTTCGGACGTGCTCCGGTCTAACTCCGAGGCCGACCGCCCGGCCGAGCAAACGCTGAGTTCCTGGAATCCGCACTGCGAGTCTTAGTTGCCAGGGCGCCTTGGCCGGCCCTGGATTTTGAAAGACCCGGGCAAATCCCTCGTGGGCTATCGTCTGCATGCGCTGTGTTAGCCGAGTGGGAAATTCCCGGCGCTGTTGTACCTCATTCAACAACGCTTCTGTGACACGATCCTCTCGAAGCGGTTGCGTAAGGAGATTGGCCGCTGCGACGGCATCCTGAATTGCCAAATTGATTCCTACGCCTCCGGCCGGAGACATTGCATGGGCGGCATCGCCGATACAGAGAAGGCCGCGACGATGCCAATGCTTCAACCGATTGATCTGCACGGAGAGCAGCTTGATCTGCTCCCAATCTCTCAACTCTCGCACCCGGCCACCCAGATACGGAGCGATCCTTAGAATTTCGTTTTGGAAAGCGTCCAGCCCGCGCTGCTGAATCTGCTCGAAGGATCCTTTGGCAATGATCATTCCCGCCTGAAAATAGTCACCGCGGTTGATAAGTATCAAGGCCTTCCCGTAATTGATATTTCCCAGAACCTGCTCCGGGTCGCCGCTCTGCCGGCTAATGCGAAACCAGAGCACGTCAATCGGAACGCCAGACTCTAAAACCTCGAACCCGCCGACCCGGCGAGTAGTCGAATGACGTCCATCGCAGCCAACCACGAGACCTGCCAATATCTCTACACTTCCAGCCGGGGTTCGCGCCTGTACGCCCGTGATCCGATCCGCGTCGCGAACTAAATCGACGACCTCGTGTTCCATCCGCAGATCGAAACCGGGGAGCTTGCACGCTTGCTCGGTAAGGAAATTCAGAAAGTCCCACTGCGGCATGAGAGCAACGAACTTACAGTGCGTTGGCAGATGCCGGAAGGTGGCTACCTGGAAGTTGAAGTCGCCGAACTTGGCGCCCACAGAGGTGAGTTCCTGGTGGGGCACTTTCAAGAAGCTTTCAAGGAGGCCCAGCTCGTACATCACTTCAAGCGTGGAGGGATGGACGGTGTCGCCCCGGAAATCGCGAAAGAAGTCTTTATGCTTTTCGAGAACGGTAACGGAGATGCCGGACCGGGCCAGAAGATAAGCCAGCATCATTCCTGCCGGTCCGCCACCAGCGATGCAACAGGTGGTTTGAGCTCTCCGAGTTGTCATAGGCACCTCAAGAAGCCTGTAGAGCCGAGATCAGTCTCGAATCCAGAACTCGTTGGTGTGCCTCGGAGTCCGGAGGTATAGGGCTCACAGCGCTTGGTCCGCCGTTCTGGTTGCGACAGCAATCTTCGGGCAAAGGGACCGCCGACCGCACTAGCTCTTCACACTACCGCACCTTCTTTATGAAAACCCAGATATACTCCGATGATGTAGCCGTAGCTGCCGGAGATCCCGCAAGGTAACGCCAGATCGGAGAGCTCAATTTTGATGAGCCTTCTTTCCACGATCGAAGCCGGCCAGGAACTCGACCACTACAGGATTGAAGCGCCTGTGGCGGAGAGTGGCATGGCCTCTATTTACCGAGCAGTTGATACGCGGGATGGCCGCCAAGTCGCAATCAAGATTCCACATCCGTCGATGGAGGCCGATCCGGTGCTCTTCGACCGCTTCAAGCGCGAAGAGGATATCGGAATCTCGCTCGACCATGCGAATGTGATGCGGATTTATCCCAATCCGGATCGTTCTCGCGTGTACATGGTGATGGAGTGGGCGAAAGGCCGGCTTTTGCGCAAAATCCTGGCGGAGGAGGGGAAGCTTCCTCCGGAACGTGCAGTGAAGATCACGCTAGGAGTTCTGCACGCGCTCGATTACATCCATAAGCACGGCGTCGTGCACCGCGACCTAAAACCGGAAAATATCATGGTTGATGAGCATGACAACGTAAAGCTCATTGATTTTGGGATCGCGTCCAAAGAAGGCGCCAAACGGCTGACTTACGCCGGCTTTACCCAAGCGATGGGCACTCCCGACTACATCTCTCCGGAGCAGGTGAAGGGCAAACGCGGGGACGCGCGATCTGATCTTTATTCTCTGGGAATCATGCTGTACGAGATGCTTTCGGGCAAGACTCCCTTCTCCGGACCCTCCCCCTTGGCGGTCATGAATGATCGATTGATAAATCATCCGCTACCCCCTCGCGAAGCCAATCCTGCAATCAGCCCTCAGCTCCAGGAAGTGCTTTACCGCGCAATTGAACGGGAGCCGAGAAATCGCTATCCTTCCGCCCACGATTTTGCACTCGATCTGGAGCATCTTGATCAGGTCGGCGTGGCCGAAAGGGTGGAGTTGACGGACTGGAAGAACCGCAAGTCGCCTACAAAGCGCAGAATTCTCTACTACGTTGCGCTGGCGCTGATTCCGTTCTTATTATTCTTGGCAATGTTGCTCTTGTCGCGGCATCGTTAGTGTTCGCTGCTTAGAGAAATCCATTGTCTCAGAGATCAAAGTACAGGAAGAATTCGTGGGGAACCGGTCGAAGGTTTACGGGGGCCAGTTCTCGTTCCCGCTTATAGGTAATCCAAGTGTCGATGACATCGGGCGTGAACACGTCGCCGACCAGCAGCCAGTCGTGGTCCTGCTCCAAAGCGTCGAGGACCTCGCCAAGCGAGCCTGGGGTGCTCTTGATCTTCGCAGTTTCTTCCGGCTCAAGCTCATAGAGATCCTTGTCGACGGCATCACCCGGATCGATCTTATTGCGCATTCCGTCCAGGCCGGCCATCAACTGAGCTGCGAAACACAAATAAGGGTTCGCTGACGGATCTGGGCAGCGCAACTCGACGCGCTTGGATTTCGGGCTCTTGGAATAAACCGGAATGCGGACCGCCGCCGATCGATTGCGCTGCGAGTAAACCAAATTTACCGGAGCCTCGAATCCAGGCACCAGTCGCCGATAGGAATTTGTCGTCGGAGCACACAGCGCCAGCAGCGCAGGTGCATGCCGCAAAAGGCCGCCGATATAGTATTTGGCGGTTTGGCTAATTTGCGCATAGCCTTTTTCGTCCCAGAACAGGTTGGTATCGCCCTTCCACAGACTCTGGTGAGTGTGCATGCCGGAGCCATTGTCGCCAAAGATTGGCTTAGGCATGAACGTGGCTGATTTGCCATGCTTTTTGGCTACGTTACGGATGATGTACTTGTAGTACATGACATTGTCAGCCATCTTGGTGAGCGTCGTAAACCGCATGTCGATCTCGCCCTGTCCGGCAGTCCCCACTTCGTGATGGTGGACCTCGGCACGGATACCTACCTCCTTCAGGTTTAGAACGATCTCGGAACGAAAGTCTTGAAGGGTGTCGGAAGGTGGAACTGGGAAATATGCCTCCTTATGACGCAACTTATAGCCCAGATTGGGGCCTTCTTCGCAGCCTGTATTCCAAACCCCCTCATCGGAGTCAATGAAGTAATAGCCACAGTGGGCATTCTGGTCGTAGCGGACGTCATCAAAGATATAGAACTCCAGTTCCGGTCCCCAGTAGCTGAGATCCGCTATCCCTGCACTCTTGAGATAGTTCTCAGCCTTTTGTGCGATATAACGAGGGTCGCGGCTGTACCGCTCGCGTGTGATCGGATCCAGAACATCGCAAATCAAACTCAGCGTGGAGATCTCCAGCATTGGATCCACACAGGCTGTCTCAGGGTCGGGGACAAGCAACATGTCGCTTTCGTGGATCAGCTGAAAGCCACGGATGCTTGAGCCATCGAAACCGATACCTTCTTCAAACAGGTCGTTCGTCAAATCCTCGACAGGAATCGAGAAATGCTGCCAGACGCCCGGAAGATCTACGAACCTTAGATCTACCATTTTTACTCCCGAATCTTTCGCTAATTGCAAAACGTCCGCTGGGCTCTTGGACATGAGTATCCCTCCCTATCATTTTGGTAGAAGTGAAATACTAGACCCGGCACTTTGATTAGAAAGCTCGGAATTCCGAGGCAAGAGGGCATTAGACTACAGCAAGTGTCCTGGCCCGTCAAGAATTAGAAAGAATTAGAAAGATTGAGAAACAGACTGTAATGATCGCCACCGGAGCTCATCCAACTCTTTTACTTGGCAAGAACGGTGCTTACACGGCATCATTAAGGAAGCGCTCAGATGCAATCAGCAAGGCTCTCTGTGCTCCAGGCTAGGTCTTCTTTACCGGCGATGGCCTCTCCCAAATCCGTATCCAGTCTCAACCCAGGGCCAAATCTTCATGCAATCTTTATGACCCACCAACTAGCGTCGTTCTGAGCTTCAAAACATTTATAACTTCCGTCGTTGAAGGAGATTCATGTCGACTGAGTATCGCAATTTTCTTGCGCTGAGCTACGATGAACTTGAAGAGTTGAATTTGAAGGCGAAAACCGACCGCCTCAACCGCGTGGCACCGGACAAAATCCGCGAAGAGCGCATCAAGTATCTGACCGATGAAAAACGGATCAAGGCAGTAGCTGTGTTGTTCTCGGACCTTGAGGGCCGTTTGCACATGCTGGACTACGACAAAAAATTCCTGCTGGGAAGCTACGACAATCTGACATTCGACGGTTCCTCGATCCGTGGATTCACCGCGCAAAAAGAGAGCGACCTGCGCCTGGGAATCGATTGGAGTGCCTTCTACTGGGTACCGGCGGATGTCTTCGGCACCGGCAAAGTATTGGTATTTGGGAGCGTCATCGACAAGGACGGGAGTCCATATTCCGGCGATCTCCGTGGCGTGCTAAAGAATTATGCCGACAAGCTCTATGCAGAGAAGGGCTATACGCTGAACGCGGCAAACGAGATCGAAGGTTTCCTTTTCGCCGGCAAAGACGCTGAGAAGCGCTTCCACGACACAGGCAGGTTCGATTTCGTGAACACCGGGGGCTACTACCACTCCCTGCCCCTGGATCCACTCCGCCAATTCATCGATACTGCTGCCGAAGTGCAGCGGGCTATGGGGTTCCAGAACGAGAAGGACCACCCGGAGGTGGCGCCTAGCCAGTTTGAGATCAATTACAGCTACGGTGAAGTGGTCGCGGCTGCAGATCAGATTCAGCTTTATAAGCTCCTCGCCCGCCAAGTAGCTGGCAATATGGGCTATACAGCATGTTTCCTGCCAAAACCCGTCGTGGGTGTGAACGGCAGCGGCATGCACACAAACCTCTCTGTCTCCAAGGACAAAGTCAATCTGATTTGGGATCCGAAGGGTGTCGAAAAGACCTCGACCTGTGGCTGGGAATTCGTCGATCGTGTGCTGACGCACGCTCTCGACTTATGTTTGATCATGAATTCGAGCGTGAATGCGTACCGCCGTCTCGACCCTCACTTCGAAGCACCTAATCAGATCAAGGCATCCGCTACGGATCGCGGTTCGATGATCCGTATTCCGATCGGCAACTCGAAGTCGGCGCGGATCGAGCTTCGCGCCGTCGCTCCAGACGCTAATCCGTACTTGACTCTTTATTCTGTCTTCAGAACGGGCCTCGAAGGCACCACCGCCAAGATCGAGGGACTGCGTCAGGCAGAACGCTACCTGCCGGACAACATCCAGACGGCAATTGAAGACTTTCGCGCCGCCGACTGGATCACCACGATCCTGGGCGAGGACGTTAAGGGCCGCTTTGCAGACCTAAAGCAGGCGGCCGCTGACCGCGCGCCGCGCTTGCTAGGTACTTTCGTCAAGCCAGCTGAAGTCATATACCACCATGAGATCTACAATCAGGCCCTCTGGAACTTGTTCTAAAAGATGGGCTTCTCCAAAGCAGAGGGCCTGCCAACGGCAGGCCCTCTTTCCTCAAGTCCAAGCTAAAACTTCTTAAGCGGTGGGTACGCTGAATTGCCCAGGGGCGGGTTCTTCGCCAGCAGGTCTTAAGGGGTATTCGGCGAAACGATAGCCCACATAAGCATCGGTGAGCAAGTATTTGGGATTCGAGGGATCGTCTTCAATCTTTTTGCGTAGTTGGCGCACGAAGGTACGCAAATAATCGACTTCATGGCGATACTCGGCACCCCAGACGAAGGTCAACAACTTACCGTATGTGACGGCGCGCCCGGCATGGGCCATCAAGTAGTGCAGGATGTCATATTCCTTGCGCGTGAGGTGGATAGCCCGCCCGGATTTGCTTACGATCCGGCGTATTGGGATCACCTCGATGTCTCCTATGATCATGGGAGCATCTTCTGCCTTCTCGGGAGTTTGGGAGCGGCGCACGGCTGCGCGGATCCTGGCAATGCACTCGCGAATGCTGAAGGGCTTGGTGATGTAGTCATCCGCCCCTGCTTCTAATGCCTCCACCTTGTCCTCTTCCGCATCCTGAACTGTCAGCATCAGAATTGGCAAACGGGGTGCTAAAGTGCGCAAGCGAATCAGGGTTTTCAATCCGCCCATCCCAGGCATTCTGACGTCGAGAAGGACTGCGTCGAAGCTGTTTGTCCTGATCAGGTGCAGAGCCTCTTCTCCCCGGGATGCCTCAACTGTCTCGAATCCCAATTCGTTCAATGCGGTCCTCAGAGCCCTGCGGATAGCGGCCTCATCGTCGACTAAGAGGACTCGGGTCGGAGTAGCACTCATCAGCAGGAGACTCCTTGAGCGGCTGCGGGCAGCGAGGCGAAGAAAGTGGTGCCGCGGACCGCATCGCTGGCGACCCAGACATGCCCACCATGGGCTTCAGCCGCGCGCTTGGCCACCGATAGGCCGATCCCCGTCCCTGGCGTCCGATTGGCATGAACGGAAGACCGAAAATAGCGGTCGAAAACCCGCTCGCATTCGGAAGCGGGGATCGATGGACCGAGATTGTGGACGGAGAAGACGATGTTATTACGCCGTTCGAAAGCAGTAATCGTAACCGTGGTTTCGGAGGCCGCGTACTTCGCCGCATTCTCGATGTATTGGGTGAGCAAGGCTACCAGCAGCCCGCGGTCACAGCAGATGGAGAGGTTGTCGCGCTCAAGCACGACCTCCACTGAGACCGTGTTGAGTTGGTCCCGCACGCTGGCCACCACATCCTCGATGAGAGGGGTAATCTCAATGGTTTCGTTGAACAAAACCAAATCCTTAGTCTCAAGACGTGCCGTCTTGAGCAGCCGGTCTGTCAGCCGGTTGAGCAATTCCGATTGCTCATCGATCAGGGCAACCATCCCGGACTGAGCGGGTGTCAGACCTCCCATTTCGCTCAGGCCGGTGCTGGCCGCTCGAATCGTGGTCAAGGGCGTCTTGTAAGCGTGAGCAAGGCTGTCAAGAACCGTGGCGCGGAGCTGCTCGGTCTGCCGTGCACTCTCCGTCCGGCTTTCATTGGCAAGAGAGTGGTACCTGTCGAACGTTATCGCCGTCACCGCGGCGATTGCATTGCTAGTGAGTTCGCTGACGTTGCCACGCAGAAGCAAGGCTCCGATGGGCAGGTTTCCCACTCGCAACACTTTGCGGTAAAGACCGGTCTCCGGATCATGGTCCGATGTTTCGAAGAAATATACGTTCCGAACCAGGTCCTCCAGGTTGTCAAACCAGTCTCCTGCGCGGTGGACCTCGTTCAAATCTGCGTCGAAAATGGCCACGGCCTCCGCTGCAAAGATCGCCTGGACCAACGACGCCAATTGGGGTCCGGGCTTACGGTGGATGTCCAACTGCGTCGTCTTCTGAGTCAGTTCGTAAATCTTCTCCGCCTCGATACGATGCGTTTGCGCGCTCTTCCCGCGCCGCGCCGCTCTCGACGAGAGGCGGCCGACAACAACGGCGGCCATTCTCAGTGACATAAGCACCATAGGCCCGGTGAGGTGAAAGTCAGGGAAGCGCCGGGCGCCGTTTCCTGCGACAAAGCTGGAGAGAACTACTACTAGGGAAGGCGAAACCACCACCCACCGTTGTCGGCAGGATCATCAGTTCCATCTGCAACATCATGGAGATTTCTTGCCCGCCATCATTGCTCGATCCTAGGACCGATGATCCATCGATGACCCGAAGACGGCAGCAGTTGGGCGTTTCCAATCCATAGCCGGGATCGCACGTCGAAGGTGATCCCACTCCATCAAAGGTGGCCTCGGGCCAATCTGAACCACCATAAAAAGAAAAAAGGCTGTCTCAATCGCTGTTAAGCATTGACTCCGGGAATTTTGTCAAAGTTTGCGCTCCTGATCCCGTAGGTCAGGCTAGCGGATCGAACCCATGGAGGAGAATTTGGGCTTATATCAGATTTCCAATCAAGTTTGCATAATGCTCAGAAGAATTTCAAGCATTTTTTCCAAAGATCCAAAGAGATGCCATGAAGAAATCTGATGATCCAAAAATTCTTCATGAATTCCTCATGAGTAATTTGCGTTCATGATCCTTACTTCTACCAATCAGAGTCGCCCGAGGCTCCAACCGATGAGTTGGAGCTATCAAAAATTCGAAAAGTGAGGACCAACAACAATGATCCGCATCTTTCATCTAGCCGCGGCAATTGGCGCTGTAGCCTTTGGAGTAAGCTTGACGGCTCCAGCTCAGGAGACCACCCCCCAGACTTCTTCAGCACCCGCTCCTGCCCAGCAGCCAGCACCCGCTGCTGACCCGGCACCGCTCCCCACTCCTGCAGTCACGGGCCCGCTGCAGTGGCTGCCCCCAGCCAACTTCGACGCGGGGCCGTTACACAAGATCGCTGCAAATGGCATTCTCAACGGTTACGGCTTATGGCAGGGTAATCACGTCCCCGGTGATAATACCGCGCAAGCCACTCTGAGCAACGGGCAGATCTTTATTCAAAAGCCCGACGGTAAGTTTCAGTTCTACTTCCAGGCGGGCGCTTATAGTCTTCCAGCCCTGGCGACGCCGTTCCTCTCCGCTGACAAAACCGTGACTGACTTCTACGGCGCCGTGCCGGTCGCTTTCCTGAAACTGCAGGCAGCGAAGAACACCTCCTTTCTCATCGGCTCACTGCCTACGCTGATCGGCGCAGAGTACACCTTCACCTTCGAAAACATGAACATCGAGCGCGGGCTCTTGTGGAACCAGGAGAACGCCGTCAATCGCGGAATCCAAGTAAATCAAACGATGGGCAAATTCACCGCCTCGTTTAGTTGGAACGACGGCTTCTATTCCAACCGCTACTCGTGGCTGAGCGGTGCCTTAACCTATGTCAAGGGGCCCCATAGCTTGGCGTTCGTGGGGGGTGGGAACACGGGGCAGACAGCCTATCAGACGGCCGCTACACCCGTGCAAAACAACAGCAGTATATACAACGTCCTCTACACGTACTCAAAGGGGTCCTGGATCATCCAGCCCTACTTTCAGTACACCAATGTGCCCAGCAACCGAAAGATCGGTATCGTGAAGAGCACGTCAACCACGGGCGGCGCGATCCTGGTAAATCACGCTTTCAAACACGGCTTCTCGCTCCCAGGGCGTTGGGAATATATTTCTAGTTCGGGGAGCGCCGCACAACAATCTCTCAATCTGATCTTCGGTCCGGGCAGCGCGGGCACTAGCTTCACTCTGACACCGACCTTTCAATACGGAGGCCTCTTCTTGCGCGGAGACCTTTCTTGGGTTCATGCCACCAGCTACACTCCGGGTGACGTCTTCGGTGACAGGGGTACGAACGCAAACCAGCCCCGAGCCGTGGCTGAAATTGGATTCATCATTGGCAACAATATAACTGAGAAGAAACAGTAGATTGACGCGCAGGGGCGCTGAGACGTCGGCAGCGGTTGCCGTATCCGAATCGAAAGATATTGGCAGAATAGCCCTTCAATGCTGCAACTAGTGTTTCATCCGGATTTGCGCTTTCCTCAACTAGTAGAAGAAATGCCATTTAGAAGGTCAGACGCAGCGCTAAGGGGGGAGAAGTTTTGGTCATCGCCTTCTTTCGCCTGGAAGCAGCATCTCCCGTAATGGTTCGCACTCTGGCTTATCGCCACAAGAACGAATGGCCTCATCAGCTTCAATCAGTACCGGATTGATCGGCTGATTCAGGTGTCGTAATTGTCTTACGACATGCAGATCCACTTTCCGCCAGGTTTGAAGTTCTTCTGCAAGGCGCCCTTTCAGTCCCGTTAGGGGCGGCTGAAGATTCGCATCAGCCGCCATGAACACGCATTGGAAGTAACAACCCGATTCGCTATCCTAGGACGCAGATACTCACGTTCTCCCTGATGTTCCTCGCCCACGCGGATTCAGCAGGCGCGCTATTCAACGGTCTTATCCATCTCATGGTTGGAAGCTGCTAGGGCTCTCGTTGCAATCGTCAGGCTTGATCATAGGCTAATGGCCTCCCACTGCGGACGATCCACCAGCGGCTTTTTTCGCCATTTCCACCCGGTCTTCCGCTAGCATGCGTTTCTGCTTTGCTTCCTCGCGAAGGTTTGAAGCGTAATATCTGTAGCGCCCTGCTGTACCGGGTGCGACGATGTTCTTGGGGCCTGAGCTGTAAAGCGCTGCGGCCTTTTCATATTGCGCTCCCTCTGCCTCTAGGCTGATCGCCTGGGCCCTGTAATACTCGGCAAGCCTCAGATGCTCTTCCGGTGAGCTCGCCGTTGCGGCTAGCCTTTGGGCTTCCTTCCTCGACATTAGGTTCGGGACGACCGGCGTAGCAGGACAAGGCTGGGCGTTGGGGGCCGTAAGATTTTTGATCCATGGGCCCGTTTGGCAAGGAGCTCTCAGCACCTGAATATCACGTGAACCGCTATCCTGAGCAACTGCATCCTTCGCGTCGCAAAAAAGTTGCGTGAAGAGAATGGCAGGGAGCAGCACGGATGATGCAAGTGCTAGTGCCTTCCTTTGAGCGATGACATAACTAAACATAAAGACCCCCAGTAAGAGTGAAAGATCACGGGCTGGAGAGCGGACGTCCGAGCCTCTGCAGAAACGCTTAGGGCCAGAACGAACGATCTCTCGAGACCTCGTCAACTCTTATGATCAGTGTGCTCTTGAAGTTGTAAGGTAGGCATAAACGCCGGATAAGGATTTCGACTCAAACACTTTTTCCAAAATCTGTAGATCCAACAGCGATGCAATGAAGAAATCTGACGCTTCAAAAATTTCTTCATGAATTCCTCATGAGAATTTTGCGTTCCTATAGATCAACAAAGACGCAAATAAAATATTCCCTTCTTGATTTCGAGCCTGGATCGGAAAGGGACAAGCAGCTAGCCGCGGCTGTCCCAGCGTCAAGTGACTTTTCTCGGAGGATCAGCAGGGATGGATTTGAAACCGAACGGTGTGTTGCATGGTATTCGAATGTCGATTTCTTCCACAAGGACAACACAGGTGTGGTGAAGGCTCACCCCACCTTACTATGGCGTTTTATCGCTTTCTTCGGGCCGAAGCGGTAAGTCTCTGGTCTGGCAACCGCCTTTTCAGAGACCGCCAGACTCCACGGCCGGGTCAGCTCTCAGACCTCAGCTAGGGATCGGTACATAGGTGAAATCCCGGAGTTCCCGCCGGGAAAGTCATTTGAAACTCGAACGACTAGGAGATATCTTATGGCAGAACAGAAAAATACCCCGCAAATGCAGGCGACACTGGGCCTGACCGGACTGACCGCCAATGCAATGGCACTGATCGCCCCAGGCGCCTTCCTCTGGCTCACCTTCTTCATTCAAGCAACTACCGGATCGACAGCCCCGTCGATGTGGATGGGCATTTTCGCGGCGTTACTCCTGTGTTTAGCAACTGCTTTCTCCTATGCGGAGATTTCCAAGCTCTACCCAGGCACCGGATCCAGCTACTACTACGCGGAACAGGCCTTCCTCTCAAGAGAAAAGGCGTTCAAGTATGCACGGCTTGCCAAATTCATTGTCGGCTGGGGGTCTCACCTCTACTACTGGGTCTACCCAGGCGTGATGGTCGCCGTTACGGGCATCTTTGTCGGCTACATCGTAGGTTTCCTCTATCCAAACTTTATGAGCGGATCCAACCCGGGCCCGGTGTTCATGGCTTTGGTAGCAATCGTCTTTTCGTTCGGGGTCGCATGGATCGCGCAAAAGGGCGCCAATGCTTCCACGGCGGTGAACGTCGCGGTCAACGTGGTCCAGATCTCCGCGCTGGTGCTCTTCAGCATCCTCGCGCTGGGCTACCGCGTTAACCACCCGGATGGGGCGCCTGCCATTCAGTACGATTCGACCACACTGGCGACTTACAACTATGAGTTTCAAACGAAGCCGGATGGTACGATCATCCGCGACGCCAACAATAATCCGCAGCCTCAACTCGATGCAGCCGGCAAGCCCGTTCCCTTCCACGTTCATTATCCTACTTATGATTCAACCGGCAAATTCCTTACTCACCCCTCTGCTGGTTCGGTCGTCGGCATACACAACTTTAGCTGGGTCATGATTCAAGCTACAGTCGCGATCCTCATCCTGGTCGGCTTCGAGTCGGTCACCTCCCTTGGAGGTGAAGCGAAAAATGCCAAACGTGATATCCCAATTGCAGTGATCGCTTCGCTGCTCATCCAAGGCTTGGTCTGTTACCTCATTGAATATTTCGCAGCAAATTACTTTCTCAACTCGGGCTATACCATGCAAAGCGCAGTAGGCTCGGCCGCTCCAATCGGCGACATGATGATCATGGTCGGCGACGCGCTGCTCGGCCAAGGGCATGGCAGGTACTTCATGCTGGCAGAAGCGGTCACCGTGTTCCTAGCGCTGATCGGGACAACGCTCTCATGCATGAACACCGGCGCTCGCATCACCTATGCCATGGGCCAGGACGACGAAGCGCCAGAGCACTTCGGCCTACTACACGCGACAAAGCTTACCCCGCATCGCGCTATCTGGACCCTGGCGGTCATTTCCGCGGTCATCGGCGTGATCTCCGTTACGCTAGTCTTCGGTGACGCCAGCGCTCCCAGCGACGCTACGATCGCAGCTTTACCCCACGGCATCTTGTCAAGCTTCGGGTACATGTCCCATGACAAGCTGGCAGCGTTACCCAACTCCTTACTGGCCGCTACCCTGACGTCGAACTTCGGTACCTTCATCCTTTATGCGCTGAGCTGCGTGCTCTGCATCGTGGCCTTCCAGGGGCGCCCGGACTACAACGTGTTCAAACACCTGTTGATTCCCGGCTTCGGTCTTCTGGCTAATCTGGGATGCATGGCCTTCTATCTGATCGGACCCACTATGGGATATGGAACCGCCAAGGAACCGATCACTGCGCTCATTGTCGCCGCACTTTGGGGACTTTATGGCGCCTTCTACTTCATGCGCTCCTCGAAAGCGAAGGGTAAGGGAGTCCTCGTGGACTCCAAGGCGAAAACTAACGCCAGCGCCAACGCCTAGCTTGGACGCACCAACGATCCTGGGGGTTACTTTGACTGCTTTCATCTGTAACGGAAGCGGACAGGAAACGCCCGTCATTTCGTTCAGCTGGCGTTTCATTTTTTCAGAACGTATCCTGCCGGGGCAGATACCTAGGCCAGAAGTATTGTTCCGATAATAATTGGGTTGCGCACGACACGGGGCGGCAAAGCGCGATGTTGGACATAATCTTTGGCCAAGCCAGCGATGCGGGTAAGGTTCGCTCGAACAACGAAGACTCGATGGGATCGTTTGTTCCCAAGTCCCGGCAGGAAGCCCGCTCGCTTGGCTGGTTGTTTGTTGTCGCCGATGGAGTCGGCGGGATGGATCTGGGAGAGGTTGCCTCTGCCAAGGCAGTTTCGGTAATGGTTAAGGGGTTTTCCGAGGCGCAGGCTTCCACATCGCTGATGAGCCTGTTGCCGCGTTTGATCCAGCACGCGAACGCAGCGGTTCACGACGAAGGTCTCCGCCCGGAACGGCGTGGGAAACGCATGGCTACTACAGTTGTCTCTTGCGCGTTGCGCCACGATCAAGCGGTGATATCCAATGTTGGAGACTCCCGCTGTTACCACGTCCGGGATGGCCAGGCAGTCGCGGTCAGTCGTGATCACACGTGGGTCAACGAACAGCGTAAGCTCGGTCTCGTTTCGGTCGCAGAAGCCGCAAATTCCGAAGCAAAGCACGTACTCACGCGATCGCTCGGACCCGAACTCTTTGTCACCGCAGACACCACGTCCGTGACGCTCCGCCCGCGCGATTTGCTCGTCCTCTGCTCGGACGGGCTCTATGGGGCTATCACTGACCGTGAGATTGCCCGTATTGCTACCCAAGCAAAAGACATCGAAGGGATAGCCCAAGAGCTGGTGAATTACTCCGTCGCGAGGGACGGCACCGATAATGCGACCGCGCAAGTGATTTACGTCCGTGGCGTTGAGGCGATGGCCATGTATCGCGGCCGACCGTATCCCCTTCCCAGGGCGTGAAGGTTCCAGGTTTTTGCGCAGCCGCACGAGCTCAGCCGGACAGTTAATTCGTTGAGTTCACATATGTCTTTCAAACGTGACAGGAGGTGAGCTCCGATATGTTTCCCGGATGGATGGAACTCTCCTTCTCTTCTGAAGACCGCATACGGCGGTAGAATCCGCTTGTCGCTCCGCACAGTCTTCGGCGTATTGCGAAGCAACTCGAGTAAACGCAGAACTCGCTACGCGGTAGGAATAATGCGTTGTTTCAGAGACTAACCCTAGGTACCGACACGCAGTTGCGCGTCCGGCGGAAGTTTATTCAGGACGCCGTCGTTCAGCGAGAAGCGGAACCCGAGTAACTGTGCACGCATGGCCAGAGAACGGACGCTGCGCGCGTGCCGGTCACTCCTCTCGGATGTGCCGGTGATGATCAACTCATCATAATTGGCGCCTGGTCGATAGACCCGCAGTAGGGCGGTATCCACAGCAGGCACGCAATCAAAGAGCAGGTTGCGAACGTCGATTGCGTCTTTGAGCGCCTGTAACGATGCGTGGCGCCGGCCCACACTGCAGGGCAAATCGGCGTCCCAGGGATCGGGTTCACGCGCTATCCAGTCGCATTCCATCAAATCTTCCGAAATTTGGAATCGCAGTAAGCGCAAAGGTGCGCGTGTAAGCTCGCCAAAGCGCATCTGAATGCGCAGATCCCGAAGAAAGTGGCTGGCATCGCAGAGCCGCTTTGCCAGCCTCGAACTGCCCTTCGACCGCGTATCGACTGTTACGGCATCGAAGGGGGTAGTGGCAGAAATCAATGACATGTACTTCTCCCTGGGTAAGAACGAGAGACCGTCAGACTGCTACGACGCCTCTTTCCTGGCTTCGAATGCGGATAGCGTCCTCAAGCTTATAGAGGAAAATCTTGCCGTCGCCGATTTTGCCTGTATAGGCAGCATCTAGAATCGCCTGCACAACCTTGTCGACTGCGGTGTCCTGCACAACGATTTCGAGCTTAACCTTGGGGAGCAGATCGACCTCGTACTCCCGTCCCCTGTAAACCTCGGTATGTCCTTTCTGCCGGCCGTGGCCTCGGACCTCCGAGAGAGTCATCCCTTCGGTGCCAGCCTGAATAAGCGCCTCTTTCACAGCCTCGAACTTGTTCGGCCGAATGATTGCCTCGATCTTTGTCATAAACCCCTTTCTCGTATCAGTCGCCGGTTGACGGAAGTGCCTCGCGCTTGACAGCCGGAACCATGCCAGGACCGTGGAGGTCCTTGGGCAAACCCGACGGCGCAGCGAGGGAGGAGATCACGTACTCGGGATAGGCAGAGATACCGTGTTCGTGCAAGTCGAGCCCATAGAGCTCGCCTTCCTCGGAAACACGCAACGCGCCGGTGAGATTGACCAGATACATCACAAGCATTGCGACCCCGAAGGTCGAAGCTGTGACAATGGCGCTGCCGATGAATTGGGCTTTGAGGAGTGTGAATCCGCCGTGATAGAAGAGGCCGTTCAAGGCAGCGGAGTTGTCCGGACCGTTGGGGCCGGAGGCTCCATACTTACCGCAGGCAAACAAACCGAGAGACAGCGTACCCCAGATACCGCAGAAGCCGTGGACTGGAACCGCACCGATCGGGTCATCAACCCGCAGCCACTCCAGTAGTTCGACACCCATCACCACTAACACTCCAGCGACTCCGCCGAGAATGATGGCGCCTGTCGGGCTGACCCAGTAGCAAGGGCACGTGATGGCGACCAAGCCGGCGAGGAAGCCATTGACGGTAAAGCCGACATCCCACTTCTTGCTGAAGAGATAAGCGTAGAACATAGCAGTCAGCCCCGCGGAGCAAGCTGCGAGCGTAGTGTTTGCAGCAACGCGCCCGATTCCCACAAAGTCCATTGCGGAAAGAGTGGAACCCGGATTGAAGCCATACCAGCCGAACCAGAGAATCAAACCACCAGAAGCGGCGATCGTGAGATCGTGCGGCAGCATGGGACCGCCGCCGTCACGTTTAAACTTGCGGCCAAGCCGAGGTCCCAACACGATTGAGCCCGCCAGCGCGATAAAGCCTCCGATCGTGTGTACAACTGTCGATCCGGCGAAATCGTGGAAGCTCGAACCCAGCGTCGGGAGGAAGTACCCAGCAGAACCCATGGTAGCGAGGAAGCCGTCCGGACCCCAGGCCCAGTGACCGATGATCGGATAGATGAAGCCGGAGACGGCCAACGAATAAAGCAAATCACCGACGAAGCCAGTGCGGCCGATCATCGCGCCCGAAGTAATCGTGGAGCAAGTATCGGCAAAGGCGAACTGGAAGATCCAGACGGCCAGAAAAGCAACGCCTGTGGATTCGTAGGTCTCGGGCGCACCCTGCAGGAAAAACCAGTGGTAGCCGATGAAGCCATTGCCATGGCTGAACATGAACGCAAAGCCGATGGCGTAGAAGAGAATGCCGCACAGACACGTGTCAACGATGCATTCCATCAGTACGTTAACCGTCTCGCGGGAACGGCAGAATCCAGCTTCCAGCATGGTGAAGCCGACCTGCATACCAAATACCAGGAAGGCCGCGATCAGCGTCCATGCAGTATTCACGGGATTCACGATGTCGGCCGCCTTGACGGTCGTATCGGCAGCCAGCACCTTCGAGAAGAAAATGCCGGTGACAGCCATCATAGTGAGCAGGGTTAATCCCACTCCCCCAACCTTGCCGGCCAGCAGAGTTGCTCCATAGCGGCGCCACTCCGGTTCACGCAAGCGTGTCCCCAAGCGAGAAAATTTCTGCGAGAGGGATAGGGATGTCCCCCGCAGCACAATGGGCTTCATCATGTGCTCCTGTCTCCTGAATTTGATTGCTACCAAAATGACAAGCAGGCGTAGTGTGACCGTTCAACGATCAGCACCGCGCTGCAAATGAAGCGAACAACGCTAACTGGATCTCCTGGCAGATGTAGACCGGAGAACAGACCGCTCGGACAGATGTTTCCTCAGGAAGGCTCTAGTCGAGTTCCTTAGGTGAGACAGCAACTGAATCAATGCGGTAGATAAACTTATGCCCGTGCATGACGGGTTCGTTCCAATAACAGAGTATCGATGGGACTGATCGCGCCTGCGTTTTCGGTTGGCACGCTTTCTGCAAGACTAGGTAAGCGGCTGAAACAAAACAAGCTATACCTTGGTATAGGTCGTCGGGAACGGTCCTGCTGTGCTTATGGCCTGACCGTCCAACTAATCGGCTTTCGATTTCGGACCATCTATCAAGCATCTTTGCAAGCATCTTTGACGATCAGAGCCGGCGGCTTCTCTTGACCCGGTCGGCCATCCTGACCAAACTCGCGAGCGAGTCAGCCTGCATCTTTTCCATGACGTGCCGGCGATGCATCTTAACGGTTACTTCGCTGAGGTTCAGATGTGCCGCGATCTGTTTTGTCAGGAGCCCGGCCGTCATCATCTCCATCACTGCCCGTTCTCGTGGGGTGAGCCTCTGGAAACAGGCGCTCGCAGAACGGTTGGCGGCTAGCTCATCGCGCCGCGCATGCAACCCATCGAAAGCCTGGTGGATTGCGGTCAGCAACTCTTGTTTCTGGAATGGTTTGGTGAGGAATTCGATTGCGCCCGCCTTCATGACTTTCCGGACCATAGGGACGTCGCCGTGTGCAGTCATAAAGATGATAGGCATGTTGACGCCCGCTTTTGCCAATTCATCCTGGAATTCCACCCCTGTCATTCCGGGTAACCGGAAATCAAGTACCAGACAGCCGGGGTCCCTGCTACGCCCGCTACGTACAAAGTCTTGAGCTGAGTGGTAGGGCTCTCCTCGCAAACCTACTGAATCGAGCAGATTGCAAATTGCCTCGCAGATGGACTCGTCATCATCCACGATGAAGACAGTCAGGTCGGAATGCAGAGTCGGCGAACTCATGGCTGCACCGGAATTGTAAATTGAAAGACGGAACCTCCCGCCGGCCGAGGTGTCGCCCACAACCGTCCCTCGTGAGCTTCAATGATCGACCGGCTGATTGCCAGCCCCATGCCGATCCCGTTTGGCTTCGTGCTGAAGAATGGGTCGAAGATCTTGCTCGCAACGCCGGGATGAATGCCGGGCCCGCAATCTTCGACGCGTATCAGGACTTCCCTCGCATCGTTGAGCGAGGATGCAATGAGGAGCTCCTTAGAAGAGTGCGTCTCCTCCATCGCGTCCATGCCGTTCATTGCGAGGTTGAGGAGCACCTGTTCTATCTGCACGCGGTCAACCTCGACGCGTGGGAGATTTTTGGCGAGTTCGGTTCGGACATTCACATTGCGGCGGATCGCTTCATCCCGCAAGAGACGCACGAAATCTTTTATCACCCGATTGAGATCCGAGCGCTCCTTGCATGGAGGCTCCTTCTGAAAGAGGGCACGGACGCGAGCAACAACCGAACTGGCCCGGGTGCTCTCGTGGATGATTCTCTCCGCTGTTAACGAGGCCTTCTTCAGGTTCGCTGGAGCCATGTTCAGCCACTCCCGGCAAGCATAGGCATGTGTCACTACCGCGGTAAGCGGTTGGTTAATTTCATGCATGATTCCCGCGGCCAGTTCACCCATGCTCAGCGTGCGGGATAGATGCGCAAGTTCCGCCTGTGCGGCGATCAATGCCTGTTCAGCGCGGTGCCGCTCCTCGATTTCAATATGCGTTCCGTACCAACGGGCGATCTGGCCGTCGCTCGATTCCTGAGGTACTCCGCGCACCAGGAACCAGCGGTAATGGCCATCCGCACCTTGGATGCGCCACTCTCCTTCGAATCTGCTCCTTGACGCGAATGCAGTCTCCCAAGCTTCCCGGAAGAGGTCCAAATCCTCGGAATGCACAATCGAAAAGAAGTTTTCGCCGTCCATCTCTTCCATCGCACGGCCTACAAACGTCAGCAGATGTTGATTGCAGTACTGCACGTTGCCGTCTGGCGTGGCACTCCATATCTGTTGCGGGATGGCGTCGGTCAGGACCCTGAGCTGGCGCTCGCTCTCCTGAATCTCTGCGTAGGATTTCTGAAGCTCGGCCGTTCGCTCCCGAACTCTTTGCTCGAGTTGATCACGCGCTTCGCGGATAACGGTCTCGCTCCTCTTCTTGGCGGAGCTTACCCAGCTCACCGTCGCGGCGCTGACGATGAAGGCGATGAAATACGACTCTGCGGTTGTGTCAATGGACCAGGAGTAAAGCGGAGGGACAAAGAAATATGCAATGGTGAGTGTTGAGAAGACAACGGAGAGGAATCCCGCAATGGTTCCCCCGAACCACGCGCTCCCCATTACCGCACCAAAGAAGAGGAAGAGAAAAGGATACGGGAAAGTGTGCTGCAGCAAAAGCGTCCACAAAAAAGCCACAAGGACGAAAAAGCCGGCGGTCGCGAACGGCCTCAGACCATGTTCGAAGAAAAATTTGGAAACACGATCGCCGCGCGACGCCGTCATTCCGACCCTATTCATGGCAATGGATCT
>DASYBJ010000274.1:0-5163 GCA_036500845.1 Acidobacteriaceae bacterium
GCCCATTTTTGCGGCAAACTGCACCCCAAGATGGCCCAGTCCGCCCACGCCCAAAATGGCGACCGTGTCGCCAGGCTGAGCCCCGCTGTGCCGGAGAGCATTAAAGGTGGTAATGCCTGCGCACATGAGCGGCCCTGTTTCAGCCGCACTTTTTCCCCAGGTTTTCTTTTCGGATAGCTCAGCGTGAAGCTACCATCACTTTCAGAAGCCCACGGACCACCTGTATGCGCTGAATCCAGGATCTGCACATTGGCCACTGCCTGGCCGTCCACGCCATCCAGGACCACGGTGCCTTTGATTGTTGCCCCTTCGCCTTCTGTAGCCCCGTAAGCTTGAGCTCCAAGCGCCAAAAGAAGAATCGCTATGAAGCGACTGACAATACCTACCTTTGGATCTTTACCTCCCCAGCCGGATTTATGGTCAGGATCCCTTCTTGGGTCAGCCAGGAAAACAACATCCAGGAGGCCATGTGCCGCTTGATGGGTCGCGGGAGCCCTTTGGGCTTTCGATATAGGCTGCGAGATGGATCTGCACGATATCTTCCAGGTGCCCGAAACCTGCTTGACTACACAAATCCTGGAACTGGCCAATTGCCTGGTTGTATGCGGTCCGGGTGTTCTTGTTCCGAATCGCGACAGTGGACAATTCAAAGAAACACTTGGCCGCTTCGGGTCCGAGAACGGTATAAGCGCCGGAACTCGGAACGGATCAGCTTTGAAAAAAGGCCAATGCACACTCTGACAATTGGCGTTGCAGCGTACTGAAAACGCATCAGAAACGCCAGCCGAAATAGTCAAACATAAAAGGGGTTATGTGGGGTAGAGTTAGGGAAGGCTAACTATTGACTGTGAGTTTCCAAATTGACTTTTTCCGCGATAAATGAGCTTACTAAGCTGTTGAACGGAGCTGGCTATCAGCTCAGAATACCAAACCGCTACTTCAGCACTCGCATGTGTTGCAAGAACCATGCATAAAGCTCCTGGTTTTTGTAGGCATCAAGAATGTCATGATCGCGGCCTGGTAAGTTCGCTTACTCAATGGCAGGTAGGCAATCACCCGATGCGTTTGCGTGCTTCGCCTAGGATCTCCCTCGCGAATTTTTCGTCGTCGACGGCTCTTGCCAAAACGATAGCCCCGATCATGGACGTGTACCAGTGGATGGCTTCTCCGCGGGCGGACCTGCGAGATTTCCAAGGGAAGCGGGTTGCCAGCTTTTGTATGAGATTTTTGATCTGAGCCGTGAAGGCGCTGCGGACTTCGTTTTCCTGGCGAACTTCGGCAGAGAGAGCGGCTACGGCACAGCCGTCCATGCAATCCTTCAGGTGTTCCTCACTCAGGTAATGGTCAGCGTACTCGGCCTTGCCTGCTTCCGAGGCGGGCAAATCATCAAAGTCGCCGATGGAACGTTGTACTTCACGCGCAAGGCTCTCTGCCATGAGTGCTTCCTTGGAGGCGAAATGATTGTAGAAAGGACCGTGGGTCAAGCCGGCCGCCTTCATCACTTCGTTGACGCTGACACGAGAAAAACCTTTCTGGCGAAAAAGTCGAATCGACTCGTCAAGAATTTGCTGATGTTTTTTAGCTGTATCGGTTGCGGAATATCCCATGTCTGTCTCCTGGATAAAAATAGGCGCTACCAGCATGATATACGTCATTCTCAGCAGATTGCCAAGCTGCGAAATGGCTAGAGGAAACTCTGGGTAAACTTTCTTTTTCTCTTGACATAGAGCATGACGAGCATCATTCTGCCACAGCGTTAGCATGATGGACATCATGCTGAATCTAAGAAGATCAACCAAAAGAGATTAAAATGAGCAATCAGGATAAGGGAGTAGCCGTAGTCACGGGGGCTTCCTCAGGAATCGGCAAGATCTATGCAGATCGTTTTGCCAAGCGCGGCTACGATATGGTTCTAGTGGCGCGGCGAAAAGACCGGCTCGGTGCGCTTTCCGAGGAACTGGAGCAGAAGTATGGGGTCAAAGCCGAAGCCCTCGTCGCGGACCTTGGAAATGACGAGGAGCTCAAGAGAGTCGGCAGCGCCCTTGCGGCGAATGAACGAATTACGGTTCTCGTCAACAACGCCGGTACCGCCGTCATCAAGCCCTCAGCCGACACCCCTGTTGAGGCGATTGAGGGCCAGATGGATCTGAACGCCAAGGCAGTGACCTACCTGAGCCAGGCGATTTTGCCGACCTTCATCCAGCGCAACGGCGGAACATTAGTCAATGTCGGCTCCGTGCTCTCCTTCTTCGCCTTGCCCTTCAGCACTTCGTATAGCGCAACGAAAGCTCACGTCATGTTGTACACGATCGGGCTGCGCGATGAACTTGCAAAAACTGGGATTCGGGTGCAGCTCGTGCTGCCAGCGAACACGGCTACCGAAATTTTTGAGGTCGCTGGGATCGGTGTCGAGAATCTCGACGCAGCGACGGTCATGTCGGCGGAGGACTGTGTGGACGCTGCTCTTGCCGGCTTGGACAAGGGTGAAACAGTAACCCTTCCTTCGGTTGAAGACGCCTCGCTCTGGGAGACGTTCGATGCCACGAGGATCAAGATGTTTCAAGCATCGCAAACGAAGAAGGCCGCCTCTCGCTACGGTTTGGGTAAGTAAGGCAACGCCGAGTGATTGGCTCGAAGGATGAGTCTTATTCCAACTGAAACAACACGAAATCCGGGGAGTACAATCCTTCTCCGGATTTCAATGAACGAATCGACAGGTCATCAACCTAGGAGAAACAATGGCTGATAAAAAAATCTACCTACTTGCTGAATTGAATATATTGCCCGAATTCCTGGAAGAGGCGAAAGAGATCTTTGCCGAAGCGCTCCGGCAAACTCTGAAGGAGCCGGGGTGTGAGGCCATGCATACAACTTCCCTGGAGGGCGAGCCCAACAAGCTCATCTTCTTTGAGATTTTCTCATCCGAAGAGGTGCACCGGCTCCATCTGGACCAGCCCTATACAAAGAAGATGCTGACCGCTATCGAGGGAAAGCTCGCCGAGCCCATGGTAATGACACGGCTTCACGCCCTCTGAGCTACATTCTCCAAGACGTGAACCCCAACCGCGGGATTTTCGGTTCTCACCAATGATCGTCCAGCACGCTTAGACCTTCCTGACACAAAACGCGGTTTCATGTCCAGCAAAGGTCGACGCATCGGATACGTCCGGGTCAGCAGTTATGACCAGAATCCGGAGCGACAGCTCGATCACCTTAGCGTCGACCGAGTCTTTACGGACAAAGCCTCCAATAAAAATGCTGAACGGCCTCGGAACGGTAGAACGATCCTTTTCTCGGGTTCGCGACAGCCAGAGGCCGAGCTTCTGCTCCAAGACGTTCGCCGGCTGCGTGCTGGTAAAACTCACTCCGTATCCGCATAGAGACTAGGAAGCGTTCTTCATCAGTGGAGACAACATTACTCGTTGTGTAGGGACATCTGCGTTCCCTGTTACCATTGAGTATGAATATTTCTTGAAGACCAGGCGAAGCAGGGACCGCAGATGTCCCAGGCCTTGGCGTATGCTTGGCGAGGTTAATTTCCTGTCTGCCGTTCACGCGACGGCAGCAGGGCGCCAGACATACAGCTCCATCAAGACAAAAGAATGAAGACATTAGTTTTAGTTTCCGTGCTTGCCTTCTCGGCATTCGCCGCGCGAGCAGGCAATTCTGCAAAATAGGTTTCTTGAATTTTTGCAACGGCTGAAACTGGTTTTTAATAACTTTACTCACCGTCTGCCTCCCGTGACTGCCGCTTCCAGGTGCTGGGTATACGGGATGGCGCCGTTAGCGCTTAAGTCATCGATCTGAGCTGCATTTCGATGGGGCTGGCGGCGGCTACCCTAGAGTGACCGCAGATAGAAATTTGTATTGATACGTATCGGATTCTTCATGCATCGGGAAATTAACGTTCTACCTTTGAATTGTTGAAACTGTTTGTTTTGTGTTCTGTAATAAAAACTTCAAATGGGGTAAACTAATGGAACTTCGCCAGATTCGATCATTTCTCTCGATTGCAGAGACTCTGCACTTCGGTCGGACGGCGGAGATGATTCATCTCAGTCAACCCGCACTCAGTCTTCAAATACGAGCCCTTGAGGATGAGATTGGAGTGAGGCTCTTCGAGCGCAACCGGCGCAAAACGGCACTCACTGCGGCTGGTGTTGCTTTTCGCGAGGATGCAACCGGAGCCCTCTCACGACTCGACCAAGCTGTTCATAAGGCAAAGCTAGCGGCCAACGGGAAGCTGGGGATTTTGAGGATCGGATTCATATCGACTGCTGGCAATGAGATTGTGCCTACAATCGTTCGTCAGTTTCGAGAGCGGAATGCAGAAGTAGAACTCTCCCTTCGCAATATCCTCACAATGGATCAAATCCGGATGCTGGAGGCCGGATCTCTCGATATTGGATTTTTGCGCCTTCCCATCGGTGGGCACTCCGACCTGGAGGTAGTCACGGTGCATCGCGAACCGTTCGTGCTCGTCGTACCCTCGTCCCATAAACTGGCAAAGAAAAAAAGGGTGCGCCTACACGAATTGTCGGACCAAGACTTCGTGATGTATGAGCGCACTTATGCCCCGGGATTTCACGATCTAATCTCCGGGATGCTTCGCGATGCCGGTATTATCCCAAAGGTTCGCCAGACTGCAGGAGGGATGCCCACGCTGATCTCACTCGTCGATTCGGACACGGGTGTCGCCATTCTGCCCGCATCGACAGTCAAACATAGCTTTGCTTCGGTAGTCGCTTGTGAGATTGCGGACAAGATACCAATGTCGGAAATTGGTATTGCCGTCCGGAAGGGAAATCGAGCACCCGTCGTAGACAATTTTAGATCTCTCGCCTTAGAGAAGTTATAGCGAGCAAAAAACGCCACCAATCGGGGTTGATTTTGGCGGCTGTAACTTTCTCGAAGGTGTAGAGAAACTTGAGGAGATATAGCTCGGGCGGTAACCCTTGTCCGAGAACGAGTCTGTCCAGCACTAACGTGTGGCCGTTCCGCCAAATACCCTTAACCGCGTAGACCCGAGGGCAACCCTCAAGGTACCAAGCAAGACCGTGGCGAGTTAATTCTCCATTTTTATACAACCCATCCAGTCCAACCGGTCCTCTAAATCGAGGACCCGGGTTAGCCGGATCATGGGCGTATGCTTCGATATCGTAG
>DASYBJ010000275.1:0-5577 GCA_036500845.1 Acidobacteriaceae bacterium
GAGCGTATGACTTTGATTTAGTCCGTATCCACAGGATTTCTCTTGGAAGTATTCCAAGAAATGGCTCGCTGAGAGTTCTTCAGCCTTTACAAACGATCTGCAAAATACAAGAACGGCCGCCTAACCGGCTTAAGTCGGACTCGAGATATGTTGCCAAAATTGGATTTGCAAGATTACAGCGGATTGTGGGACGTCATCATCATAGGAGCTGGCCTTGGGGGCGGCGTGACTGCACGCGCACTCGCCGACTCGGGATATGACGTGCTGCTCATTGAGCGCGGCCACGAAGAGCTTTCCTCCCTACGCGTTCATTCGGACACGGATCATTCTGACCATCTTCTGGCGCAGGGCAAGTGGCCCACCGTGAGCGCCTTCGAAGTTGATGGAGTCCTGAAACGCTGGTTGGGTCCATTTGGAAGTGGAATTGGCGGCAGTACGAATTTGTACGCTGCAGCGCTCGAACGTTTTGAGCGTCACGACATGGATACGCTCCCCGACCTGCCCCATCCTACCGACGGATGGCCAATCAGCTATCAGGGATTTCTTCCCTACTACGAACAGGCTGAGCGGATGATGCATGTTGCCGGCACCGCTGATCCACTGAATGCGGATGATGTGCGCCATCTTCGGGAACCTCCGCCACTTGGCCCCCCCGAGACCGACTTTTTTGACTTCTTTGAAAAGAGGGGGATGCACCCTTACCGGCTGCATGTCGGCATTCGCTATCGCCCGGGATGTGACGAATGCATTGGCCGACAGTGTCAGAAGGACTGCAAAGCTGACGTCCGGTCGGTGCTCGCGGGCGGGCGTAAGCAGCCAACGATATTGGCACGCACTGAGGTTCTGCGACTTGAAAGCTCCCCAGATTGCGTGACAGGCGCGGTACTACTTCAGGGAGAAGACCAAATCACAGTCCAAGCGAAGGTCTTCATATTGGCAGCGGGTGCCATCCATACACCAAAACTGTTACTCGACTCTCGCAGCGAGCATTGGCCCGACGGCTTAGCGAATCGTTCCGGCCTGGTCGGCCGCAATCTGATGTTCCACGCAATGCAGCGACTTGCTATTTGGCCGAGCAGGAGACTGGCAGGCTCGGGACCGCGCAAATCGATTGGCTTTCGTGATCTCTATCGCGTCAACGGCGAACGTTTCGGATCGGTGCAATCGACAGGATTCGAGGTCGAGTATGGGGATCTGTTGGTACATTTCTATCGTGTGTTCGACCACAGCGCGTTCAGGCGTCTACGAATTATTCGACCCTTATTGCGAATACCGGCGGCCTTAGCAGTCCTGCTTTTTGGTTGCGGGACTTTATTCTCTTGCCTTATCGAGGATCTACCTTACCCTGACAATCGCGTGTTGATCGACGAAAATGAAGCCGATCGCGTCCGCATCGTATACACGATCAAGGATGAACTACGTGATCGCGTGACTCGTTTTCGGAATCTTTTGACCGAGCGACTGGGGAAGTCTCGTATGTTCTTTCTGTCGCATGATGTCGAGCTTAACTTCGGCCATCCTTGCGGCACATGTGTCATGGGGCATGATCCCGCCACAAGCGTGGTTGATCGCGATTGCCACGCGCACGGCCTCGCCAATCTCTTCATAGCCGATGCTTCATTCATGCCAACCAGTGGTGCCACGAATCCCGCCCTGACAATCGCAGCCAATGCTCTCCGGGTCTCCGATGCCATTCATCGCGCCCTGGAAGAAGGCGCGGTTCGTACGCAGGTTCTCGACGAACTACCGACGTAAGGAATCTCGCGAATCCGATACTGACCGATTCGCCGCCTGACCGCATCACCGCCGGCGCTCAATCAACTCTATAAGCGACTCCATTGATCGCATCACCGTCGACCACAAGAAGAATTTTCTGACCATGGTTGACCACGACGAAGTGGTAGTTGAGCGGTGGGGCACCGGGGGCAATTGCGATCGAAGCTGATCCAGTGCAATCCGGATTGACGCTATAGGTCCCGCTGGTCGGCCTCCACTCCTGATCTGGAGGCACGCCATTGAGAACGACGTGGTCCACCTCTGTCAAATTACCGTTTCCGTGAAAGCGAGTCAGGGTCAGAGTGCGTAACGAGTAATTCGGGCCAAAGAGCGTCCCTTCGATCTGGAATCCGTAATCACCGAGAAGTGTTCGGTTTGAGCACCCTTTGTGCACTTCGGAATCAGCAGAAGAGTTCGACTGCGCGCGTGCAAGGGTGGCTGATGTCGAGGCGGAGCAAACAATCAACATCAGAGTGAGAATTATCGAATTGATTGGTGTTGAATTGCCTTTCACAAATCCTCCTTGGGATCATTGATGTCCAGGGAACATCGGTATCTGAGGTCCGTTATCCGGCGTTCCTTGCAACTATGGGCAAATAGTCGTCCCACTTGCGAAAGCGATCAATGCATGGCGGGTAAATTGGAGGTGAACTGAGGGTGAGTCACTTAACTATCGCGTAATGTGGACGTTAGCGCGGCAGGTAAACTTCTCCCTGGTAGTTGAGAGATTGGGTTATACTCTGTGGCCGGGTTGACGAGGCGTTCTTTTGACCACAAACGACTCACCTGCAGCCAGAGCAAGATTTGACCGCTTCAATGTTGATCTGGGCAGCGGCAAACTTCAAAGGTCTGGCCTCAACGTTCCTATTCAGGGGCAGCCGTTCCAGGTGTTGCGTATTCTCCTGTTGGCGAACGGAGAAGTGGTAAGGCGCGAACAACTGCGCTCCGCGCTTTGGCCGAAAGACACGTTTGTTGACTTTGAACACGGCCTGAACACGGCAGTGAGGAAACTCCGGCAGGCGCTCGAAGACTCAGTTGAGAATCCAAAGTTCGTCGAGACCCTGCCCAAGATCGGCTATCGCTTTGTCGCTGTAGTGGAGTGGGCGGCCGATGGATCACGGGTGACTGAAATCCAAAGTCCCCTAATGCCGGCTGTTGCTGAAGCGGCAACGCCGACTTTAAAGCCTGATCCGCCTGTGCGCCGATGGAAACTCAGGACGGCAGCAGCTCTCACCGCCGTTCTCGTTTTAGCCGCCATCACCTTGGTATTCGAGAATAGCCACTTGGTCCGAACCCGCTTGGGAGGGTTGCCGAGCATCGGATTATGGCGCCGTCCCGCGCATCAGCCTGCAGTGAGCGAACGGCGGTTGACCGCGAATCCTGACGATACGCCAGTGACCAGCGGCGTAATCTCGCCCGATGGCAAATATCTAGCCTACACCGATTCAACTGGTTTCTACCTACGACAGGTGGATAACGGCGAAACGCATTCGGTGCCTCTGCCGAAAGGCTTTGATCCGATTGCGGAGAGTTGGTTCCCAGACAGTATCCACTTGATCGTCTCCTGGGTGGAGGATTCCCAAAGACCGCCCGGTCTGTGGGAGATATCGGTCATGGGCGGCACAAAGCGGAAACTCACGAATGAAGGCGCCTCCGCATCAGTGTCGCCGGATGGCTCTCAAATAATCTTTGTGAAACAAGCCGCTGCTAGCCAGGAAATTTGGCTGATGCATGCGGATGGGGATGGAGCCAGACGGTTGATTAGCAGTGAGGAATATAACTTCAGTCAGCCGGCTTGGGCTCCTGACGGAAAACGGTTCGCTTATTCCAGGACAAAAACCAGGTACTATACGAGCCGCAGTGGACCCGATACCCTGATCGAAGTTTTTGATCTTAGAAATGGGCGAACTGTCGTCGTTCGATACCAGGGAGACAGAGGTTTGCCTCGGGGTGGGGCTGCGCTCGGTTGGACGCCCGATGGCCGGTTGATCTACCCTCTGCGAGAGCCACGCCCCAATCAGCAGGATACAAACCTATGGAGGGCCCAACTCGACTCCGAAACAGCGCAACCGACGGCACCCCCAACACGGCTCACGAGTGGTCGAGGGATCGCGGTTCAACTCAGTCTCAGCAGTGATGGAAAGCGCATCGCCTTAAGAAGACACGCTCCACAGCCGGATATTTACGTTTCAGATTTGGAGCGCAGTGGGAAAGGACTCAGCACAACCCATCGCCTGACCTTGGACGAGAGATTAGATTACGCAACCTCATGGACACCCGATAGCAAGGCAGTCCTCTTCTATTCCAATCGTGACGGTCCATTCCACATTTTTAGGCAATCCATCAGTGCGACTCAGCCCGAGTTGCTCGTCGGAGGAGAGAATGATCTCTACATGCCTCGATCGAGTCCGGACGGCTTAAACATGCTTTATGTAGTCCGTGCCAAACCGGGCGGACCGTCCAACAACGCCCAGGTGATGCGAGTGCCACTCGCGGGTGGGCCGTCTGCGTTTGTGCTCGAAGATTCTGGCATCTGGGACATTGAATGTGCGCGGCTTCCCTCCACCCTCTGTATCTATAGCAAGATTGAAGCAAGCCGTCAGACCTTCTTTATCTTCGATCCGCTGAAAGGAAAAGGCGCGGAACTACGGGCAGCGGAGATCGACGGCGACAATTTCGATTGGTGCCTCTCACCTAATGGAAAGTACATCGCTTGGGCCAAAAACCGCGCCGCATCGAAAGAATTCGGAATTCGGATCCTCTCACTCAAAAAGGGATCGAACCGGGATATCTCTGTGCCAGGCTGGGCAGAGATTTATGGCTTGGATTGGGCTGCGGACAGCAATAGCTTGTGGACCGCCGCTCGCAACACAAGGGGTGCACAGGCTCTATTGAATGTCGGCTTCGAGGGCAAAGTGAGAACGATGCTGTCATCCCAGAATGGGGATCTGGAGTGGGCGGTCCCATCTCCCGATGGTCGTCATTTAGCCATAGTCAAAGACAACAACAGTGCCAACGTGTTCCTGCTGGAAAACTTCTGATTCGTTACCCTGATGTTTGAGCGTCTCGAACCGAGATTTGGTCTACCTATAATATGTCCGCTGAGCGCGTCGCCCGCTCCTAAGCGGAGGTACTGCTCCTTTGAGGACCTTAACGGGAGTCGGTATTACCACCTTTTGAATCACCGGGTGAGACTCTTGTCCGGATGCTTGCCACGACAAAGTCGGATCTATCCATGCGGAGGGCCAGATTTTGCAAGCTGCATCGCAATGAGGGCATCCGGATGTGCAGGCCCCAACGTACTCTGCAGATGTTGAGCCGCCAGATCCGCTTTGCCCATATTGCTCGAGAATTTTCCGGGCTCTATGCATTTTTGGAGCAGGCCTAAGGCCCGCGCCGCGTCGTCAGCAGCTCGAATTGGCTGTTGGGCTTCGAATTCAACGAAGGATCGGCGGACAAGCAGCCGCTGGAAAAATCGGATAGGTCTCTCGCTGATATGTGAACGGGGTCATGCTAACCGGCTGCAAGGCTGCCTGGATCTTGCTGCACTGATAGACTAAGAATGGTTCTTGTTGTCCTGCTTGCCTTCCAGCCAGCGCGTCAAGCGAAGCAGTGAACGGAACAATCTTGAGAAACAACGGAATCAGCGGCTAGGAAGAAAAGGAAGTCTGCGTCCATGAGTACCCCTATTCGAAATATCGCTATCATCGCGCACGTCGACCACGGCAAGACCACGCTGGTGGATGCTATGTTGCGCCAGGCCGGAACCTTCCGCGCGAACGAGGCTGTCGCCGAGCGCGT
>DASYBJ010000276.1:0-5265 GCA_036500845.1 Acidobacteriaceae bacterium
CCCCTCGCCCGTGTCGCTAACAGACAGCAGAAGTTGTTCGTTTTCGGCTGTCCGCGATTTGATATCGAGCTCCCGCGTCCCATCGACATCCTTCAGCGCATCGATGGCATTCATCATGAGATTCATTAAAACCTGCTGTAATTGCACGTGATCCGCCATGACCTGAGGAAGATCGGCGGCAAGACTGGTACGAAACGAAATCGCGTATCGCGTTGCCTCGCCGCGCAATAAGACGATCATTTCTCGAATGACTTCGTTTACGTCCACCAACTCCCGTTGCGGAGTACCCTTCTGGAAGAGCTGGCGGATTCGACTGATGATCTCCGCCGCACGGGTAGCGTCTTTGACAATTCTCGACGCAGCTTCGCGTGCCTCTTCCAAATCGGGTTGATCGCGCGTCAGCCAACGCAAGCAGGTTCTCGTGTCCGTGATGGCCGCGGCAATCGGCTGATTCACTTCGTGCGCCAGAGAGGCAGTCAGCTCCCCCATGGTGGTCACGCGGCTGACGTGAGCGAGCTCCGCCTGAGCCTGGCGCAAAGCTTCTTCCGCCTGCTTCCGTTCAATGGCAATGCCGGCGAGGTGGGTGGCCATTTCCAGGGCGCGGGTCTCAGCCGGGCTCGGACTGCGCGGTTCGCGGTAATACATGGCAAACGAGCCCAGCACCTTTCCCGAAGGCGCAAGTATGGGAGTGGACCAGCAGGCGCGGAACCCATAGGTCTCGGCCACGCCTCGGTACGGCTCCCAGAGCGGATCATGGAGAATGTCGGCAACCACAACAGGTTCTCTGCGGTACATGGCGGTACCGCATGATCCCGCCTTCGGTCCGATACAAAGGCCGTCGATGGCCTTGGTGTAGGGCTCGGGCAGGCTGGGGGCGGCGCCATGCCGCGTGTGCTGCCCGTCCTCGTCGAGGAGCAGGACAGAGCAAAGCAAGCCCGCGAATTGGGTTTCCAGAACGCGCACTAAGTTGTCCAGTATCTCCTCCAGCCGATCATCCCGCGCTATCATCTCCAAGATGCGACTCTCTCCGTCACGCAGCGCCTCCGCCCGCTTTCGTTCGGTCACGTCCATCAAGATACCCACGAATTCGCCGAAGCTGCCAGACGGCTTGACGACAGGATGACCCACTCCGTGCAAATATCTCGTCGTTCCTTCGGGAAGAACGACTCGGAATTGCGCCTCGACATCGGTTCCTGCGCAGCTTGCCCTCTCTAGAGTTTCGGTAACCCGGTCTCGATCGTCCGGATGAATGCGCTGATAAAATTCATCGAATGAAGGGACCCCCCTCTCTGGATTGAAGCCAAACAAGCGGGAGTGTTCCTCGGAAGAGTGGCGTATCTCTCGTGTGACGATGTTGCATGCCCAACTGCCTGTGTGAGTTAGCCTCTGCCCTTCCGCCAAGTAGGCTTCGCTGCGAAGCAGGGCTTCCTCGGCGCGCTGACGTTGGAGTACTTCCTTTGTCAGCGCCCTATTGACGACCGTCAGTTGACTGGTCCGTTCTAGGACACGTTGTTCAAGTTCCTCATTCAAGCGCTTGATTTCAGCCTTAGCTTGTTTGTGCCCGGCGGTCTCGATAACGTCCCAACTTCCACGCCGTTTTGTCACTGCAAACTGATGTGTTCGCACCACATCCAGAATTTCAGCAGATCCGCATGCGGCAAGCGGGTACGTGCATAGCACCACCAAACGCTGATTGGCGACCGCGTGGTTGATTGACTCTTCGTATTCACAGAAGTCCTTCCAATGCTTCTTTTCAAGCCAGGCTGTATCTCCGGTCACTCTTACGCCGTCGTAGCCCCTGGCCGATGCGCTCGCGAGCTTCTCGTTCCAACTGCGAACCACTCTGTTGAGATCAAACGTTCCGTCCTGGAGATACCAGTCGCGAGCCGCGACAATCTCTATGCTATGGTCAGCGAGGTATTGATCGAGCTGTGGAACAGCTCGTTTTAATGCTTGCTTGGCGTCTTCCCCCTTAAGAGGTTCGGCAACCACCCACAGGCAGAACTCATGGTTCTCTAATCCAGCTTTGCAGTAGGAGACTAGTGTTTCGAGGAGATCCGCTCTTGCCTCGTAGAAGAGGCAAAAGTGTGTCCCCCAAGGAATGTCGCCAACGACCTCGACTCCGGTCTTCCGCATCTCGGTGAGCATGGCCGTCTACCCCCAAACTTCGTCTTGGAAAACGGGTTAAAGCAGGTGCGATCGCGGCGCACAGAACTACAAAACTGTAGCGTGGAATCAGCGGTACTAAGGTCCGGGATGGAGCGTACCACTGTGCCATGACTTGGATCGCGCCAGCGCTGAGTTCCGCAACCGGCTTTCCGAAGGGAAACATCATAGCGCAGAAGCCTAAAACCCGACGAAGCCAGTCTCGCGCGATGTCGTCCGCGCCGTCAAATATCAGATGAGCCACAGCAAGTCTTTGATTGTTGTAAATGGATACAATAGCGGCCTCCCAGAGGTTTGTTCTCAGGCGAGCGCGGCTATTGTGCTCTATCTTTTCCGCGTCTACGAGCCCCGTAGAGATCTCTGTTCTCGCCTTAGTTTCGAGCAAGCTCTCTTCGGGAGCGCCTGACCACGGCTCTGTAACTAGGCTGAACCGTGATCTCTGACGATCGGCATCAGGGTACTGCGTATTCGGTCCCGCTCGATGGTCCGAGTTTAGGGGCAGAGCTCGCCGGAAGTCACAACTACAAACCCGATTCGGAAGTTTCAAGACGTACCAGCAGTCGGACGCCGCGTCTCTCTGTGAAGGGCGTCCGAGAGCAAGCCTCCGGATGATGATTAGGGCTTTGGCCTAGAACGTCATAGAAGCTTGCCTGTGAGCCATGAGCCTAAATCGCCCACAGGCAGACGCACTCCGACGAAAAACTCACCGAATAGGGCGTAGACTGCACTCACTTGGTCGAATCTCATCTCATAGATGAGTTTCTTGAAGATAAGAGGATCGTCTGCGAAAAGATCGACACCCCACTCCCAGTCGTCGAAGCCGATAGACCCGGTAATGATTTGGCGAACCGAATCGGCGTACCGACGCCCGATTAGGCCGTGTTCATGCATCATTCGCTGCCTCTCGGCCATGGACTGGGTATACCAATTGACCGTCTCAGCGCGCTTGCGATCCATCGGGTAAAAGCAGACGTATCTCGTGTCTGGTATGGCTGGATTAAGACGCTGCGCCATTGCGGTTGATTGACGGTTCACGACCTCACGAACACCTACATCCCAATCGGGTGTCCCCGGTTGCAAGCCCTTTTCCGCAAGACTCGCATACGTCTTTGCAGATGACTCATACAGCCCGAGTTCCACCATCGAAAGGTAGGAATGTGATGGTCTCAAATAGTCATTGAAGCGGGTCTGAGACAATTCGAGCTCGACACGATTCAGTTCTTTGAAATCGTCGCGGAAGTGAAGAAACAAGAGATCCCCCTTGTGCCCCAGAAGAGAAAACAGCGCGGAGGACGGGCGTCCACCTGGTTGCTGCCAATGCGTGAACAGCTCTACGAGCTCCGCTTCGATGGCGGGCCGTTTGGAGGGATCGAGATTCCGCCAGCTCTTCCAATCGAAGTGGAACATCTGATGCAGGACACTCGAACCCTCGATTGTCAGTGGTACGGCGGGCAGGTCAGACATAACATTTCCTCTATGGTGAGATCTAACGGGCTACAAGGAGCGCCGGAGTTCAATCGTCTGCTGATCGGATGATTCCCGATTGCGAATCGACTCTACTCTGGAAGTGTCGCAAACCCTTTTACCCCAATCGCTTTATCTTAATTGTTGTGAAACTCTTTTGACCCCATTTCACCACATTCGCGACACTTTCGGAGATCAGCCCGATATCATTTAGGCACCCTTTTGAAACGCTCCGTGTAGTCTCCGGCAGTGATGCCGATGACGCGAAGAAAAGTCCTGCGCATTGAATCTGCTGATCGGAAGCCACACGCATCTGCGATCTCCTTCAGTCCCATAGAGGAGCTATCGATCATCTGTTGGGCGGCCTCAACTCTCATCCGATCGACGAACTGACCGGGATTCATATTCATCTCCCGTTGGCAGACACGGGAAAAGTGACGGGCGCTCATGCCAATACGATCGGCAAGACTTTCAACGCTAAGATCTTCTTTGAGGTTTTCGAACATCCATACTTGCAGTTCACGTAGAGGATCTGAAGTGACTGCCTGCCTCGACAGCATGTGACTGTATTGGGCTTGACCTCCGGGCCTTACCAGAAACATAACGAGTCGTCTTGCGACACGCAGGGCTGTTTGGTGCCCGTGATCTTCTTCTACGAGGGCGAGGGTGAGGTCTATGCCCGCAGTGATGCCAGCCGACGTATAGGTCAAGCCATCTCGCAAAAAAATCGGATCAGGGCAAACCTCGACATTTGGGAATTCGCGCGCTAAACGATCGCAGAAGTCCCAATGCGTTACCGCACGTTTTCCATCCAAGAGTCCAGCGGCCGCCAACAAAAAAGCGCCGGTGCAGATGGAGGCAACACGTCTGGATCGTGCCGCTGTGGCCACGATCCATGCGAGGTATGCTTCATCGTACACTCCGCTTTCTGCGCCGGGTCCGCCGGCAATGAGGAATGTGTCGATTGGGCCGGAGACGTCCTGAAGCGGAATCGCACCGCCGAGGGAGATCCCGCGGTTGGTTTTAAGTGAACGAGATCCGTCTGGCGCCGCTAACTCGACTCTGTAACCGGGAGCGTTCGAAAAGACCTCTAGAGGGCCCGTCACATCGAGTATTTGCACCGGCGGTGGACCACTGATCACAACCTTGCGCATACCTCTATTTTAGGCTGTCGAATAATTCAAGTGCCGCAGACATCCTACATGGCCGACTTTGCCGGACATAGGTCGTGGAAAGTGGACTGAACTTTGGCACGGAATCCGTTTGATTGAAACCATCCTTGAGAGCCACTCCACTGCTGGGTTGTTTCTTCCGTCCACTTGGCGAAGCGCCCGGCGCAACTACGCATCGCCCAGGCCGATGCTAAGCATATGCCTGAACGGATTTGGATCGCTCGAATTCAGGAAATAAAAGGCCCACTCTCTTGAAGGGGGCCTTTTATTTCGCGGCCGTGCGGGATGATTAGCCGATCCAGGCTGAGTTGCGGATCACGCTGCAGAAGTTCCCGCGCTTGAACTTCGGATCCTTGTCCGCAAGTACGTCGGCCTTGACATTACCGAAGGTCGTCTCAGGCTTCTTGTGGATGCCATCATAGAAGGCCTGCAGGATGTCTTCCTTGAAGTGCGGCGTCCGGGG
>DASYBJ010000277.1:0-4045 GCA_036500845.1 Acidobacteriaceae bacterium
GTTCTGAGCATTCTTGAACGTGGTGAACACGTACGGCGAAGTAGTGAAAGACCGGATGCCGTGCGTCGTGCCTACAACACGCGCCCGGTAGCCGTTGATTTCGAAGACTTCGCCGACGTGGGTGATGCCAAGCTTCTTCCAGTAGAGGTCGTCCACCATAACTGCATCCGGCGCATTCAAGTCAGCCACCGTGCCTGCGGTGATGTTCCACGGGCCGCCCATCACCTGCCCGGATTCCGCCGCACGCCCGCCGCTGGCCTGCTGGGGCAATTCGCCGACATTGAAGCCGACTACCTGTACGCTCTCGTTGCCTCCATCGTGATGCTTCCAGCTGCCAAATCGCGCGATGTACTTCTCCGCGGAGGCGACGCCGGGAGTTGCGCGAACCTGGTAGAGCTTTCGTTCGGAAAATGGTGAGCCCTCCTCGATGTAGGGCACATTTCGGGAGGCGATCCACAAGTCCGCCCCTGATCGGTCAATGAGGCTGGAGGTGGTTGTCGAGAAACCGAGAAACAGGCCCAGTTCGACGACCACCAGCATCACTGCGAAGGTGATGCCGGTAAGCGTTACCGCCAGGCGAATCTTGTCGTGAAACAGGTTGCGGCGAGCAAGCGGTGGCATGGTCTATTACTGTTCCTTGGGCTTCGCTTCGCGCGAGCGCGTTTCCGGATTCGCCAATCCGCGCAGGATGCCGTCCAGCATGGTCTCCGAGCGCCGGTCGAGCGGCGCCCAGCTAAGCCAGACTTGGCAGCCGTGCGTGGTTCGCAGAGATGCGACCCCATGGACGACCGCCCACAATGTCTGGGCGACGAGTGCGAGTCGGTGTCTCATGCATTCTCCTTTTTCATCTGAGCGATTCCGAGACTGAGTGTCCTGCTGATCACCGAAGAAGAGCCACCGGAATCGCGCCGGTGCGGATTAGGGGCATTGAACGCGAAGCGCGGGGATCGGGCGGGTGTGGTGGTGACGAATCTCGTTCCTCGCTTTCGACAGACCTTCGCGGAAGCCGGTTCGGCGGGCTGCTTGTGTCTTAAGCCGCAATCGCAGCGCAGGAATCCGCGCCCAGCGGTGAATCTCCGCGTCTGCCTGATTTTCCGGTGAAAACCGACAGTTGGCGGTATTCTTGATGCACGCGAGCGCCGCGTCTCACCACGGTCCCGGTTTTCACGGGCGCAGCTTTTCTCGAGTTCAGGCGGCCGCGCCATCCATGTTCTCTGTCTCCATGTTTCCGGGCGCGATCGCGATTAGCCTTTATCTCGCCGCCAGCCTCATCGGCTACGCGACTGGGACGACGATCAGCATTCTTCTTCTGGTCCTCACCGTGCGCGCGGCCAAACTGCCGGGCTCCAGCGCAGCCAATATCCTGTTCGTGACTTGCTGCCTGATATGGAATCTGGGCGGTCTCGCGCATTCCGTCGCCCTCACATGCGGCACGCCCGAACAGGGACGAGCGGCGCTGATCATCCTGGCCTGTCAGTACACTGCAGCCGCGGCATGGCCAATCACCGCGTTAAGACTGTGGAGCCCGCTCGCTACCCTGCGCTGGCAAAGAATCGGCTGCCGGTCGCTGCAGGCCCTGGCGGTGATCACCTGTACGCTGATCGTCATACCGCTCTGGCACGGTGTCTTAACCGGAGGGAACTCCGCATCCCTGCTCTTCCTCAAGGAATCGACCCCTTACAACGGAGCCATTCTGCTCACGCTGGGAATCGCCCTGTTCCGGGAACGGCTCCTATCGCGGGCGATGAGGCTTCCTGTTCTGGCGATGCTGGTGGGCGCCTTCGGCGCCACAACGGGAGTTCTCATTCAGCGAGTGTTGCCGTTCGACCGTGTTGTTTGCGACCTGCTCGACGTCGTCAGCGAACAGATCACACTCCTCGTCGTTCTAGGCGCGTTCTTCTTGTTCGCCCGTTTCCGGTTTTCCGATTTGTTTATCCGTTATAGTCTCAAGGTCGTGTTGGCGGCGCTCACGGCTGTGGCCTTCACGGTGTCCTACTACATCCTTTCGTTCTTTCGATTCGAGGGCCGCGTGGCATATCCGGGGGCTGCCCGGGCATGCGTCGAGACCTTGACGGCGGTTCCCATGCTGGTCCTGTTCACTTTTGTTGACCGTCGTATCGGCGAATACGTGAACCGTTGGATCTTCCGTGCGCCGGACTACCGCACCCTGCTGCGGGAGTTGTCGGAAAAGCTGGCGCGCCTTCGGTCCGAGACAGAAATCGCCGACGCCGTGGAGACAACTGCCCGTCGATCGTTGGAGCTGAGAGCTGCCCAGCTGGTTACGCTCGAGAACTTGTCCAAGACGAGCCTGCCCAAATCGAATTGGCCGCAGTCGAATGTGCCCGAGCCGGGTTGGTTGGACGCGGTCCACGACGGCGAACTCGTGGAACTCGATTGCCAGCACCTATGCCACGCGGGATACTCCCAGGACGAAGTCGAACTGCTCGTTCCGGTTCGATCGGAAGGCCGGGTCACCCACATGCTCGCCATCGCGCCCGGTCCCGCGCGGCGCGGCCTGGTGACGCACGAAGTGAATTATTTGCGCAGCGTGGCAGCGCAGTTCGGTCATCGGCTCGACGCACTGCACATGGAAGAGCGGCTGGTCGTGGTGCAGAGTCGTGAAGCGGTGCTGCAGCAGCAGGTGACCGAGGCGGAGCTGCGCGCCCTGCGCGCGCAGGTCAACCCGCATTTTCTCTTCAATTCGCTCAACAGCATCGCAAACCTCGTGGTGACCAATCCCCAGCGAGCCGAGACCATGACGCTGCGCCTCGCCAGAGTCTTCCGCCATGTGCTGGCCAACTCCGCGCGCCCTCTCATTTCGCTGCATGAAGAGGTCGAGTTCCTTGAGACGTATCTGCAAATTGAAGAAGCTCGGTTCGGCAGCCGGCTTCAAGTCAAGATCGCCGTCGACCCGGCGGTCGCCATGGAGCAGATTCCCTCGCTGATCCTTCAGCCCATTGTTGAAAATGCGCTGAAGCACGGCCTGGGACCGAAGCCAGGTCCAGGCCACTTGTGGATCACTGCCGAGCCCGACGGAGATCAGCTGTGTCTGCGAGTGGAAGATGACGGCGTCGGACCCACAAGCGGTGTCTTGAAACTCAACGGCAGCAATGGAGGATCGAATGGAGTTGGGCTCGAGAATGTTGCGCAGCGCCTCAATGCGCTCTATCAGGACCAGGGCCGGATGACAATAGAAGTGCGGCAGGCGGGTGGAACGCGCGTCACAATTCTGTTGCCACGCGAGAGCGGAGCCGCGGCGTGATGCGGAGCCTGGTCATTGACGATGAGGCGGATGCTCGTGCGCGGTTGATCCGGTTGCTCGGCGCTCATCCCGAAGTTGCTGTGATCGGCGAGGCTCAGGATGGCCTTGAGGCGATTGAGAAGATCGAAGAGCTCCGGCCTGACCTGTTGTTTCTCGACATAGAAATGCCCGGGCTCAAGGGCTTCGAGGTGCTGCGGTCGATTCCGTCCGCCATCGAGATGCCGCTCGTCATCTTCACCACGGGGTACGACCAGCACGCCCTCGCGGCCTTCGAGGCCAACGCGCTTGCCTATCTTCTCAAGCCCATCGAACCGGAGCGGTTGTCGGTTGCGATAGAACGCTCGAGCAAGCTTTGCTCTCTTTCCGCGGAAAAAGAAAAGGAGCGCGAGAGCATTCTGCGCGCGACAGGCGAGGCGCCGAAGACGCTCCGCAAAATCGTCTGCCGGAAAAACGGACGCGCCCTGCTTGTGCCTTCGGAACAAATCCTCTGGTTCGAGGTGCAGGATGGCATCGTGCATGCGACGACAGCGAAAGACTCGTTCTGGGTGAACTACCAGCTTGCCGAACTTGAAGCCGCCTTGCCGCCGGATGAGTTCTTCCGCGCGCGACGCGAGGTGCTGGTCAATATGTCGCGGATCAAAGAGATCAAGCCTTACTTCAAGAGCAGCTTTCTGCTTGTCATGTCCGACGCTGCGGCCACTGAGATCGCCGTGAGCGAACGGCAGGCCCGGCCGCTGCGCCAGCGCCTGCCCGGTCTCTAGAGCGCCGCTGAGCTTGGTGGGG
>DASYBJ010000278.1:0-43247 GCA_036500845.1 Acidobacteriaceae bacterium
AATTACTAACGGAAGAGCAATCTTCCAAAGGAGAAAGTAGCCTATGGCCAACCCGAGCATCGGAAACGAGACTCGAATGAACGTTCAGGAAACTGTAGGTTCATATGGATGGCAGAAAGCAACGCAGCCCAACCAGAGTGACAACGGGAAGATGAGGGAAACGCGGACAGAATCCGTACGTCCCGGCAATCCCGCAGTCACGCAGGGCGGGAACCGGTAGTCCGAACCAGTTCTCCACAATCCGGAAGAGGGGCGGGTCCTTGGGGACCCGCCCTTTCGTGTTTGCCAGCGAAAATGTGTCGCGATGTCCCGCTGACCTACGCCGCTGCGGGATACATGCGGGGTGCAATACGGTTCCGGCCAGTTGCTGTGGATCAAGCTCTCACCGAGCTATGTACAACCGGCAACCAACCCCTGCGCTACAATAACAACACCACCGGTCAATGCGGAAGTGGCGAAATTGGCAGACGCACTAGACTTAGGATCTAGCGGAGCAATCCGTGGGGGTTCAAGTCCCCCCTTCCGCACCACACTTAGGAACGACACGGAAACGCTTTTTCTCATTGTGTCTACCCATCTTCTTTCCGAGAGCCCATGGACCCTGACGCCACAAAAGTTGGCGGAACTGGGGAGGCCTCGAGGTGTTCCTGGTGGAGTTTTTACCGTGTTTAGAAAACGTTTTGCACCATCGCTCGCGCAAAACCCGCTCTCGTAATAGCACTCGAAGCAGGACTTAGGATTTGCAGCAAAACCGTTGCCTCAACTGCACATCCGAGTTTCGTCGGCCTTTTTCTTGAGGTCTGGGAGCGAGGAGCAACGAATGTCGGGCCACTGATTCAATTAAGAAGGAAGAATCTTATACGGAACGACCTCGTCTGGTTTCTTAGCCAAACTGCCCTCCAAACCACGTCTCCACGCAACTCGCAGTTCTGTGTTGATGTGGATGATTGATATTGATCCCGGCAGTGATTGCCCTGCGAAAATCGTCGTCGGTTCCTGAGCCGCCGTGCAGGGTCAGGGGACCCGGGCAGCTCTCTTGATTTCAGCAATCCTTCAATTACTGAAAGGTAACGACGCAGTAGGCAGTCATCGGTCAACAAACGGAAGAAATCATCCCGTGCGATTCCTAAACTTTTGGCGACTACCGAGGGAGGGATCCCGGTTGCGGAGTTGTTTCCGTGAAGCCGACGATGGGGGGAATTGAGAGCCACTCGCATCTTCGGCAAGCAAGCGAAGTAGCGCTAAGCAACATTGGTAGCCACAACCATGCCGTCTCGCAGGGCTTTGATATCCCGCATCGGCGGTTGGCCGAAGAAACGGCTGTACTCACGGCTGAACTGGCTTATGCTTTCGTAGCCGACTTCGTACGCCGCGCTCGTTGCATCAATGCCCTCCGGAAGGATGTCGGCAACTCTTCCCGAAAGCGTCCGGCTCCAAGCCTTAACGGAAGGTATGCCCATGATTCGGCCCGGAGCAGTAGACATATGCCGTCCCATGATGGTCAGATACTCCGTAATCTACGGAGTATCTCGATGACCGCAGCAGACTTTCGCAGGATTGCACTGAGCCTGGAGCGGGTAGAAGAGTACTCCCACGCAGGATTGCCGGCTTTTCGTGTAGGAGGCAGGAAATTTGCTTCGCTGGCCTCGCAAGCAGGGGGGTACGGAAATCTGATGCTTACGCCGGAGCAGCAGGCGGCGTTTATGGAGGAGGCGCCCGAGATTTTCCTGCCGATTCCTGGCGGCTGGGGAAAGATGGGACACACGCATATTCGCCTGGCGGCGGCGAGCGAGGATGTACTGACGGGTGCACTCCGAACGGCGTGGCGACTGCGAATTGATAAGAACGCAAAGACAAGCCAAAAAAACCATGTGGCGGGAGCGCAGCGGAGTAACAGATAAGACCGCGGCAAGCGACGACTATGAGAGCAACAAGAGCGCGAAACATTAATAGCAATAAAAAGGACTTGTCACCAGAACAACGTGAAGAACTACTCAGAGCATTGAAAGCCCGTTTTGAGAAAAACATGAACCGCCATAAAGGTCTTGAATGGGATAAAGTGCAAGCAAAGCTGGAAGCTAATGCTGCAAAACTGTGGTCACTCAATGAAATGGAAAGAACTGGCGGTGAACCGGGTGTTGTTGGTCATGATAAAAGGACGGGCGAATACATTTTTTATGACTGTTCAGCGGAAAGTCCTAAAGGCCGCAGAAGTGTTTGCTACGACCGTGAAGCGCTGGAGTCAAGGAAAGAACATAAACCAGAAGATAACGCTATTGATATGGCAGCTGCCATGGGCATTGAGCTTTTAACGGAAGAACAATATCGAGAGTTGCAGAAACTTGGAAATTTCGATACGAAAACGTCGAGCTGGGTCAAAACACCTTCTGATATCAGAAGACTCGGCGGCGCCCTCTTTTGTGATCGCCGCTACGACACCGTTTTCGTGTATCACAACGGTGCGGAATCTTACTATGCCGCTAGGGCGTTCCGTGGCTCGCTAAGGGTCTAAATTGTTGCGTGCCGGCACGTCAAACAGTCGATTCCAGCCAGGATGGCTTCCGCTCGCCGTCCGGAAAGCTCCCGGTTACAAACGCAAGCGTAAACAACCTGCAGAACGTATCGGAAGGTTCTAAGGTCTTGGTCGTGCGAGGCCGCTCAGCAATAGGTTTCAACCCGAGACAAGGATCAGTATCGACAGAGATCTTTAATGTCGGCTACCCTTCCCTTTGCCTTTCTTCGCCTAAAACGAGTAAGGTTCTGTTTGGCGGTGATACTACCGGAATGGTGAATCCTGGCTCAAAGCCCGTTCCCGGTAGTGAGGCCCACAAAGAACGGCAGCCATCACGGTGGTACGTCTGTTTGTCCCAGTTTCCCGCGAAGGTAGGGGCTGCCGCCTCTGGCCATCGAGAGGGCCTCATCCGAATGCCCATCATGGACTTGCTCCGCAAAGGAGAGAAGCGCAGCTATCTTCACGGAAAGCGTGTGCACCCTTGCGATTGCAGGAGCAGCTTCCTCGAACTTCCCATGAGAATATCTATTTCTCGTTCGAACGATTTTGATATATGAACTAGCCTGCAGCTTACTTTATTGCACCTCAAAGGGGCGGTTCTGCGCGTACGCGCATCCCACTAAAACTGTGTCGAACGTCTTCCGCCCGCTTCTAGCTTTTTTGCTACATCTCGGCTATTTCGCGCCTTTCGCCATGGGCGTGCTCGATTCGTCGTTCCTGTTCCTGCCATTTGGGAATGACCTCGTGGTGGTGGTGCTTGTCTCGCGACACCACCAGGGCCTTCCCCTCTACATCCTTTCTGCCGCCTGTGGCTCGACACTCGGGGTTTTGATCCTGGCCCTCGTGGCGGGAAAGCTCGGGGAGGAAGGAATTCGCAAAATGGCTGGTGACAAGCGCTACAAAAAGATACAGTCGCAAGTAGATAAGCGGGGCGGATTGGCCGTGATCCTGTCCACGCTTGCTCCGCCGCCTTTTCCCTTCACGATGGTGATCGCAACCGCGGCAGCCTTGCAGTATTCGCGCACCCGGCTTCTCGGGTTCACTTTCCTGGGTAGGTCCATCCGGTTTACGATTCTTGGCCTGCTAGCCGTTAAGTTCGGCGGGTCGCTTCTCCGGGTTGCAAACTCCTCTGAATTCCGATGGAGCATGACCATTCTGGTGGCGCTATGCCTGATAGGGAGCGGGTTCTCTATCTGGCATTGGATCGCGCGAACACACTCCGGTAAGAAGACCGGCTCGATGGCAGGTAAGGCAACGTAGATAGGGTATTCCTGCTTGGGCCGCAACCAATCGATACGGCACCCACTTTGTACCTAGCTGTCCCGCCGGCCGGTATCGAAACGAGGGAAGCGCCTAGAGAGCCTGGAGAGCACTGTCACAAAAATGTTCTAGTCTATATGCACAATGAGCCAGATCACCCCGCAACCAAAATTCAATCTTGAACGCACATCCGACTACCGCGAGAGCTACTCAAACAGTGTCCAGGTACAAATGAGCGTATGGGACTTTCGTCTCAGCTTTGGAACCGCGCATCAGGAAACGGCTGACGAGATCACCGTCAACACTTTTCAGAGCATTTTCCTAAGCCCGCAGCAAGCGAAAGCCGTTTGGAATGTCCTTGGGCAGAATCTGGTCCAGTACGAACAAACCTTCGGGCAAATAACCCTGGAGCCCAGAGCCGCAGCTACAGGACCGGTACACTAGGGCCTGAAGACGGCAGCGACGGGAGCAGATTTTGCTGAGTACGAGAGCGAGGAGAGACGCATACCGGTGGATGTTAGCGACGAGTGACCAAGCAATCGGAAAAACGTGCCCCGTCCCTGCGGGATGCGGTCAAATCGGGCCATACTTCGTTGAAATCCTTGACTGGGGACCCGCCACAGCCTTCGGATTCCGCCTCGTCTGGCCCCATTTTCCCTCGCAACGCTGTCCGCCCTATTAGTGTTAACAGACCCTAGACGGCCGCCGGCCGGAGCGAGACCCGGAATGTCCGTGGGCGAGAGCAAAATGCCGCACGGGTTCTCCGTCTCAACTTACCCAAGTGGCGGACGCAAATGCAGACAGGCAGAGTGAGGGGACCCGGCTTGATCGGAAAACGAGGACCGCTGGAGCCGCGGGTAGACCGGCCGCTGCCGCTCTGGATGATCTTCCCTCTCCTTTTCGTCGCTGTATATCTCTCACATCTGACGCTCCTCCGGCTTCCCTATTATTGGGACGAGGCAGGGTATTACATACCAGCTGCCTATGATTTCTTTCGCTCAGGTTTGCTAATTCCTTCCAGAACTGTTTCGAACGGCCATCCGCCACTCCCGTCCGTTTATCTGGCGCTTTGGTGGAAGGCCTCGGGCTTTATGCCAGCGGTCACGCGCACAGCGATGTGCCTCATTGCGGCCATTGCGCTGCTTGGCGTGGGCCGCTTGAGCTTTCTTTTAAGTGGACGTGCCCAGGTCGCGGCCGCAACCACTCTGCTGACCTTCCTTTACCCGATCTGGTTTGCGCAGAGCACGCTAGCTCACGCTGACCTGTTTGCGGCTGCAGGTACGATCTGGGGACTGGTCTTCGTCTTTGCCGCGCTCGCTCACGAAAGAAGCGCACGCGCTTTCCCGCCTTCCTCGCACGACTCCAGCGGCCGGTGTAGCCGGGCTAAACCGGCTTGTGCGGCCGCCGTTTGTTTTTCACTGGCTGCATTATCGAAAGAAACGGCCATCGTTACGCCCTTGGCGATTGCTCTTTGGGAAGCGTATCGAGCGGCATCTTCTAAAGTATCTGACCGCAAACTGCACTTGAGCCTGAGCCTCTGGCTGCTGGCGCCGGTGCTTCCACTCGCCGCCTGGTACACCTATTTTTGGCGCCAGACCGGATACATTTTCGCGAATCCCGGATTTGTCAGCTACAACGCGACTTCCACCCTCACACCACTGCGCATCCTGGTGGCGTTGGCGCATCGCGTGGTGCAGCTTACGGCGCACATGAACATGTTTGTGCCGGTGCTATGCACGCTCGGCGCCATGCTGCTGATTCCGCTCAAGGAGCGCGATGGCAGCTCGCGGCCGCGTATCGCCATTCCGGATCAGACGATCCTCTACGTTGTACTCGCGGCAAACCTCATGTTCTTCTCCGTGATGGGGGGAGCCCTCCTGACCCGTTATCTGCTTCCCCTTTACCCTCTCGTTCTGCTGCTCTGTGTCGCAACCCTTCGCAGACGTGTTCGCTATTGGTGGGCCCTGGTTGCGCTCGCGGCTGCTGCCTTCCTGATTGCGTTAGTCGTGAATCCACCCTATAAATTCGCGCCGGAAGACAACCTGAACTATGCCGATGTGATCCGTTTGCACCAGCAGGCTATCGGGCAGATCGTGGCGCATTTCCCAGGTAGCACAGTTCTTACGGCATGGCCCGCGACCGACGAGTTGAGCAAGCCCGAGCTCGGTTACCTCCGCAAACCGGTACCGGTCATCGCAATCAACAACTTCTCACTACCGGAGATACAACGAGCCGCCGCACTCGAGCAGGACTATAGCGTTTGCTTCGCCTTCTCAACCAAGTACGACCCACCGCGACCGTGGACCTTGGGCCAACGCAATGAAGCCTTGGATAGCCGCTTCTTCGATTTCCATCGAGACCTGCAAGCCCAAGCAATCGCGCATCTCTTGAATGGGAAGATAATGTGGCGCGGCGAGCGGAACGGAGAATGGGCCGCAGTGCTTCATTTCGACCGGCCACAATTGGCGGGCGTTGCAAACCCGGCCTTGCCTTATCGCGCCAGTCTTCCGGTAAAGGTCTTCCCCGTTCCAGGAGGCTCTTATCCCAAGCGAGCCGTAGAGGCGATCCCATAGAACAGATGCGAAGATCCGAGGCGCGTCATAGCTCAGGAGCGAATGAGCCGGCCCGATCGCACTGAAGAGCCTCAGAACTATAATCACGAAGTGCAACTTCTGTCTCAAATTCGGCCCATTCTCCTCGGGGCCGCCATCCTCGGAGCTTGCACGCTGGCTGGCAACCGCAGCCTGGCCGCTCCCCTTCCGTTGCCCGTCCAGTCAGCGTCGAGTCAAGCTCCTCCAGAAGGCGCACATGCCGTACACGGACGGCTGATTCTGGTGCTGCCGTTCGACAACCGTACCGGCCAATCGAACCTTGGCTGGATCAGCGAAGCCTTTCCGGAGATTCTGAATCGCCGTTTGGCGTCGGCAGGCTTTATGCCCATCAGCCGTGAAGACCGTCTCTACGCGCTCGATCATTTGGGCTTGCCGGAATCCTTCCAACCCTCGCGAGCGAGCGCGATCCGTCTCGCACAGACACTGGATGCCGATTACATCATCGTGGGTTCGTACTCGATGTCGGGCTCTCGCTTTCTAGCGAATGCTCAAATCTTGGACTTGAACAGCCTGCACATGTCGCCATCCGTCGACGAAGAGGCTGACGTGACGCATCTGCTCAATGTGCTGAACAGCCTCGCCTGGCGCTTGGCCAAGCAACTCGACCCGCAATTCGCGGTTGCCCAAAACACTTTCGTGGCTGCCGGTTCCAACCTGAAGCTAGATGCCTTCGAGCACTACATTCGAGGTCTACAAGAGCCTGGCGCGGAGGCACAGACCCGCTATTTGAAAGAAGCGGTGCGGCTCGACCCCACCTATTCTCCCGCTTTATTAGCCTTAGGCAAGGCTCTCTTCGCCAACCAGCAGTATGAGTCGGCTGCTACCGCTCTGGGGAGACTTAAGAGAGACGATCCGAATGCGCGTGAAGCGGACTTCTATCGGGGCCTGGCATATCTCTACATCGGGAGCTACTTGAAAGCCGAAGATGCATTTGCCTTCGTCAGCCAGCAGTTGCCGCTGCCGGAGGTGGTGAACGATCAAGGCGTCGCCGCAAGCCGCCATGGCAAAGATGGCAGCGCACTCTTTCTCCAAGCTGCCGCAGCGGACCCTACCGACGCCGATTATCAATTCAATCTTGCAGTCGCCTTGAATCGCAAGGGCGACGTGCCCGGAGCAATCGCTGCCGTCGAAAGGGCGTTGAAGCTGCGCCCCCACGATACTGAGGCTCAGGCCTTTGAAGCTTCTCTGCGTACGGCGTCCCAACACTCCGCCGCGGATACCAAGAACCCGGCGCCTGCGCTGAATACGGCTTTCGCATCACCTTCGGAAGCAGAGACTGGACCGCTCGAAAGAGTAAAGAGGACATTCAATGAAGCGTCATTCCGGCAGGCTGCGCTGGAGATGGAACAGATGGAAGCCATGCGCCTCTCCTCCCTGCCCCCGGCGAAGCAAGCTGCCCGGCTCACCGAGGAAGGCACGCGCTTTTTGAATCAGGGTTTGATCCTCGAGGCAGAGAGAGAGTTTCAGGCGGCGTTACAGGTCGAAGGTGCGAACTCCGGCGCCCATGCTGGACTGGCGGTGATTCGCGAACGAGGCGGAGACGCTGAAGCGGCGCGTAAGGAGGCGATCCAATCCCTCTCCTCGCAACCCAACATCACGGCTTATCTGGTTCTTGCCCGCCTTGACCTGACCTCGAATCAGCTGTCGGACGCCGCACAAAACGTAAGCCATGCGCTCCAGTTGGAGCCGCAAAATTCCGCAGCGCGCGGCCTGCGCCAGCAACTGGAGAATAAGGGCCAACAGATTCCGTGAGGCACTCACATGAGACTTTGGGGCGGAGTTCTCGCATGTTTGGCATCGGCTCTCTTCTATGTGCCAGCCGTAGCTCAGGAAACCCGGCCAGTAGTTGTCTTGGTCCATTTGGACGACACGATCCAGCCCATCAGCGCGGATTACCTGGTCCGGGCATTGAGTCTCGCTTCATCGCAACATGCGAGCGCAGTCCTGATTGAAATGAATACACCGGGCGGCTTGCTCGATTCCATGCGTCAAATGGTGGGTTCGATCATCGCATCGCCTGTTCCTGTCGTTACGTATGTGACACCGGCCGGCAGCCGAGCCGGATCGGCAGGCTTCTTCCTTCTAGAAGCTTCCGATGTAGCGGCAATGACGCCCGGCACGAATGCCGGCGCCGCACACCCGGTCGTTGCGGTCGGAAAAATCGACGACACGATGAAACAAAAACTCGAAAACGATGCGGCCGCCTTCCTCCGCTCCTACGTCGCACGCCGTGGGCGAAATGTGGCTGCAGCAGAAGATGCGGTTCGCAATTCAAAATCCTACAGTGACCGTGAAGCGCAACAACTTGGTTTGATCGATGTGGTGGCGGCGGATCGAACAGCGTTAATGAATGACATCGATGGGCGCGCCATAACACGCCTCGACGGCAGCAAAGTCACTCTACGCACGCGCAACGCGCTCATAGTTCCAGTCGATCTTACTCTGCGGGAGAGGATTCTGGACCGGATGACCGATCCGAATCTGGCTGTGGTGATCCTGGTCATTGGGGCGCTCCTCATCTACATGGAGTTCAACACTCCGGGCACAGTGGTTCCGGGAGCGCTAGGGACAATCCTGGTGTTGCTGGCCTTGTTCTCGTTGAACCTGCTTCCGGTGCGCTACACGTCAGTCATGTTGATGGTAGCGGCGATCGCGCTGATCGTCATGGAAGCCAAGTTTGGTGGGCACGGGGTGCTGGCAACCGCAGGGATCGCCTCCTTTATCATCGGCGCGCTAACCCTGGTCGCCAGCCCGATTCCGGAGCTGCGGGTGCACTTGGGAACCGCCATGGCAACGGGTATAGCTTTTGGTGTGATCACCGCGTTTCTGGTCCGGTTAGCTGTCCGGGCCCGTCGCAGTAAGCGCCTCGTCGGCGGCGAAGCACTGATTGGGCAAATTGCTGTCGTTACTCAACCTCTAGCACCGAACGGGCAGGTGCTGGTGCACGGTGAGCTATGGCAGGCAGAGTCACCCACGCCGGCGGAGAAGGGTGAGCACGTTCGAGTCCGCGCCCGGCGCGAGCTAACGCTATTAGTGGATCGGATTCCCTGAAGGATGCCAGCCTAACAGGAGCCAACGCCGTTGTCTTTCCTGCTGTACAATCCGTGCTGGGCGAGGCCTACAAATTATGGGAATCGGCGTTCCCGGGATTATCATAATCATAGTAGTTCTTTACGCTCTAAGTTCGATCAAGATACTGCGGGAATATGAGCGCGGTGTGGTTTTCAGGTTGGGCCGTGTCCTGCCTCCAAAGGGGCCGGGAGTGATCCTCATCTTTCGCCCCTTGGATCAGATGGTTCGCGTCTCGCTTCGCCAGGAAGTTCTCGAAGTCCCGCCGCAAGACATTATTACCCGCGACAATGTGACACTCAAAGTAAACGCAGTGATTACGCTGCGAGTGATCGACCCAGCGCGCGCCGTAATCGAAGTGATGAATTACGTTTACCAGACCTCCCAGTTTGCGCAGACGACTTTGCGTTCGGTCCTGGGCGAGGTGGAGTTGGATGAGTTGCTTTCGCACCGCGAGGCTCTCAATCAGCGAATTCAAACGATCATCGATCAACATACAGCTCCGTTCGGTGTGAAGGTCGTGAACGTGGAGGTCAAGCAGGTCGATCTGCCTGAATCGATGCTGCGGGCCATTGCGAAGCAAGCCGAAGCGGAGCGCGAGAAGCGCGCCAAGGTAATCCATGCGGAGGGGGAGTTCAGTGCGGCACAACGCCTGGTAGATGCCGCTCATCTGCTCGCTACCGAACCGATGACGCTTCAACTGCGTTATCTCCAGACGTTGACGGAGATTGGTGTTGAAAAGAATACGACAATCATCTTTCCGCTTCCGCTAGAAATGATGACTCTCTTCAATCGCCTGGGAGACACCCCATTCCGGTCTCCCGCATCTAAACCTACAACCTCCCCCACTGAGGACCAGCGATGAGCTCTTCGGTTTTCGAAGAAGAACCCTATGAAGACGATGAAGAAGAAGGCCGCGAGCCGGAGATCACCTTGAGTACGGCTTCGCTGCTGGGCCTTTTCGTTGGCTCGGTCTTGATTTGCGGGGTTTTCTTTGGCTTTGGCTACTCCATGGGACGCCGTTCCACCTTGAGCGCAGCAGCAAATGCTGCCAAGGCAAATTCCGCAGATACGTCTGTTCTCTCTCCTGCCGGGAAGCTTCCAGGAGTTATCGCGCCAAATGCGGCGAATGAGACACGTTCAGCCGCGCCAAACGATCTACCTATCCCTGACCAAGCGCCTTTGCCGTCCGGCCATGAGACACGTGCAGACGCGGCAACTCAGGATGAGGTAGTAGAGCCGCTGCACCCGCCGAAAGATTCGATCACACTTCCGGCGTTAGAGAGGCCCACGCCTCTGCCCGCAGAGAAACGGAGGCCCCAGAATGCACTGCAGACGCCAGTGCAGGGAGGCGCGGTTGCCTCGAGCCCGATGCCGCAGACAAATGTCCAGATGATGGTACAAGTGGCAGCTGTTGTCCACCAGGAAGACGCGAACGTTCTGGTTTCCGCTCTGCGCCAGCACGGGTTCACCGCAGTGGTGCGCACCGAGCCTCAGGACAAGCTCTTGCACGTTCAGGTGGGGCCGTTCATGGATCGTACGCAAGCGATTTCTACGGAACAGAAGCTGCTCTCTGACGGCTACGCGGCGATCCTCAAGCAGTAATGCGAAGCAGTAATTCGACGGAGCACTGCGCAAAAGAGAAGCTCTTGTTCCAGGCTCTGCCAATTGCACGTCAACCGCTTATTGCGTTTTCACAATTACTGTGATCTGGCCAGGGTTGGTTATGTGCAGCTTTTCTTGATGAAAGCCGCGTTCGGAGTCCAATTCCTGGACTACACCAATTGTGAAAACGCCGTAGCTTCACGTGGTTACTGAAGCGGGCTTTTTGTTAAGACCGTCTGCTTGCGGGGGCAACCCCGATGTGATCGCAGCACGCACGACGGCCATCAGCGCCTCCCGCGTGGCAAACTGCGTGGGATCGATCCCTTCGTGAAAGGCCACACGAGCGGTTCCGGGGTTGATCAGCAAGCTCCCCTTCGACATCATGCTTTCCGTCCCGGAAATCGAAACGGGAATAACGGGAGCGCCCGACTCCCTCGCGAGAAAAAATGGACCTTTCTTGAAATCCAGAAGCTTACCCGTGCGGGAGCGTGTGCCCTCCGGGAAAGTAAATACATGCACGCCCGATTCCAGTACACGCTTGGCGTAACTCACGCTTTCACGTGCCGAATCAACTCGGCCGTTCCGGTCAACCGGGATGAAATCGGCAAGCCGCATTCCGTAACCGAGGAGCGGAATTTTCAGCAGTGACCGCTTGAGAAAAAACGCCGTTCGAAACGGGAGCAGCGAGAAAAGCACCGGCGGATCGAGGTTGGAAACGTGGTTTGACATGAAGATGCAAGCGCGAGCCACGGGAATGTGTTCGCGACCGGAAACTTCGACATGAATGCGGCCCAGCTTCAGGCCGACATCCACGATCCATCTTGCCCATCGGTAAAGAAAGCTGATGTCGTTCCTGAGAACGGTCCAGGGCAGGCCGATCGCCGCAGCCGGCAAAGACAACAGCACATATGTCACGAAGATAGTGATCGAGCTAAGCATCGGCTGATTGATTGCAAACTAAAGCTTTTCCTGCGCGCGCATCCCCTGTCGGATAGCTTTGGGCAGTTTCTCATAGATCCCGTCGAAGCCACCGTTGGAGAGGATAGCCACGATATCGCCGGCTTCGAGGCGCGGCGTAAGTCCTTCGACAATTGCGTCGGCGGTTGGATACAGCAAAGCGTCGCGTCCGCCACGCTCCAGCGCAGCGACCACATGCTCCGGGTGCATCCGTTCGGCTTCGGGGATATTCTCCTGCTTGAAAACACCGGCGAGCACGACTTTGTCGGCCAGAGAAAGACTCTCGACCAGCTCTGTTTCAAAGATATTTCTACGCAGAGTGTTCGAGCGGGGCTCGAGTACGGCCCACAGCCTCTTTCCGGGATAAGCGGCCCTTAGGGCCCGAAGGGTCTCGCGAATGGCTGTGGGATGATGCGCAAAATCGTCGATGATCGTTATCCCGTGCACGGCTGCGCGCACTTCGAGTCTTCGTTTGACGCTGCGGAATCTGGCCAGCGCATCGACAATTGCAGCTTCCTCGATCCCTTGGCCGGCAGCCAGTGCAGCCGCGGCTGTCGCATTGAGCGCATTGTGTTCGCCCGGCAACGGCATCGATACTTTGAGCCATTCCTTGCCGCCGCGGAAGATCTTCCAATTGGAATTCCCGCCACCCTGCGCCAAATCGCGAAGCTGCCAGTGCGAGCTCGGCTTTAATCCATACCGCTCAACAGGGCAGAAGGCTCGGGCAACGCAGTCATCTACGTTCACGTTGCCGTCGAAAGCGACGATCCGGCCCCGGCGCGGGACGAGATTCACCAGCCGCTGAAAGGCAGTCTTTACCTCATCGAGATCACGGAAGATATCCGCATGGTCAAACTCGACATGGGTCAGGATAAGAACGTCGGGAAAGTAATGGAGAAACTTCGGCCCTTTGTCGAAGAAGGCAGTGTCATACTCGTCCCCTTCGAGGATGAACGGGCGGCTCTCCCGCACGCAAAAGCTTGTTCCAAAGTTTTCGGCTACACCGCCGATCAGAAAGGACGGTGCATACTCCGGCTGTCTCTGCGAGGCCACTTCGTAGATCCATGCTAGCATGCTCGTGGTCGTCGTCTTCCCGTGCGTTCCGGCGACCACAAGCGAGTCCCTTCGCGGAAGGAACTCATGCTGGATCATCTCGGCGAGCGAGCGAAATGGGATGCGCTGATCGAGCACAAACTCGAGCTCGACATTTCCCCGCGAGATTGCGTTGCCTACAATCACGAGATCAGGCCGCGGCGAGAGGTTGGTCTCCGCGTACGGCTCGCGAACAGGGATCCCCAGCGTCGTGAGCAGATCGGACATCGGCGGGTAGGCAGCGGCGTCTGAGCCGGTCACGCGATAACCGCCTAATAGCAGCATGCCGGCCAACGAGGCCATCGCGGTGCCGCATACGCCGATTAGGTGAACATGCTTTTTTTGGTCCATCACGTATGACATTTCCCTGTTGCTCGAGTCGTCTTTACCTTGGTGCAGCGTGTCTTTCATTCCAACAAGCTTTGCTTGGCGCATTCCAATAAGCCGTGCTAGGTGCGGCCCCAGCCCGCAGGCTGCGCTTGACGACGAATCTCACTGGTAAGGCTTTAAGGGTCGGTCGCCCGTTCCGCAAAGGCGAGCCGCGGCTCGCCCTCGAGGTCCAACTCAGCTTCAATGCCGAACGCGAGCGTGACATTTCCGTGAGAGACATGCCCAGAGCGAAGGCCGATCGCGATCGGGCCATCAACACATTCAAGCACCCGCAGAATCATCTCGTCTAAAAACCCGGGACTCTGCCCCGGGCCAAGGCATCCCAACATCTCACCAAAGACAACGCCAACCACTCCCTCGAACTTACCCGCCAACAGCATCTGCTGCAGCAGCCGATCCAACTGATAGGGCCTGACATTGAGGTCCTCCAGAAAGAGCAGCTTGCCTTCTGTTTGCGCAGCGTAAGGCGTTCCGAGCGATGCTGCCAATAACGTGAGACAGCCGCCATAGAGCGCTCCGGAAGCCCTTCCAGGCCGCAACGTCCGGAGCCCTGATTCTCTACTCAGCACCCAGCGCTCCGCGCCGAGCGCCGCAAACAGACTTGCCGTATCCACTCCGTTTTCCACGGCAAAGTCGCCGGCAACTAGAGGCCCATGAAAGGTCGGCAGGCCTATCCGATCTAAGAGCCACGTCTGGATGCTGGTCATATCCGAATAGCCGAGGAACGGTTTTGGATTTGCGCGAATAAGTTCCAGATCGAGAAGATCGAGAAGATAGTTCGTTCCGTAACCACCGCGGGTACAAAAAATTGCATGGCTTGTGGGATCGAGGAAAGCTGCATGTAAGTCTTCTGCTCTCTGCGCGGCTGTACCCGCGAAATAGCCATGCGCCTTGGCCAGAGCATGCCTTCCAAGCAAGGGCTGGTAGCCCAAACTGCGTAGGGCTTCCACTCCTTTATCCAGATTCTCGGGTTGCGGATAGCTGGCAGGCGAGACGACGGCGATTTTGGCCCCGCGTGGAACGGCGGGGAGCGTTAACCTGCTTGCAGGATGACCAGGCGACCGCATCGCTGACTAAAACGCCTCCCCGAAGCAGATCAACTCTGCCGGACCGGTTAACACAATGTCGGTGCCGGCACCATTCCAACGGACAGTCTGATCACCACCGGGCGCAAGGACCCGCAGCTCCGATGTGGCGCCTTGGAGATAGATGGAGGCAGCAGCGGAGGCACACGTCCCGGTACCTGACGAAGTGGTAGGGCCGACCCCGCGTTCGAAGATGCGAATCTCGATCTCGCCGGGACCGACCTGGCGCACGAATTCGACATTTGTCTGTTGAGGAAATGCGCTGTGCGTTGCGATCTCACCGCCAATCGCCTGCCAGCTACGTCCTTGAACTTGAAAATCCGGCCGGTGAACAAAAACCACAAAATGGGGATTGCCTGTGGAGACAATGGCGCCATCCACCGTTTCGCCTCGGCTAAGAGGCAGGCTGCTTTTCTCCACTTCAGGTACGCCCATCGAAGAGGCAATTCGAAATCGGTGACCCTCACGCGAAACAATCCTGCAGTTACGGAGCCCTGCATCCGTTTCAAGAAGGATCTCATCACCGGGACCGGCTTTCGATTCGTAGGCCATCCACGCTGCGACGCAACGCGTGCCGTTTCCAGAGATCTCGGCAGTGGAACCGTCCGCGTTGTACAAGTGGATCTTGCCCTTGCCTCCCGTCAGCCAGCTGAAGAACTCTATGCCATCCGCGCCGACGTTTTCATTGCGCTTGCACAGCCGCCGTGCCAGTTCGGCATAGGCCGGTCTCGCCGCCTGCACGGAGACAAATTCCTCCTGCACGATCAGAAAGTCATTGCCGCAGGCATGCGCCTTGACAAACGGAATCATTCATCCTCCGCGTCGCCATGCGTTAACAACACATCGATAGCGGGAGTCGATCGCAAATTGGTTTGCAACTCTCGATGCTGCCGCAGCGTGCCGAGTACAGGGAAGGTCACCCGCTGAATACCGGCGAATGAGTCCCGCTGCGGATCGACCAACCGTTTGCCTTGTTTGTCGAGTGCGTTCAGCACGGCAAGCTCCAGAGCCTGCTGGTCGCGCCCACGGACCTCATAAAGTTTCGAGATTGTCTTGATGTTGAATCGCACTTCGACCAAGCCGATCAATATCGTGGCGATCAATACGATGATGGTCGCAAACTCGGCCGGAACGAAAAGGCCGGCGCCACATGCCATCCCGATCGACGCCACAACAAAGACGGTGGCGGCACTTGTCATTCCTGTAACACGATTGCGATTATGCAGGATGAGGCCAGCGCCCAGAAATCCAATCCCTTGCACGATATTCGACGCAACGCGCCCTTTGTCCGGATTGCCATCGCCGGCGAGCACGGCGGACAAAAACGTGAACATCGCGCAACCACAGCAGACAAGCAGGTTCGTACGCCAGCCAAGAGGCTTCTTATTGAACTCCCGCTCCAATCCGATGGCGCTGCCCAGGACAGCTGCTACTACGAGCCGATTGGCCACTCCGCTGGCCAGCAGCATCTGTTCCACTTCATCGAAGTGAAGGGCGCGGGCAGGCAGAAATAGTTGGAGACAGTCCAGATGCATGCTTTGGCGTGATGCTACCATCGCGCGGTGCTGTTGTTGAGTAGCTGTCTTGGTTGCATCTTCAGCTTGCCCCGCCTTTGCCCGCCGAAGCCGCCGGGAATCGCGGCGTGTACATCAGGGAGTGGTAGATACGAGCGCAGGGCTGACCAGTGGAGCAGACCTTCTGGATCAGCACCAACCCCTGCGGATGCCGCTGTATGGCGCTTGCTACGGGATCACCATCCAATGCGATCACGACCGGCGCCGCTTGCGCGGGCTCCTCAAGTGCGTGCTGCCACTCCAAGTAGTCCTCTTCGCTCACAATGCGATGGAGAGAGATGCCCGCAAGCTGGACCGCGCCCGCGTCCTGGGACGTGTACATCAAAATCAGACCCTCGGCGGGTAGGTTGAGCAGTGCGTTTGCGAGCGCCCGTTCAAAGGCAATACGCGTACGGGAATTTGCAACCGCTTCCTGAAAGACCAGAGGCCGGGACCGTAGGAGAACGATGCTGTTCCATCCAATGAGGATCAAAAGAACAACCGTCACCCAACGCTCGAGCCTGGGAGCAAAGACGTGTAAGAGACCAATCGGGCAGGCAGCAAACAGCGCAAGAGCCGGCAGCATCTCCATACCGTAACGGGTGTTGTACCAGGAAAAAGGCCACCAGAGCGGAATGAAAATCGGCACGGATCCATAGGCGACGGAATAGGCATAGAACGGGAGTGGCAACCACAACAGGAGCGCAGGCCATATCTGCTTCCGGCCGAAAAAATACAAGGCGATCAGTGTTCCGGCTGCCGCCAACCAGAGCAGCCAGTTTCCGAATCGCGCTGGAGCTGCCCCCATCTCTGCTGCTTTGAGAAAGTACAGCGCCGCAACATGCAGGCTGTGAAAACCGGGGTGCATCGCGGCCCCCGCTGTTGCCGTTCTGGCTTCGATGGCGCGAGCCGAATAAGGACCTCGCAAGAAGTCCAGCGGATCTCCAAAAAGCTTGGCGTTATAAGCCAGCCATATGGCTGGAGCAACGGCCAGCAGCGCTGTAAAGAGCGCATAGGAACGAAGCACAGACTTGGTGAACCGGCGGTGAAGAACCAATTTCGTAGTGACGAGACACCACGTTGCTGCAGCCAGAATCCAGCCGTCATAGCGAGTGAAGATCGCGGCTACAAGGACGAGGCCTGCAGAGATCAGCAGCGTCGCCGCAGAGGCTTGCCGCATTGTTTCAACATTCCGCTTCGCGATGGCCGCTGCCGCAAGATCGCCGTCCATTGCGTGGACAGCGCAATGCCATAGAACAATCAGCAGCGTCGCCCAGATCATTTCGGCCAGAAAGAGCGGCTCCGTCATCGCGGTTGTTGCCATGTAAAGCAACCCGGGATTGAGCGCGTAAAAAGCTAGAGCCAACAGAGCAGCCGAAACCGGCAGCCAAATGCGGGCCAAGCGATAGAGCCCCGCGCATCCCACCACGTAACTCGGAAGCGAAACTAAGGCACCGGCCAAGCCATTGCGCCACCATGCTGAGACACTGACGAAAGGCAAAAGCAGAATATGGGGCAGCGGCAGCCACACCGACCCGAGCTGCCGAAAACCTGGATTCCGGGAAGCCAGCGTTCGGCGGCCGATATACAAGTGAGCGACTGCGTCGCCATACAGAAGGAGGAGATCGTGGCGGAAGCAGTAGGCGAACGATGCAAGTCCGAAAACGAAAGCCGCCCAAGCGGCCAATACCATCTCACTCCGGATCGGAAACGATTCGTTGTTCTTTTCAGTCAATGTGCGATAGCTCACGGAAATGAGCAAAGCGCTGATCGATCTCCTCTCGCGTGAGCGCCTGCAATCTTTCCGTACCGAATCGTTCCACAGCAAAGGAACCCATCACGCCGCCGTAGAACATCGCCTCTTTGAAGCTCTTGAGTGTAATGGCAGGTTGTGAGGCAAGGTAACCGAAGAAACCGCCAGCAAAGGAATCTCCTGCCCCCGTTGGATCGACGACATCGGCCAAAGGCAGCGCCGGAGCGCGAAACGGGGCAGTTGCGCTGCCGGGTCCGAACTGCGAATCGCCAAAGAATACGGTAGCTCCGTACTCGCCGTGCTTCACGATCAGGTTCTTCGGACCCATGCCTAGGATCTTCCGCGCCGCTAGAAGCAAGTTGGTATCGTTTGCCAGCAACTTTGCTTCTCCGTCATTGATCAAGAGTGCATCAAGTCCGGTGAGCACTTTGGCCAGATTCTCCCGGTGCCCAGTAATCCAATAATTCATCGTGTCGCCGCATACCATGCGCACACCTGGCATCTGTTGCCTTACTTTGCTCTGTAGCACTGGGTCAATGTTGGCCAGGAAGAGAAATTCGGTATCTTTGTACTCGGCGGGAATCTGAGGCGAGAAGTGTTCGAAGACGTTTAGCTCAGTCTTCAACGTCTGGGCCTCATTCAGACTGCTGACGTACGATCCGGTCCAGTGAAAGCTTTTACCCGAGGTGTGTTCCAGACCCCGCGTATCCACGCCTCGCGCCGTCAACACTGCCTCTTCTTTCGAGGTGAAATCCTCTCCTACAACGGCGATCACGCGTACGCCGGTGAAATAGCTGGCAGCGAGTGAAAAATAAGTTGCCGCGCCGCCGAGGCAGCGATCTCTCTTACCTCTTGGCGTCTCGATCGAATCAAATGCAACACTGCCCACAACCAAAATTGCCATGTCTCTCTCTTCAGTGAAGTCGATGCTGGTGTCCTGACCTTATGCCAGGTATTTGCCTATCAACAGGTTCAGCTTGTTACGCGTGGCTTCCGGAATGGCGGCGGGACTGGTCAAAATAGCAAACTTGAGAGCACTCGCACAAACACACGAGCGTTCTTTGGGCATCGCTGCGACCGCAGCACGCACAACGAGCGCCGCATTCGCGGAATTTTGGTTGAGGACCGCAATCACCTGTTCGATCGTGACCGCGTCGTGCTCCTCATGCCAGCAGTCGTAGTCGGTAACCATGGCCATGGTGGCGTAGCAGATCTCCGCTTCGCGGGCGAGCTTCGCCTCTTGGAGGTTCGTCATACCAATGACGTCCGCACCCCAGCTTCGGTAGAGGTTTGACTCAGCCCGGGTTGAGAACTGAGGCCCTTCCATGCAAACGTAAACACCGCCGCGCTTAGCCACAACCTCAGCCGACTTGGAGCCTTCGAAAATTGCCTGAGAGACGATCGAGCAAACGGGATCAGCAAAGGCAATGTGAGCAACGATGCCCTCGCCGAAAAACGTTGCCTGACGCAGGAAAGTCCGGTCGATGAACTGGTCCGCGAGAACGAACTCTGTGGGCTTGTGTTCCTGTTTGAGCGAACCCACGGCCGAGACCGAAACGATGCGTTCGACACCCAACTTCTTCATCGCATAAATGTTCGCGCGAAAGTTGAGCTCCGAAGGAAGGATACGGTGGCCTCGTCCATGACGGGCCAGGAAGGCAACTTTGCGTCCTTCCAATTCCCCTATAACGAAAACGTCCGATGGATCACCGAATGGTGTCTCCACTCGAACTTCCTTTGTGTTCGTCAGGCCGGGCATGGCATACAGTCCGCTGCCCCCGATGATCCCAATTTCTGCCTCTTGCAAGCCACTCTCCGGCGGATGGTCTGGAAAACTTAAGTATACCTGCGAGGGATCAGTGGTCAGTTCACGGCACTGAGTCCGCACTCCTCAGCGTCCCGCGCGAGGGGCGGATACTGGCCCGCTTTGAAACCGGCCTTCCAGTCTCTCGAATTGTGTCTTGAGTGGGAGCGACGCTGAATCATCACGCTTTCCTGGTGTGCGGACCGAGAACTGAAACATGAGGACTTACAACCTGTTTCAGTGCAGCAGGGCTGCTTTCATCAGACCGCATCCGGCCATAAAGCTAGCCAGGTGGGCGCTCGGATCCGAGCGGGTGGGTACCTGATTGAAGACCCGTTGTGTCGCTGCTCCTTGCTGCGCGCCAACGAACAGGAATTCGAGCTTTCGTGCTGTGTCGAGATCGAAGCTCTCGCTGATGAAGACTTGCCGTTGATCAACAACAATCAGCACTGGGCCCTCTTGGGTGCGATAAACCCACTCATCAGGTGAGGTCTCGGCCGCATTGTCCCGGCTCACACCGGAGTATTTTGCGCTCATTTCGCGGCCGTACAATTTCGCAAACTGCTTTGCGCCGGCTTCAGTATGCCAAGCCGAAAGATAGAGCAGGCGCAAAGAAGCGGTCGATGCTTTCTCCTCTGGCGTTTTGGCGCTCTTGGCCTGTACCGCGTAATAGAGTCCCCCATTCCATTGAGGGGTCAGAGTTGCGGCTGCCGCCTCCCCACCAAATAGCCCAGCGAGGATGTGCACATCCAGCTCACCCATTACGCCGATGTCATAAGGCTCGTAGTTGGCATCAAGAAGTCCGTGCACATCCGGCATGCGCAGCACAGGTGCACTTCGTTCATGCTCGTACGCTTTCGGATTCATGATCTCGAAGCTGGAAGCAGGCGGCTGATCGAGAACACCTCCAAACGCATACTCCGGGCCCTTGTCCTTCAATAACGTCTGTTCGAATCTCAGGCCTTCACGGTAAGGAAACAGGAGCGACTCCTGCAAGAGCTTTGGTGCTCGTGCCATCACCGGCGAATCGTCAGTGGACCCCATGTCCTGGCTCATATCCGGAACCGTGAGCAGGCTTTTTCCGGATGGTTTCAGGGTGTAATCCAAATAAACCGCCATGGCCTGTCCCTCGAGCACCGCGTCGCGCGCTGTATCTCGCTCATCGCTGGCCACACGATCGTTGTCTTGCGCCACCGTCGTTGAAATAACCTGAGGCTCGCCCGGCTCCCACTTATCGAGGTCGGAGTGCTGGTCCTGGAGCGCGTGGGTGAGTTCATGAGCAATCACCGGCTTCTGCTCGTCGGGTGCGACCCAGTCCAGGAGGTTCACTGTCTTGGTCTTGTTGTCGTAGAAGCCGGCGATTTGCTCCGTTAACAGACTGACCAGAAAGGGCTGAAGGTGAAAATCTCGATCGAGCAGGCCAAACTTCTTGAGCACGATCTCCTCGCGCTCCATGCGTTTGGCGTCCTTATCGTCGTGAAACTTATTCAAAACATATTTTTCGACTTCGTCTCGGGTAATCAGCTTGCGCTTGACCTCATGCCGGATAGGCAATTTCGTGTCGCCGCTGGCGAAAGTGAGGATCTCACTTACCGAATGGAACAGATCCTTCGCCTGCTGCTTTGAGATGTGAGTCTGCTCCTGGTTTCGGGGCTGCGTCTGGACGGGGCTCTGAACGCTCCCTCCAGGGCTGGCCGGCCGGGCAGGCTGCTCCTGCGCGAATCCTGAAAACGCCCCGGCCGCGAAGATTGCGGCAGCGAGCCAGTGGCAAAGCTTTCTCATTTTCCGGCCTCTTCCAAACCTGCAATCGATCGCAAAATCGTTCCCCTGATGCAAGGCTATAATTTTATTGTGCTTTCTACTATGACCAACGCCGATTCGATCCCGGTTCCCGGCGAAGCGCCGCTTACGCCCTTGAGTGCGGCGGTCCATTCCCAGGCAAAAAATCTTCGCATCTTTTGCGGCGTCCGCACTCCTGGTTCTTTTGACGAAATGTCGAGGGAAATTGATGCACTGTTCTCCTCCGCGGGCATTTTCGATCTTGGCTGGCGGGGCAAGATATTGGTCACCGGAAGCGACCGCCTGCGATGGCTCAATGGCATGGTGACCAACACTGTGCAAGGGCTCCTCGAGGATGAAGGCAACTATAGTTTTCTATTGAATACGCAGGGGCGGATTCAGGGCGACTGCTATGTGTACCGCCGCGCGAACGATCTGATCCTCGACACAAGCCGCGACCAGCTACCGGCTCTTATGCGTCATCTGGATCACTACATCATCATGGACGAAGTAGAACTGATTGAGGTTAGCGAATCGTGGACCGGTTTGGAGCTGGTTGGACCGCAAGCCCATCGCATTCTTCAGACTCTAGGTTTGGCTCTCTCCCCGGCCGCATTGCCAAGCCAAAACGTTCAAATGAGCACGGCCCGCATCGGTGAAATCGAAATCACCCTGATCGAGGCGCACCAACTGCTTCTGCCGCGCTACGAGATTTGGTTTCATCCTGCCAAAGTTTTGCCAATCTGGGAAGCTCTCAAGGGTGCCGGGGCTTCGAGCGTCGGACTAGAAGCGATGGAGACGTTGCGGGTGGCTGAGGCAAGGCCGCTGTATGGCGTGGATCTCAATGATCGCGATCTTCCTCAGGAAACGAACCAGCCGCGTGCGCTGAACTTCACCAAAGGATGTTATTTGGGCCAGGAGATCGTCGAGCGCATTCGTTCCCGCGGGAAGGTCCACCGGCAATTGCGTCAGTTTGCATTGGAGGGCGCAGTTCCCCCGCCGCCATTCGAGCTGCAAAACGCCGAACAAGTCGTGGGTCGAGTTACTAGTGCCGCGTCAATCTCAAGCGTTTATCTCACAGGCAGCTTTGGTCTTGGCTTTGCCCGTGAGGAGAGCCTCGCCCGCAAATCAGGCATCGAATACAAGGAAGGCACCGCAATTCCTTTGGAAGGGCTGCCCCACATTTCGAACGCTTAGAGCGGACTATCTATTGCGGTGCACGACCAAACGGCCGGCGGCTCCAAAATTGCTGAGCTGCAGGACTATAGGAAACCAAAGAAATCCGCTCGAGTGAAAAAAACAATGGGGAGAGAGTCATGCCGGAAAAGGAACCTCAGTTCACTGTAACCGACCGCCGCAAGTTCACCCTTGAGGGAGAGTTGCGTGACGAAGATGCAAAAAAGGCGGCGAGCGCTCCGGCCCAGGTAGACAACGGGCCTGTTGCGGTTGACGCCCCGAAAGCGGAGAAGGGCCCTGTTGCTGCCGCGCCGTTCCAACCTGGGACCGAGGTGACGGCGATGGGCGGCGAAGATCAAGAGAGTGAGGACGACGGGGAAGGCGAGATCGCTGAGCCCACCGCAGAAGAATCCGCACAGCAGGGCAAGGACTATCAAGCTTCTTCCCGCCAACTCGATGAAATGTTGCGCCAAGCGGATACGGGTGCTCCTGCCAATGTTCCCATGAACTTCGATCGGCTCGTTCAGTCCATTTACATGACTGCCGCAATGCAGATGGGTGCCGGCACTGCACCTAACGAGCAGCCAAGAATCGACATCCTGGGTGCTCGGCAGAGCATCGACATGTTGGGCGTTCTTGAAGAGAAGACCAGGGGCAATCTAACCGACGAAGAGAAGCGTCTGCTGCAAAGTGCTTTGTTCGATCTGCGCATGTCATTCCTGGAGATTACGAATGCCATCGCGAGCTCGGCACATCGGCCGCCCGGCAAGCCGGGCGTGATCCGATAAGGGCCCTGACACCAAGTGCAAGCAGAGATCATCATTCTTGGTAGCGGCACCTCTATGGGAGTACCGACCATCGGCTGCACCTGCCGCGTCTGTACCTCTCCTGACCCGCGTGACCGGCGCACGCGCCCGTCGATTGCTGTGCGCTGGGCGGATCGGTGTGTGGTCATCGATACCGGTCCGGATTTCCGTTTCCAGGCTCTGCGAGAAGGTCTGAATCATGTGGACGCGGTTCTGTACACGCACGCACACGCCGACCACATTCTCGGATTAGACGATCTGCGTCCACTGACCTTCGAAAACGAGCACCAGCTTCCGCTCTACGCCGATGACGAGGCGGCAACTGTGATCGAACGCGTTTTCCACTATACCTTCGATCCGAGCTCGCAATATCCGACACGAGCTCGCGTCGAAATGCATCGTCTTGGCAAAACAGTGGGTGTGCACGGAGCAAGTTTTCACCGCGTTGCGCTCATACACGGGCGCTTGGAGGTGTCCGGATTTCGCTTTGGCGATGCGGCGTACTTGACGGATATGAACGACATACCTGAGTCGAGCCTACCTCTGCTTCAGAACCTCAATGTACTAATCATCGATGCTCTGCGAAAAGATCCTCACCCGAGCCACGCAACTCTGGAACAGGCGCTCGGATTTGTTGAATTGCTTAAGCCGCAACGCGCCTTCTTCACGCATATGTCGCACGCACTTCATCATGCGGACACCAACCGCGAGCTTCCAGAGCACGTCCAGCTCTCCTACGACGGCCTGCGCATTCCTTTTGAGATCTACTGATGCGCGTATTCAAAGGTCTCAGCGAAGTACCCAGCTCGTTCGGTCCCACGGTTGTCAGCATTGGGAACTTTGATGGGGTGCATCGCGGCCACTGCCTGATCCTCAAGCACTTGATTGAGACCGCCGCCGCCCGCTCGATACGGTCTGTAGCGGTTACATTTGACCCGCATCCTCTGCGGGTTCTCCGTCCGGACGCGAGTCCCAAGCTCATTACAACAATTCCAGCGCGGCTGGAGTTAATGGAAGCCGCAGGAACTGATGCAGTCCTGGTTCTACCTTTCACGGCAGCTCTCTCGCGAATGCGTGCTTCAGAATTTGCCACGACAATCCTGCATGACGCATTGCGAGCGGTCGAAGTTCATGAGGGTGCCAATTTCCGTTTTGGATATCGAGCGGAGGGCGATACAGCGGAACTCATCCGACTCGGCCGCGATCTTGGATTTGAGGTGGTCATCCACTCTGCATGCAGCTTTCGCGGAACCACCGTTTCGAGCAGTAAGATCCGCGAGTTGATCGCCATTGGAGATCTGCGTAAAGCGCGTTGGCTACTCGGGCATGGCTTCTCGATCCATTCGACACCGGCGAGCGGACGAGGGATTGGATCAGTCCTCACCGTGCCAACGATCAATCTTGCGCCCTATTCCGAGCTGCTCCCGCCCAATGGCGTTTATGTCACTTCCTTACGCGTCGCGGGAGAGTGGTTTGATGCGGTAACAAACGTGGGGAATCGGCCGACCTTTGGCGCAGACTCTTTTGCGATCGAATCGCATCTGCTGAATTTTCGACCCTTGGAGCTCACTTCGGATACACCGCTGAAACTGGCTTTTCATCGGAGGATCCGCGAAGAACGGCGTTGGCCCTCGCCAGAGGCTCTGAAGGCGCAGATCCAGCGCGACGTAATGTACGCGCGACGATATTTACATTTGCGTCGTCTCGTGCAGGCAGACCCCTAACCCATTGCTGGATCGGTGAGCGCCGATGAAAACCGTGGCTGTGTCCCATGTTTGCGCAACAGAGCCCCACGCAAAGCGGTAAGTGGATTCCCATTTCGTGGTGCTCCATGCCCTACCTCAACCGTCGCCCGAGAACTGCGGCTTACGGGCCGCCAGGACCCTTTGCAGCGTTTCTGGGCCGTGACAGGGGTGTGAGCGGGTTGGGAGCCGGCTTGGCCATCGCCGCCTGAGGCAGCGGAGGTAAGGTTCTCCTGGCTTCCGCCACCGTTGGGGTAGGAGACTTATCGCCGGGAAACCTCTCCTCGGGCCGATCGGCGATCACCGCTTTCATGTATTCCATCCAGATCGGGAGTGCCGCGTGGCCACCTGTCTCCTTGTCTCCCAAGGCCTCACGGTCGTCGTACCCAACCCACACCCCGCAGGTCGCCGATGGCGAGAAGCCGATAAACCAGGCATCCGTGTAGTCGCTCGTTGTGCCGGTTTTCCCACCCAAAGGATGCTTGAGAGCCATCGCAGCAGATCCCGTGCCTCCCGGGCCGATCACAGCCTTAAACAAAGGCATCATCAGCCGCGCCGTTTTCATATCGGTGGATTCCGCCACGTCCGCGGGAGCTTCCGATAGAGTTAGCCCGTCAGCATTTGTGACCTTGCGAATGAAATGCGGCGCAATCCTCATTCCGTCATTGGGAAAGCTGCTATACGCCGCGACCTGCTGTTCCAAGGTCGCCTCTGCAGACCCGAGCGCAACCGGTAGAAAGGGCGGTATGTTCCCCGGAATGCCGAACCGGTGTGCAGTCTCGATTACTTTGCGAATGCCGATTCTTTCGGCGAGCTTGACTGCCGGAATGTTGCGCGAATCGGCAAATGCGTGCATCAGCGTCACGCTACCCTCGAAATTGTCGTCAAAGTTGTGGGGCGTGTAGGGACCTCCGATTGTCGTAAACGTGACCGGTGCATCGACAATCGTATCCTCCGGTCTGGCCCCTTGTTCGACCGCGGCCGTGTAGACGTACGGCTTGAATGACGAACCGGTCTGCCGTTCAGCTTGGGTGGCACGATTGAACTGCGAGAGATCGAAATCGCGGCCGCCAATCATCGCCCTCACTTCTCCTGTGGCGTTGTCTACCGCCAAGAGCGCGCCTTGCACTCCAGAGTCTTGTTCCAGCGTGCCGTGGAGCGAGAAATTGTCGGTCGGAGGCAAGAGGTGGACGTAGATGATGTCGCCTGGCTTCAAGAAACTATCAGCGTCCCGAAACTTGCTCCATGCCCAGTCGTCCGGCCCGAGAATGAGCTGCTGCTGCCCGATCCGTGCGCTCACCTGATACGGCAATACGTTTGTGACGAGCGCGTGCATATAGCTTCCGGAAGTGGCGGGCTCTCGCCAATCCGGATGACGCAATTCGTCGACAGAGCCACCCGCTTCGATCACATTCAACAGGTGCCCGTGCCATCCTTGGCGGCGTTCATATGCGGCCAAACCGTCGAGCAGGGCTTGGTTCGCAGTCTCCTGCAGCGGAAGGTCTAGCGTGGTGTAGACGCGCAAACCGGCTTCATGCACCTGATCGGCACCGAACTGCCGCTCCAACTCGCGCCTTACCTCTTCGACGAACCATGGAGCGATGCTGTTCGGTGGTGGCTCGATATGGAGCCCGAGCGGTGCGGCCTTTGCGGCGTTCGCTTGCGCCGTCGTAATCACTCCATCCTCGAGCATCGAATTGATCACCATATTTCTCCGGCGAAAGGCTCGATCCGGATTCAGAACAGGCGAGTACCCCACAGGTCCCTTCGGCAGGCCTGCCAGCAACGCGGCTTCGGGCAACGTGAGATCCTTCGCGTGCTTGCTGAAGTAGTAGTTTGCGCCCGCCTCAAAGCCATAGACACCTTGGCCGAGGTAGATCTGGTTGCCGTACAGAGTAAAGATCTGTTCCTTGGTAAAGCTTCTTTCAATTTGGATCGAAAGAAATACCTCCTGCAATTTGCGCCCAAACGTTCGCTGCGAGGAGAGGAAAAGATCGCGAGCCAATTGCATGGTAAGCGTGGACGCGCCCTGAGCGCGGCCACTCGAAGTGAGGTCATGGTAGGCGGCTCCAATCACCCGTACTAGATTGACGCCCCAATGGCTCTCAAAATTTTTGTCTTCAATCGAGATCACGGCCTGGCGCAGGATTGGGGAAAACGCTTGATACGGAACGACAACGCGTCGCTGCATGGCAAACGACCCGAAGACATGACCATGCACATCGAGCAACTCGGTTGTGGTGCTGGGATGATAGCGTTCGAGATCGGCGATCTGTGGGAGATCCACCGAGTAAACAAGCAATAGGCCAGTAAGTGATCCGACGATTACGGCGAGAAGTAACAATACGAGAAATGCAACGCGGCCAGCTAACTTTCTGCGTGCGAACCTGAAAGTTACCGCCGATCGTGGCGGACGAAAGCGACCGCTACCCTGGGATGCTTCTGGACTACTCGGATTCAAAGAAGTTTCCGCCCCACAGCGAAGATAGCACGGAGGAGCATATAGACCGTCTCTATCTTGCTGCCACTGTTGAAGAATAGGCTACAGTCCCGGTTTCCGGGCTACTCGTGGTCAGGGCCGTACGACTCAATCAAGCGGCTGTCCTCTCGACGATCCCGAGAGCGAGCTTGGTCCCTCTGGCGCGAATCAACCATTCTTCTGCTTGAGAAGTTCCAGAGCCTTGTTCAACTGTTCATCGGCCCGGGTACCCTTGTCCGCATTCGCTCCCTGTTCCTCAGTCTCTGGAGCTGACGCAACCACCACGCTCGGGGTAACAGCCTCATCCTGGATCCTTTTACCGGAGGGCGAGGCGTATTTCGCAATGGAAAGGATCAAAGCAGAGCCGTCTGGAAGCTCCATCGTTTTCTGTACGGAACCCTCTCCGAAGGTACGGTCTCCCACGACATCGCCGCGCTTGTGGTCAAGTATCGCCGCAGCCACGAGCTCCGCCGGGCCAGAGGTGCCGTGATTGACCAGTACAACCAAGGGAGCCGCCGTCACGAATTTGCCTGAATCCGCGTTGAAGGTCTGCAAAGGGAACTTCTGACCGGAAAGCGTGGCGATCGTCCCGGATTGAAGAAAAAAGTTTGCCAATCGCAGGCCCTGGGTCTCATCTCCGTCTGTCACATCGCGAAGGTCGAGAACAATCTTTTTATTCCCATCCTTCTGCATGGCGTGCAGGCGGTTTTCGATCGCCTGCACCCGCTCTTTGCTGATCACAACGGGCTTCAGGTAAAGGATGCTGCTGTTCTCGTATTCCTGCTCGGCCAGCGGCGGTACAGGAGGATTGGTGCGGGTAAGCGTGATTCGCTCAGGTTCTGCTTGCCGCGGGCGGACAACGGAAAACGTAACAGTGGTGCCAGGCTTACCCTCGAGCAGCAGGCGTATCATCGCAAGAGACATCTCCCGCGTAGAGTGTCCTTCGATGGCCTCGATAATGTCACCGTCATGGATCTGCTGGCGGGCAGGGCTTCCAGGCTCAACCGAAACCACCGTGGCGTAGCCGTACCGCTTGGAAACATTGATGCCGATCTGAGCAACACCTTCGTTCTGGTGCTGCTTGTAGGATTTATATTCATCGGGCGAGAGGTAACTCGAATCCGAATCCAACGATTCCAGAAGGCCATGCAAGGCGCCGACCGTCACCTTGTCGACGTTGGGATCGACCACATAGTCGGTCTGAATCTTCTTGAGCACTTCGCTGTAGACTTCCATCTCCGGATACGCGCCGTCCGCCTGTGAGCCAGCGCGCACTCCACTGGGGCCAAGACCACCTAAGAAGGCGAATGCTACTAAAAGGACCGAGAGGCCGAATACTGTGCGTTTGAAAGCTCTGGACATAGCTCCACTCTGGACTTGAGGAAAGTCTAAGGAAATGATACTCCAGCGTTAGACCGCTGAAGGGGCCACTCGGAGAGCATTGGCCATACTGGTGGCGGCGAGTGGAATCGAACCACCGACCTACGGGTTATGAGTCCGTCGCTCTAACCATCTGAGCTACGCCGCCTTGTCCTGATTCTACTGTATTTGTGGAAAGATGACGGTGGCCGCAGCCTACAAAAGTTGCCGTCCGGGAAGTCGAAGGGCAGGCGAAACTTGCTCCGTGACGCATCTGGTTTTTGCTCCCCAAAAGCCTGACGATTCCGTGTTTTGTTGAGGTACGTTCTGGCTCAGGTTCAAAGCCAAGTGGCGCCACCGCTTATGCGCGACTTGCTGCTCCGGTCCTCGATCGGCCACCCCTCGCGCGGTGATTGCGGGAGGTACACTTGCTCGGCAAGCTCCACTCGATTGCGCCCGTTCGCCTTGGCTGCGTACAACGCCTTATCTGCCAGACCCACCAGAGATTCCACCGAATTCCACGCCGGGGGTGACCAAGAGACCCCGAAGCTGCAGGTGACTCGCAATGTGAACCCCTCGAACGCAAAAAGCTCCTCCGTGACTCGCTCATGCAACGCCTTGATGCGCGCGGCAGCCTCGTCCTTCATGCCAGGCATCACAATCAGCAATTCCTCTCCTCCATATCTGCCCACGTGATCGCAGGGCCGCAGATTCCGCTGAACGCGGCGCGCAAACTCCCGCAGCACCTCGTCCCCAATGAGGTGGCCATGGATATCGTTGATGCTCTTGAAGTCATCCAGATCCAACAGGACCACGGCAAAGGAGCATTGCTGCTGCCGGGCCGTTTTGATCTGGTGTTCGAGCAGTTCGAGGATCGCGCCGCGGTTGTATAGTCCCGTGAGGCTGTCATGACTGGCAAGCCTGACCAGAGCCGCTTTCAAGCGAAGTAACTCGCACTTCTCCGCCTCGAGTTCGAGGGTCCGTTCTTTCACTAGTACTTGCAGCTGCTTCTCGCGGCTGATCATCCAGCGCCACTCCCCCAGCGTCAAAGTAACGATCAGGACGGCGACCATCGAGTAGACCCTGAGAGTGCGCCACCGCGTTCCCAGGACGGATACAATGCGCGGAGCGATTTGGCTTGTTTGGCCGACAAGCGGTGCGCGAACCGGAGGCGGACCTATGGAGGTATGCATCCCCTGCAGGAGGCTTCCCTCCCCCTCAGAACCCACTCCTTCGGGGAGACCGGCGAACCAACCTCCTTCATGCGGAAGGAAGACTCTGTTCACGGTGGCCAGGGAAAAGGGGCTCGCCGACTTATGAAGGGTAGCTCCGCGGTACGACCACTGCTCAGGGCGGGCGAGACGACAAGCAAACAACATAGCAGCCAGAGCGACGACCAGCGTTGCGAGACGACCGTTGTAATGCCACATCACGCACACTCCAGAAAACACCCAACAAGAGAGCAGACAAAGGTAGAGGGTGGCATCACCAGGAAAATGGATCTCTGCGGAGAGATTATGCGACTGGAACCGAATGCTTGGCGCGTTCCCGATTAACGTTCCCACCCCCCAAGGCAAGCTCCAAAAAATCCCGGGAGTCTGCAGAAGATGCTTCATCAGTGCTTTTTGGACTGTATCGGCAGAAATGGGAAAAGCTTCAATTTGAGACGATTTCCAGGCCTTTGATTCTCCAAGAAATCGGCTCTGGCGGCGGTCTGCGGGACTCATAAGACCCTGCCGGCTTGGCATACACTTGGCTCAAGCTCATTGCGTTAACTCGATATGATCCACTCGTTTATGTCTGTTCCAAAACCTCGCATCCTGGCCGTAATTCCTGCCCGTCTGGCCTCCACACGTCTGCCGCGTAAGGTGCTGCGGCCTATTGCCGGCACACCGATGTTGGGATGGGTATACCGGGCGGCGCTGGCATGCGGCCAACTGGACCAAGTGGTGATCGCCACCGATTCGGACGAGGTGGCCTCGTATGCGGAATCGCAGGGATGGCCTGCGGTCATGACGTCGGCAACACTGGCTAGCGGTACCGACCGGGTTCAAGCCGTGGCGAATCGAATCGATGCCGATATTTACGTGAACATCCAAGGCGATGAGCCTCTGGTCCGTCCGGAACACCTTGACGCCCTGCTGCGCCCATTTGCGAACAAGGCTGCGGAAGTTACCACGGTGTCGACCCCCTGTGCCCCGGAGCAGATCCACAATCCAAATGCAGTGAAGGTCGTCACCGCGATTGACGGCCGGGCACTCTATTTCTCTCGTTCTGCGATCCCATATCACCGGGACGGCGGACGAGGATGCAGCAAGCACCTCGGTATGTATGCGTACCGGAAGGCGGCCTTGCAGCGCTTCGCAACGCTGTCCCCAAGTCCTCTTGAATCTGCAGAGCGGCTGGAACAGCTCCGGTTGCTGGAAAACGGTATCAGCATCTACGTCGAGCAGACCCCGTTTGACACAATCGGCGTCGATACGGAGGAGGATCTTCAAGCGGCCGAGAGGATACTAAAGCCGCATCTACAGCAATAATGACCGCTTGCTGTTTTCCTGCATTCCCGAACCGGCGAAAATCTGCAAAGATAGAGGCATGACCGCACCAGTAGCTAACAAGATCTTCACCGACCGCATCGGGCGCATTGAGCTGTCTGCGACCATGGCAGTGACTGCCGAGGCAGCAAAATTGCGGGCTAAGGGCGCCAAACTAGCCGATTTCGGCGCGGGAGAGCCCCATTTCGCAACTCCGCGTCACATCAAAGACGCGGCGATCGCGGCGATCGACGGGAACTTCACGCGCTACACCGTTGTCGCCGGTATTCCCGAGTTGAGAAAGGCCATCGTTGATCGCCATGCATGTGACTTCGGCTCCGACTACGGGGTCGACGAAGCGATCTTTACCACCGGTGGCAAGCTCGCTCTTTTCAACGCCCTCCAGGTGCTGGTCGATCATGGGGATGAGGTCATCTTGCCGGTGCCCTATTGGGTGTCGTTCAAGGACATTATTCAGTACGGCGGCGGCAAGGTCGTCTATCTCGAAACCGAAGAGTCACAGAACTTCCGCATTACGGCGGAAGCGATTGAGAGAGCGATCACACCGCGAACCAAAGCCATTATCTTGAACTCGCCCTCGAACCCGGCGGGCTCCGTCCTCTCTCCGGCAGACCTCGAGCACATTGTCAAACTCGCCCATAGCCGTGGCATTTACCTTTTGCTAGACGAGTGCTATGTGTATTTGCAATACATGGGTGCCCCTGTTTCGGGTGGCTCTTTCACGGATGCTAAGGAGCATGTCGTCGTTCTCGGATCCTTGTCGAAGACCTATGCGATGACGGGCTGGCGTGCCGGCTTCGCACTCGGCCCAAAACCCGTGGTCACGAATATGGTCAAGTTGCAGAGCCAATCGACGTCATCGGCTGCATCGTTTGTGCAAAAGGCCGCGATTGCCGCGCTGAATGGCTCGCAAGCTTGCGTAACTGAAATGCGCGGGGATTATCTCAAACTGCGCGACCAAATTCTGAACGGCCTTAGAGCGATTCCGGGAATCACTTGCACCCAACCGGAGGGCGCGTTTTATGTGTACCCCAATGTTTCCGCTTTCCTTGGAAAGGCCGGCATCAAAAACACCACAGAGTTGGCATCCCGCCTGCTGAACGAGGCTCATGTTGTCAGCGTACCCGGGGAGGCATTCGGCACCGCCCAACACATTCGCCTTTCCTACGCGGTCTCGCACGAGGTAGTCGAAGAGGGTCTGGCCAGAATGAAGGATTTCTTCGCCAAGCTCTCCTAAGGAGATATGGAAGCTAGTCCAGCGTTCTATCCTATTATCTTGGCCGGAGGCAGTGGCACGCGCTTCTGGCCAAGAAGCCGCAGGTCTAAAGCCAAACAGGTTTTGGTGCTCGACGGCGAGCGCAGCATGATCCAGCAAACTGCGGATCGTCTGGCGCCTCTGGCGAACCCTGCAAGCCTTTGGGTTATCACAAACGATCTGCTCTCTTCGGCGATTTGCGAGCAGCTCCGTCACCAGCTGGGCACCAATGTCATCTGCGAGCCTGCGGCGCGCAACACCGCCCCCGCCGCAGGACTTACAGCCTTCTTGATTGAACGGACCAATCCTGAAGCGGTGCTCGGCATCTTTCCAGCCGACCACGTGATCGCGGACGTGGAGAGATTTCGCTCAGTCGTCAGGCAAGGCATTTCTCTTGCTGCCCGCGGCGAGAACATCGTCGTTTTGGGAGTCAAACCCACGCGGCCAGAAACGGGCTACGGTTACATCGAAATTGGAGAGGTTCTGGCTGACGGCGTGATGCGGGTACGGCGTTTCACAGAAAAGCCGAACCGTGATCGTGCGGATGAATTTGTCACCGCCGGCAACTATTTTTGGAACAGCGGCATTTTCCTGTGGAGCGCGGGAACTCTGGCACGGGCAATCCGTGAACATCTCTCCGAGACCGCTCCTCTACTTGAAGAGATTGCAGCGGCGTATGGAACGTCCTCTTATGAGACGGTCTTCCGCGAGCTCTATCCGCGTTGCGAGAACATCAGTATCGATTATGCCGTGCTCGAGCCGCGCTCCAGCAAAGGCGAGCATCGTTCCGGTCTCTACTGCCTGCCCGCCGGATTTGGTTGGAACGATTTGGGATCTTGGGCGGCACTCTACGAGCACCAACTTGGACAAGGGCGTGCCACCGGGAGCAATGTCACTGAAGCGGCCGGATCGCTGGCGATCGACGCAGACGCCAACTACGTTTACAGCCCACGAAAATTCGTCGCACTAGTCGGAGTTCGCGATCTGGTTGTCGTCGAGACTGATGATGCTCTTTTGATCACGACTCGAGAGCGTTCCCAGGATGTGGGCAAGGTGGTCAAAGAGCTCGGCAAATCAAAGAGTGAGTTGCTCTAACCGTTCGTTCCCCCCGCAATCGATAGAGACCCTTAACAACCTGCAGAAATCGTGAAACGAGTTCTTGGGGAAGAGAGCCATCGAATGGGACACACTGTTCATTTCGGAACCGACGGATGGCGAGGAATCATCGCCGACGACTTTACTTACGACAATATCCGGTTGGCGGCGGGCGCCATCGCGCATTACGTTCTTGAAAAGGAGAATCCGGCCAACGGTATCTGCATCGGATATGACACCCGGTTCGGATCGCGGCAGTTCGCAAGACTTGTTGCCGAAGTCACAGCTTCAGCCGGCATTCCTGTTCGCCTTGCCGATTGCATTACGCCAACGCCGGCACTCTCCTATGCCGTCAAGCATCTGGGCGCGGCCGGAGGAGTGATGATCACCTCAAGCCACAATCCTTTCCAGTGGAATGGCGTGAAGTACAAGGCCAGCTACGGAGGATCGGGTAGTCCGTCCATCATGAGTGCGATCGAAGGCTACCTCGGCCAACCGCTCCCGGCCGCCAAAAACGCAGCAGCAGAGATTACCGAAACGGACTTCGTTTCTCCTTACGTCGATGCCATCTCCCAGTTCGCCGATCTCCAACGCATCGCGCAGGCAAAGCAGAAGTATGCGATTGACGCAATGTATGGAGCAGGACGCGGAATTCTCGCTGGAATTTTCCAGAAAATCGGCGTCGAACACTTCGAGATCCGCGGCAACATCGACCCCTTGTTTCCCGGCATCAATCCGGAACCTATTGAGCCCCACATTTGCGCTCTCGAGCAAGCGGTGGTCGAGCACCACTGCCAAGCCGGCTTTTGCACGGATGGCGATGCGGACCGGATCGGCGCAGTCGATGAGAACGGCGGCTTCGTCGACGCGCACAAGATCTATGCTGTTCTGCTGGAATGGCTGCTCAAGCGCAAAGGATGGCCGGGCGGCGTAACACGGGCGTTCAACACTACGAAGATGTTGGATCGCATCGCGGCAAAATACGGGCGCCCTCTTTATGAGCACGGAATCGGTTTCAAGTATGTGTGCGACCTGATGCTGGAGAACGAGATCCTGATCGGGGGCGAGGAATCGGGCGGCATTGGCATCAGCAAACACCTGCCAGAGCGCGACGGGCTATTGAATTCTCTTCTGCTAGCCAACGTTATGGCGGATGAAGGACAAACACTTGGCGAGTTGGTTGCCGCGCTCCAAGAGGAATACGGAGAGCACCAGTACGGGAGAGTTGATCTGCACATTCCCGAGGACCTTAAGAAGTCCGCTATCACCCGCGCACGAGCCGTGAAGGATTTCTCGGGCATGCCGGTCTTGCGCGTCGAGACACTTGACGGTATCAAGTTCTTCCTCGAAAACCCTGAAGCGAAGAACAAGCCGAATGCCGCCGAGAGTTGGCTCTTGCTGCGCGCTTCGGGCACGGAACCACTCTTGCGTATTTACGCCGAAAGTTGCTCTAAGGATTCGGTCAGCCGTTTGCTAGAAGCAGGCAAAAATTTTGCACTAGGGGACCCTGCATGAGTGTGGAACACGCGAAGGGCAAGATCAAAGTCTTTGCTCGAGGGCTGCTCTTCGATATGGACGGCGTGCTGATTAGTTCACTTGGATCCGTGGAGAGGAGCTGGCAGAGGTGGGCCGAGGGCCACGGCCTGGACGTGACGTCGACGATCCACGCCGCGCACGGAATGCGGGCCATCGACACAGTGCGCAAGCTGTGGCCCGATGGAGATTACATGGCGGAGCTGAAAACAATCGAAGACTACGAAGTTGCCGACAATTATGACCTCAAGGTTCTGGAAGGCGTGACGCCGATTCTACAATCGATCCCCCAGAAGTACTGGACGATCGTGACTTCAGCGACGGACCGCCTGGCCCGCGCGCGATTGGCTCACGCGGGCATTCCAGTTCCCGATCGAATCGTCACGGCAGACATGGTAAGTCGTGGCAAGCCGGATCCTGAACCGTATCTAAAGGGAGCGCAGTTGCTCGGGGTTGAAACTTCCGAATGCATTGTGATCGAAGACGCAAGCGCAGGCGCAAATGCCGGCCGGGCAGCCGGCTGCAAGGTGCTGGCCACAACCTTCTCTCACTCAATCGAACTGCTCTCGGCAGCCGACTGGATCGTCGAATCCCTTTCCCAGGTGAAGGTCTCGCTATTGCCCAACGATGAAGGCTTGGCGCTTGAATTAGAACCGCTGCCCAGATGAGCCTGCTTCTTCGAGCACCGGCGCATGGCTGTTGAGTTTTTGATCAGGCGGAATTAGAGAAACGGATGATATGGTGCGCGAGATGTTCGCTCATTAGTCCGCTGACTCGCCATTCGGAACGACCCGGGCTTTGAGCCGCTTGATGACAGTCGAGGGAACGAGACCGTCCACTGAACCCCCCAGCTCGAAGACATTCTTGATAAGGCGCGAACTGACGTACGAATATTTTTCCGCCGGCATCATGAAGACAGTCTCGAGAGCCGGCGCAAGCCTCCGGTTCATCAGCGCCATTTGCAGCTCATACTCGTAATCGCTAATCGCGCGAATTCCGCGCAAGATCGCCTGTGCACGCTGTTCGAGCGCGAACTCGACGAGCAGCCCATCGAATGTGGCGACACTAACGTTGCCAAACTCTTGAACAGCCTCTGTGATCATTTCCAGCCGCTCAGGAACGGTGAAGATCGGAGACTTCTCCGAGTTTTTGAGGATCGCAACCACCAGGTGGTCGAAGATCTTCGACCCGCGGGCAATCAGATCCAGATGCCCATTGGTCAAGGGATCAAAGCTTCCCGGATAAATGGCTTTAACGGTTTTCAAGACAGCCGAATTCTATCAGGTGGCCGGAGCGCACCTTCCGGCATCGGCGATTCAAAAGATCGTTCCATCCAGACCGGCGATGAACTTGATTCCTGAGACATTCAGCCGCTGCAGCCTCTGATCATTCGTCAAGAAAAGGTCCGATCTGGCTTTTCGGCACTCGCCAACTGAATTGCATCGGCCGGTAAGACAGGGTTCTCGGCGCGAATACGTCCATAGAGTTCTGCAGTGTCGGCCGTAAAGACCCTTCTCAACGAAGGGTCTTTTCTAGGGCTATCTTCTACTGACGCCTTGCGGCCGGCTTTACGGCCTCGGCGGCGTGAATGGCGCCATTGGCCGGGACCGGAGGCACCTCGATATCCTTGGCTCCGCCCAAGCCTAACTTTTGCCTAAGCTGCCCGTCGATGCGCGCGTAGGTTTCAGGATGATCCTTGAGATATGTCCGGACATTCTCGCGACCTTGACCGACGCGCTCGCCTGAGTAGCTGTACCAGGCGCCGGATTTCTCGACGATGTTGTGGAGAACTGCGAGATCGAGTACATCTCCCTCGCGGGAGATCCCCTCTCCGTAGAGGATGTCGAATTCGGCCTCGCGGAACGGCGCGGCGACCTTGTTCTTAACGACCTTGACCTTCGTGCGTGAGCCGACAACTGTGTCGCCTTCCTTGACCGCAGCGATACGCCGGATGTCGATGCGCACTGAGGAGTAGAACTTAAGTGCACGGCCACCGGTGGTCGTTTCTGGGTTGCCGAACATCACGCCAATCTTCTCGCGGATCTGATTGATGAAGATCAGCGATGTACGCGACTTCGAAACCGTACCCGTCAACTTGCGCAGCGCCTGAGACATGAGGCGAGCTTGCAATCCCATATGGGAATCGCCCATTTCACCATCGAGCTCTGCCTTAGGTACGAGCGCGGCGACCGAGTCCACGACCAGCACGTCGATTGCGCCGGAGCGCACTAGCGCTTCGGTAATCTCCAGCGCCTGTTCTCCGTAATCGGGCTGGGACACGAGGAGGTTTTCAACATCGACACCGAGTTTCTTGGCATATTGCGGGTCGAGCGCGTGCTCGGCATCCACGAATGCAGCCATGCCACCCAATTTCTGGGCTTCAGCAATGATTTGTAAGGTGATGGTGGTTTTGCCGGAAGACTCAGGGCCGAAGATTTCGATCACGCGGCCACGAGGAACGCCGCCCACACCTAGGGCAGCATCGAAAGAAATCGACCCCGTCGAGATGACGGAGATTGGGACAATGGCCTCTTTGCTGCCGAGGCGCATGATAGATCCCTTGCCGAACTGCTTTTCAATTTGCGCGAGCGCCAGATCTACGGCGCGAGAACGATCGTCTGCCACGAGAGTCTCCAGGGAGATGAGGAGTGAGGCCGCGGAACCAGCCCGAGGCACGTGAGGGCAGCTTGCCGACACGGGGATCTTCTTTAAGGCGGGCGGCGACTTCTAGTGGATCATACCACCGCATGTGGCCCCGGGTAGATTACCGCCTGGGCACCCGTCTGCACCAGCCGAGGGATGAATCGGCGCAATGGGTTGAACGGGAATGCGAGTCAAGGGCCTGTTAACAGGCCCTTGACTAACGCTGCAAAAGATCGATTGGCTTTTTGATATCGGTGACACGAAAGTAGGAGGCCAGCGAGGGGTGCTTTCGGGCGACGGCCTGATACATCTCCCACGCAACACGCCTGTAAGAAAAATGACCGGCGGCCCCCGACCGCAGCTCTGAGATATAGAGAGCCTCTGCGAAATCCATCTTGAAGAGCGCCCGGCAACGCGTGCCGAGTGGGAGCGCGTAGGCTGGCTGCTCCTCAAAACCATCGCTGGAGAGCGTTCCAAATGCGGTGTGAGCCCTGTTCATCGCGTTCTCGTATTGCGTATTGAGGCCCGCCGCCGTCACCGCCTCGGGAAGATCGTAGCCGTGAATGTTTGTAAAGGACTGCAGTATCTGGACGCAGCGGCGGTGACGGTGCATGTCGCGAAATCCACCGATGTCCATGAGGATGTCAAAGCGCAACGATTGACCGGAAGCGAACTCACGCAGCAGTTCGTCATGGCGCCCCCGATGCTTGGCACCTAGATCGATGATCTCTCTCCGCCGGCTCTCATCCATAGCGGCAACGTAGTTCCTCAATTGGCGGTAGGGATAGTGGCAGGCGCCATAAAGCAGAGTGGTCGCAATCTCAACCTCTAAGGGCTCACCGTCCAAGAGATCGACAATGGGCGCAGGATCGACCGGTACATCACGCATCAGATCCGCCACCGCCTGGGCGATCTCGCTTCGAGTCCTGAGCATGTAATCGTTCACGGCGGCGTACTTGACCAGGGTGGGCGCTGTCTTGACTTCTCGATTGAAGAAGGCCTCCGCTCGCACGGCGAGATCGGGGTCAACGGATGCTATTTCGCGCTGCAACTTGGCGAGTTCCTCGCCCTGGACATTCCAGGCCGAACCCGCCGCTGCTTCGCGCAGACGATCACCCAGCTGCCGGACCTCCGCATGAGGGTCGGTGAGCAGACGGCTGATCTGCTGTTCCAGCGTGCGAGCGTTGACGATTTGGCCAAGTGAAGTGTTCGTGGCCAGCGGAAGAAGATACCGGGCAACGTCAAAAGCGCGCGCCCTGAGTGTACGGATGTAAGCCTCTTCCTTCATCTCCGCAGGCCGGTCGGTGCCTTGTTTCAGGTACTCAAGAACCCGCTCGGCAGTGGCGTGGTACTCGCCAAACAGCCCGTGGATTGCATCGGTGAATCGATCGCGGGCGCTGGAGTTGCTTCCGAAGTCAGGAAGATACCAGCCGCTCTTCCGGAAGTTCTGGTACCGCGTCGAGCGCTCCTGGCCGTCCCACCGCTGTTCGTCAACAAGAATGATCGCGGCGAGCAGCGACAACCGTTCGATGGCAAAGGCTATGTGTGCCAGGTCCGCGATCGAGCGGTGCCCGTATTGGAAATAGAAGGTATTAAGGAACTGTTCGGCGCGCTGTGAGGAGATCTCCCGCAGGGACTCCTTCATGGAGAGCGCGGAACGGGAGTACTTGGCCATGGCGTAGGCCAAGACTTCCGGATCGGCACCGTGAACGGCGAAGACTTCGGTTTGATTCTGAGGAGCTTCCTGGAGCTCGACTGCGGGTGCGATTTCTGTCTCAGACATGGTTGAGAATCAAGGATAAGCCATCGCGCAAGCTGAGATTTGGGATAAAGTGAACAGTGCGACCTTACTCGAGGTTGACCCTTTTTTTTGAGTGAGTTCCCGCTATGAGCGTGAGGCGCGATTCACGGCCGGACACCTTATCCGTCACCGATCACCGGCCATTCGCTCTCCCCAAAACTCCTTGGAGGATGACGCAGCGATGGCGGGATCTTCTGTTCGCGCATTGGCCGATTCCGGCTGAGGAACTGGCAGCACGCGTGCCTTCAGGGCTCCAAGTGGATACCTTCGACGGATCCGCCTGGCTCGGTGTGGTTCCCTTCTGGATGGATCGAATCCAATTACGCGGACTGCCCCGAATCCCCGGAGCGAGCCGATTCCCGGAACTGAATCTGAGAACCTACGTCAGGGAGAAGAATACAAATCGCGCCGGAGTTTATTTCTTTTGCCTGGAAGCGGCGAATCTTCTGGCCGTTGCGATGGCGAGGCTGGCATTCAATCTGCCTTATCACTGGGCGCGCATGTCGATCAGACCACGGGGTGACCGGGAATTCACCTATCAGAGCGAGCGGCTATTCAGTCCCAAACCTGTCCGTTTCCGCGCTCATTACAGAGGCTTGGGCAAGATGCGCATGCTCGAACAAAGCCAGCCCGGTACGATCGAATACTTTCTTACCGAGCGCTATTGTCTCTTCACGGTCAACCCTAGGGGTGAGCTGCTGCGCGGCGATATTCACCACGAACCATGGCCGCTCGAGGCTGCGGAAGCCGAGATTGAACTCAATGATCTACCCGCGGCTTACGGGATTCGCATGCCGGAGATTCCCCCACTCCTCCACTACTCAAGGGAACTCGCGGTCTATATCTGGGCCCTCGACAGGGCTCCGTTATTACCCCTCAAGGGCCTTGAAGCGGTCGGGGCACGGCCAGCGGAGATTTAGCAACTTCGGCTCCTCACGGCATCGCAAATTCTTGCCAAGGGTCTCGGGAGCGAGCCCCGGAACTAGGCCTGTTAACACTATTAGGACGACAGCGACGGGAGCGAGGTCTCCTTCCTGCGTGAACCTGCTTTCGATTACCTTCTAGAAAGACTCAAAACTCTTGGGAGAAATGAAGGGACCATGGGAAATTTGCAGGGCAGAACAGCTCTGGTAACTGGCGCGTCGCAAGGGATCGGCCGGGCATGCGCCATCGAGCTGGCGCGGAGGGGAGCGCGGCTCGCTCTCGCAGCAAGAAATGGGGCAAAGCTGGAAGAGGTTTCGGGCGAGATTGCCGCCGGTGGAGGCGAGGCAAAGACGTTCATTCTGGACATAGCCCGAGAGGAATCGATCCAAGACACAGCCAAATCTGTAATCGCCCACTTTGAGAAGATCGATATCCTCGTCAACAATGCGGGCATCACGAAGGACACCCTGCTGTTGCGCATGAAACGAACTGATTGGGATCAGGTTCTGACCACCAATCTGACCGGCGCGTTTCTGATGACCCAAGCCGTGGTGAACGCGATGCTCCGCAGACGGTGGGGGCGCATCATCAACATATCGAGCATAGTGGGTCAAACCGGGCAGGCAGGACAGGCAAACTATGCAGCCAGCAAGGCGGGCCTCATCGGCTTTACGAAGTCCCTGGCGCGCGAGTTGGCGTCTCGTTCGATCACTGTGAACGCAGTTGCTCCGGGCTACATCGAAACCGCCATGACGGCAGTGCTCGAAGAGAAACAGCGGCAGGCGATGCTGGCCCACATTCCATTGGGGCGCCCTGGCAGCGACAGCGACGTAGCGCACGCCGTAGCCTTTCTCGCGTCGGAGGAGGCAGGCTACATCACGGGACACGTCTTAGACGTCAACGGCGGTCTCTACATGCACTAGGGCCTTCCGTGAGAAGGCCGGTCGGTTAACACTATTCGGGCGAACAGCGTTGCGAGCGAAAACCAAGCCCGGCGAGGCGCGGGCCAAAGGTTTTGATGGGCTACAAGGTCTAGGCTGATCAGCCACCTTCGGGGACCGGATTTGATCCGTCCGGGATGACCTCGCATTCAGTCTTGGCGCACATTGCCGAACCAAGCTGGGCTGCTTTTCACCCATCCCCGGGACTTACTCTCGCAGAGCCAAGTCTAGATAAGTGTGCCAGAGACAATTCGCTTCGCTCGGTTTGTTATCAAGAAAAGGCTGCATCCTAGTGAGACTAGACGGGCAGCCCACTCGTCAAACCGGTTTGGACCAATGCACTGTCCGGAGTCGCACCGTTGCCTTCTCACAATTTCAACGGAGCGTTCGATGCGACTCTGGTTAAGCCAAATTAAGGTTAAGGTATAGTGACTCGTATGTCCTTCCTGCGCTCCAGATCGGGCCCGCGCTCGGCTAGGACTGCTTTCTTTGCCGTGCTCTGCATCGTGTTGCTCCTTTTGGGAGCTGCGGTCCAGTCCACGCACATGCACCAGGATGGAATGACGCACAGCGATTGCGCTCTCTGCGTAACCGTGCACACCGCTGTATCTGTTGCTGCTTTTCTAGCGTTCTTTCTTCTTTTGGAGGTTGTTACAACTCCTGCCGCATGCCGAAGAGAGATCTTCGAGCATCGAGAAGTTCCCTTCGCGCTTTCGAATCGGCCCCCTCCCGTCGACCTCGCTTGAGTTTCTAGAGCAATACTTTCGTCAAAAACAATCAGCGAATCTACGGAGGCTTCATATGCGCACGTATTTGCGCAGAGTTTTACACGTTCTATTTGCCCTTGTCTTTTCGTCTCTAGAGGGAACAGTTGCCCATTCTTCTGTCATGCAGTCGTCTTTGCGACGGACCGTTCGTTCTTTCTTCTTCCTGTTATTCTCGTGTGCGTTGGTCTCATCGCTGTTTGCCCAGTCCAACTCCGGAATCGTCAATGGCACCGTAACGGATCCGTCCGGTGCAGTCGTTCCTGGAGCCACTGTCACCATCCAGAATCCGGTTAGCGGACTTCTGCGAAGCGCCACCACGGATAGTTCTGGGCACTTTCAGTTCACCAACCTGCCCTTCAACACCTATCATCTGACAGCCTCTGCCCACGGATTCAGTCCAGTTGCAGACGATACTGACGTAAGCTCGTCGATCCCGGTGAATGTTAAGGTCGCGCTGAAGGTGGCAGGAGATGCAACAACAGTTACAGTGGACGCCACCGATCTCCTGCAGAGCAGTGCGAACTTCACCACGCCTGTAGATCGCGGTCTCTTCGACAAGGTTCCATTGGAGAGCCAGTCTTCTACGCTTAGCTCCCTGGTCACGCTGGCCACGCCTGGCGTTGCAGCCGATTCCAACGGCCTTTTCCACGGCCTCGGCGACCACGCTTCCAACTCGTTCTCGGTGGATGGTCAGCCAATC
>DASYBJ010000279.1:0-15592 GCA_036500845.1 Acidobacteriaceae bacterium
GCCCCTTCGATACGCCGGCTGATCCAATGTCTTGCGGGGCGCTCAATGAGCCGTTTCGTCAGCAAAGCAGCGACAATTAGGAGCAGATACGAGATCCATGGATCGAACGCAATGAGCCCGCTCCTCTCGAGCACATGGGAGTCGTGCAGCATATTCCAAAGATTGAAGTGCAGGAGGTAAAGGCAGTAGCTCGCCTCGCCGATCGCGATAAACGGAAGAAAGCTGAAGAGCCGCGCGACCGGATTGCTGCCTGCAAGGCAAAGAACGACACCCGCAAACAATGGCATCAGCAGGCCGTCGTGCAGCAGCGCGTACGGGATTTGCTTCCCAAAATAAAGAACAACGTATAGTGCGCCGAAGCCGAGGATCCCCGCAACAACCCGCTTGCGGCTCTCGGGAGGAATCAAGTCATTGAGAAATGCCAGCGCCATCCCAAACAGGAAGGAAGGCAAATGCTGCATCGGCATGAATTTTAGGGCGCGTAGCCAGGTACCTCCAGAATATCGCCCGACACTGGGATCTCCGTCCGGATTGAAGTGCACATAAAGCAGAGGAAGAACTAATCCCGTAATCCAAAGCCCCACCATCAGTAAGAGAATGCTTCGGCGTTTGGTTGGGCGGCGCAACGTGATCAGCCACGGGAACAAAAGATAAAAGAAGGCCTCCGTCGACATCGTCCATGCGGGGGTATTCCAGAACGTCGAAAGCAAAGGGTGCCATCCCTGGAGAAGGAGAGGGGTCAAAAGGATACCCATGGCAAAATGGGGCCCAGTTTGAGCATGGAACTCGTCCACAAGCATTCCAGCCGAGAGCAAGAGACTGAAAATGTAGACCGGATAAAGGCGTGAAAAGCGCGCCAGCCAAAACCCACGCGCTTTGAACTTCCCCTTCTCGGCTCGGTCGGCGTAGTTGTAGGTCAAAATAAATCCGGAAAGCAAGAGGAAGAAGCTCACCGAGATATAACCGCCATCCACAATCGGATGGAGCGGGCCAAACCAAGCCGGATTGGAGAAATGAAAGAAGACCAGGTTCAGCGCTGCGAAACACCGGATACCCGTGAGTGCAGGGAGCTGCCTTCGCTTTTCCGGGCGCACTACAGTTACGGGCGCTGCAGCATACGGTAGATCGACAACTGTGCTCTGGGGGGTCAACCGGTTTACCTCAAGCGGTCACGAGCGATCCGACCTTCTCTCCGCTTACCACGCGCAATATGTTTCCCGGCCGGTTCATGTTGAAGATGATGACCGGCAGGTTGTTGTCCTTGCACAAGCTCACTGCCGTGGTATCCATTACCTTTAACCCCAACCGCAAGATTTCCATGTAGGTTATCTGCTCAAATTTCACCGCATCTTTGGAGATGACCGGATCGGCATCGTAGATGCCCTCAACTTTCGTCGCTTTGAGCAGAACGTCGGCCTTGATCTCCATCGCGCGGAGGGAAGCCGCGGTATCGGTGGAGAAATAGGGATTCCCGGTCCCCGCCGCAAAAATGACCACGCGACCCTTTTCGAGGTGCCGGATCGCTCGGCGGCGGATATACGGCTCCGCCAGCTGGTTCATTTCGATTGCCGACATGACGCGGGTCTGGACATCGCATTTCTCCAGGGCATCCTGCAAGGCGAGGGAATTGATGACGGTAGCCAACATTCCCATGTGGTCGGCAGAAACCCGATCCATGTTCCTTGCCTGTTCGGCTACACCGCGAAAGAAATTTCCTCCACCAACGACGATTGCGACTTCTACACCCAGTTCGCGAATCTCGGAAATTTCCTCCGAGATTTCGTGGGCTCTGGATCCATCCACACCGAAGCCGCGCCCTGCGGCCAACGCTTCGCCAGATAACTTGAGGAGAATTCGCTTGTACATTCAAAAAAAGTATCGCACATCTCCAAGCCGGGTCCGACCGGCAAACGGTGCGTGAGCGAGTCCTTTCTTCCCGGAAATATTGAATCGAAAGTGAATATCTGAAACAAAGGCCCGGAGTTCTCCGGGCCGTGTTAGTCGATTGCGAATTTGGGCTACGTTTCCTGCCTTATTCTGCTGCCCCTGGCTTGGTTTGGGCTACAGTCCAAGAACTATCGCCCACCTTGAAGCGCGCAAAGCGGCGCACGACGATGTTTTCGCCGAGCTTGCCGACCTTCTGCGCAATCAAGTCCTTAATCGCGAAGGATTGGTCTTTGATGAACGGCTGATCGAGCAGGCAAACTTCCTCATAGAATTTGCTCATTTTGCCTTCTACGATCTTCTCGACAACTGGCGCCTGCTTTCCGGTTGCACCGGCCTGCGCGCGATAGATGTCTTTTTCGCGCTCCAGATCCTCCGCGGTTACATCTTCACGGCGAATATAGCGCGGATCGGTTGCGGCGATATGCATCGCAATATCCTTGAGCAGCTCCTGGAAATCTTCTGTCCGGGCGACGAAGTCGCTTTCGCAGTCGACTTCAATCAACACGCCGATCTTGCCGCCAGCATGGATATAGGTTCCGACGGCTCCCTCCGTGGTGCTGCGTGATGCCTTCTTTGCGGCGGAGGCCATGCCTCTCTTGCGCAGAACGACTACCGCCTGCTCGAGGTCGCCCTTTGCTTCTTGAAGCGCATTGCGGCAGTCCATCATCGGCGCTCCAGTCTTCTCCCGAAGCTCCTTGACCTGTGCAGCAGAGATATTTTCACTCACGCTTGACATCCCTTTATTGTTCCTTCTGATCTAGAGTCGAAAAACGCAGCGGCGAGGCAGCTGGAAAGTCTTTCGCATCGATCTAAGTTGCGGGCGATATGTGAGAGACCGGGATCCGGCGCCTCGATGCCCTAACTCGAGGGCCGGCAAGTCTCATGCCCGTTTAGCGGGAATGAGCACTCATTTGTCTGGTAAAGCGACCCGCAGCTCTGCTAAAGAGTTCCTTCGACGACTTCCGGTTCGTCGACGGCGGTGATGATACCGGGGGCCTTGCGGATGCCGCCGCCAAGGGCAGCCTCAAGGTCAACCTCTTCGCTGTCACCCGATTGCTCCGATGACGCCGCCTGGGCGCCAGTTTCCTGAGGAGCTTCAAGCTGCGCGTCGGCGGTCACACCGGCGTCGGCGGAGCGTTTGTCACCCGCCATCTGCACTCCTTCGACCACCGAGTCGGAGATCTTGGAAGTAAACAGCCGGATCGCACGGAGTGCGTCGTCATTGCCTGGAATCACGTAATCCACAACGGTCGGGTCGCAGTTGGTGTCGACCACCGCTACTACGGGGATGCCGAGCTTGCGCGCCTCTTTGACTGCGATTGCCTCATTGTTGGAGTCGACGACAAAGATTGCGTCGGGCAAACGGCGCATGTTCTTGATACCGGCAAGGTTGGCTTGCAGGTGCTTACGTTCGCGCTCCAAACGGATCACTTCTTTCTTTGTAAGAAGCTCGTACCGGCCGTCGGTGGCCATCTCATCCAATTCTTGAAGCCGCTTCACGGACTTTTGCACCGTAACCCAGTTGGTCAGCAACCCACCCAGCCACCGCTGGTTGATGTAGAACATGCCGCAGCGATTTGCTTCTTCTGCAATCGCGTCCTGCGCTTGTCTCTTGGTGCCGACAAAGAGGATGACCTTACCCTGCCCAGTCAAGTCCGTTACGAACTTGCTGGCTTCCTTGAACATCTTAAGGGTCTTCTGCAGGTCAATGATGTAGATGCCATTCCGCTCGCCGAAGATATATTCCTTCATCCTCGGATTCCAGCGCTTCGTCTGATGCCCGAAGTGAACTCCCGCTTCGAGCAACTCCTTCATGGTGATTGTGGCCAAACGACCTCCTCTTGAATTGCATCCTGGCGCCTTGTCCAGGATTGATTCCCTAACCCGCTCCCTGCGGAACCGGGAAGATTCGTAACCAAAGAACTAACGTTTGCTGAACTGGAACCGCTTGCGTGCTCCCTTTTGACCGTACTTCTTACGCTCCTTGATCCGCGCATCGCGGGAGAGCAAGCCATCGGCCTTGAGCGTCTTGCGGAGTTCGACATTGAATTCCAGAAGGGCACGGGCGATACCCATTTTCACCGCATCTGCCTGCGCGCTAACCCCTCCGCCGCTTACCGTGGTCAACACATCAAAGTTAGGCGCGAGCTCGGTGACAGCTAAAGGACGCTTGGCGGAAACCCGCTGCTGCTCGGTGACGAAATAAACCTCAAAAGGCTTGTCGTTCACAACGAAATTGCCCGTGCCCGGCCTTAGAAATACACGAGCTACGCTCGATTTGCGCCGCCCCGTTCCGTAATACTGAACTAAATCTGCCATGTCCGTCCTGTCTCGTAATCGATTCTGACCGTTGCGCGCTAACGCGATGCGAGTTCAAGCACTTCAGGAGACTGTGCCTGGTGAGGATGCTGGTCGTCGCGATAGACCTTTAATTTCGTGGCCATCTGCCGGCCGATCTTGTTTTTGGGCAACATTCCCTTGATCGCCTCTTCGATGATCTTCTCGGGCCTGCGCTGCAGAAGGCGCACGAACGACTCCTCGCGCAAACCTCCGGGAAATCCTGTGTACCGCCGATATACCTTTTGCTGGCTCTTGAGTCCGGTGAGGGAAACCTTCGCTGCGTTGATCACAATCACATGATCGCCCACGTCGATGAACGGGGTGTATTTCGGGTTCCGCTTACCGCTCAGCACACTGGCCGCCTCAGTTGCCAGACGTCCCAGCGTCTTGCCGCTGGCGTCCACAACAAACCACCTGCGGGTTATTTCGTGCGCGCTCGGAATATATGTAGACATCGTGACCTTACCTTTTCTCCCGGGGAAGCCCGGCACCGCTTTTAAACCGCGCGAACCCGCGTTGCGGATTCGCAATCTTCCCCACATACGACAAATTTCTTGACCGTGTGAGTGGCGCAGAGACGACTGATTGGGCTATTTCGCTCCGCAGCCGGGCTGCTCTGGCTCGCTCGAGAACATCCACTCGATGGCCAACACCTACGGGCAGACGCAGCACTGCGCAAGGATTCAAGAGTAACGCAATCCGGTGCCGTGAGTCAACGCCCACCAGAACTGAGGGAGCTTACGTGGGAATGCGCCCTTTCACGAAAGAGGGATTCCCTTGCTGACAAAAGGCATCTTAGGCTTTCTTTGGCGGTTCGCCGGAGGTTTCCCCCCAATGACACCCCGCGTCTTCCGATCTTTCATGGGCGCTCTGATCCGAATCGGGTTACTGCTGGCCCTTGTCATTTTGCTGATGGCGGAAAATGCCCAGGCCCAACCCGGTCGCCCCACAACCCACTTGCGGCTTCGCTCGGAGCCCACTGGAGCGTGGTCAACGTCATGCCCAGAACCTAGCTGTTCACCCCAAATTGTGCGTCCGATTGCATAGGCTCCGACGGATCCACAGTGCAGTCGTTCCTTCCGATCAGGAGACTCTATGAGGTTTGAAAAGCACTTCGCTTCAGTGTTGGCTGCCGCAATCCTCTGCGGCGGCTCTGCCAAGGTTTCCTCGGGACAGCAAGGCCCTACCCCCGCTGTGCCAACCCAAAACGCTAGTCCTACGTCAAAGGAGCCTAAGGCTCCCCCTCTCACCGAAGACGCATTACGCAGCCGCTATGTGGGAAAAATGGTCTTTCTCCGCGGTTTCTACCAGGGAGACGACTTGCAGTTTGATCAGGAAGGCAAAATAAACGGGGCACCCGGCACCGCCTCCTTCACTCTTTCGGCCCTCGAAGTCAAGAAGGTGAATCTTTCAAAACACAAGCTCGAGATCGAAGCCGATCGCTACGGGCTGCATTTTTTCGGAGCTCTGCCCTATGAGGATGACTCCCAACAGCCCTATGACAAGGTAAAGATCTCGAAGAAACCCATCCATATCACGATCGAACGCGAATTGGTTGTCGTTCCCAAGATCAAGAAAGAGAAGCAGAAAAAGAACTCTGATAAATCGATCGCCACGCAGGGATCCAAAGCGCCGGGTACACCGGGAGCTCCCGTGCAAACCGCTGCTACCGGTCCCACACCTGCTCCTGCTGCGCCCGCTCCACCTGTCTTTATCCCACCACCGGGAACGACGACCGATCCGGCTCACAGCGCGATGCTTCTGAACAAAGCGCTGGACAATATCTTGGCGACCGGCATCGACGATCGGATGCTCGCCCATCTGCCTGATTATTGGCAGGAGTACTTCAATAGCAAAAACCAGCACCGTATGTTCACGCCTGCGCACGTCCAGGCGGTGAGCACCGGCATGACTGCGCCTAAAGTCCTGAACAGTATCGACCCCAGCTCGAACGAATACGCCCAGAAGTATGGAATTGCCGGTTTGACCCTATTTCGCACCGTGGTGGATGCCTCTGGCAAACCACAACAGATCGCGATCGCTAGGCCGATCGGCTTTGGCCTCGATGAAAAGGCTGTTGAAGCAATCAAGGCTTCGCACTTTACGCCAGCCTTAGAGAATGGGCATGCAGTCCCCGTCGTCATCGATGTGGTTGTCACCTTCCGCATCTTCTCCAATCGCACCAAGCCTGGCTCCGTGCCGAAGGGTTCGAAGCCCACCGAGGTAGTCGCCTCCACCTGGAATGGTGACACGTCCAAACACCCCAAGAAGGCTCTACAATGAAGAGTGAGCCAGCGCTTTCTCAACCTGATCCGAAAGGGCGAAACTGCTGAAGTAGCAGCGGTTGCGGAACAAGACAAATCGCTGATTGTATGCAGAGACGCCCAAGGCGTCTCTGCGCTTTTGTGGGCGATTTATAGCCAGCAGCCGGTCATCCGCGACTTTCTCCTTGCACACCTTCCAGAGCTCGACATCTTCGAGGCCTCCGCAATCGGAGACTGCGTTCGGCTCCATGCACTGCTGAGTCAGAACGCAATCTGGGTCTTTCAAACCTCTGCAGATGGCTGGACTCCTCTTCATCTCGCAGCCGCCTTTGGAGGGCCGCAAGCCGTTGCCCTGCTTTTGGAGCATGGAGCCCATGTGCACCAGCCCTCTCGCAATCCGATGCGAAACCAGCCGCTACACGCCTGCGTAGGATTGAGCCGGGACCTTGAGACTGCACGCCTGTTGATCGCGCAAGGGGCAGATGTAAATGCCACCCAAGCTGGAGGGTTCACTCCGCTGCACCAGGCCGCCGCCGCCGGAGTGCGGGAGTTAGTTCTCCTGCTGCTCGAAAGCGGCGCCGATCCTCGCAAACTGTGCGATCAGGGAAAAACGCCGGCGGATTATGCCCGTGAGCGTGGACATCTGGAGATTGCAACCACGTTGGCCGGTGGTTCAGTTGGAAGCTGACTGGGGCCTTTTCGCCCTGCGGCGTTTTCACAATTGGTGTAGTCCATGAATTGGAGTCCGAGCGCGGCTTTTCATCAAGAAAAGCTGCACATAACCAACTCTGGCCAGATCACAGTAATCGTGAAAACGCAATAATAGTGCCTAACCAGCTGCGCCGGCTGGAACTTTCCCGTAGCGCAATTCAACGCCTGATTTCGAAGGTGCGGTCGGGGAATCCCGAACCGAATTTAGCTCTCGGACCTTTTCGGCCAGGTAGGCTCCTACTCGTACGCGAGAGCGTCGATAGGGTCTTTCCGGGCTGCTTTCATTGCCGGATAAGCGGCGCCAAGCAACGCTCCTCCCAGAGAGATGAGGGTGGCCCTCACGATCCACGTGCTGGTGACCGGAAACAGCAACGCGGGAAACCGGACGCTCATTCCCGCTCTGATCAAGAACGTCAACGCAATCCCGAGCACGATCCCTAGGATCGCGAGAAAAGCCGTCTCTCGAAGCACCACGTTCACGATATAGAACTGCGACGCTCCCAACGACTTGAGGATGCCGATTTCGCGCGTTCGCTCAAGGACAGCTGTATACATTGCCTGGAAGATCACGATGAAGCCGACGATGACCGCGATGCCGATCACAACCTGCAAGCTGGTATTGAATCCCGGCAGATGCTCCGGCGTGAGCATTGAAAGAACATCCTGAAGGGTTTGTACTTCGTACTGGGAGAGCCCAGGGGTCGAGAGGATCTCTTGTTGGATCAATGGCTCGTTCTTGGGGTCGTCGCTCTTGATGTAGAAGAGGGTCGCGTTGTTCTCTGCGCCCAGCAGGCGGCCGAGCGTTTTGATAGGCAAGAACTTGTGCCCGCCTTTACCATGCTCAACGATCCCGCAGATTCGGAAATTGTGATTCAGAATCGAGATCTCGTCTCCAACCTTATAGCCTTTGCCACTACGGGCGAAGATATCGTCGACAATCACGTCGTTCTCACCCTGAAACGGGCCTCCGGAGAGGAAGACAAAAGCACGGAGAGCGTTGAAGCTCGGGTAATCGATCCCCCAGATGGTTTCAACTGTTCCGCTCGCGGAGAGTTGTTGGATGGCTGGCGCCACAACCGCGACGTGTGGAAGTTTCCGCAGAACATCCGCCACCTTGATCGAAGCCGGGGCGCCGCTCACGCCGGTCAGAAAGCTCTGGTTCGGAGGACGCACGATAAGGTCGGCGCCGATTCCGTTCGTTTGTTCTCTGGAACCCTCAATGAAGCCAATCATAATGCCCACAATGGAGAGGATCATGATGACTTCAATTGCCACGGCGAGCACGCTTATTCCCGAGCGGAGCGGCCGGTGCAGAAGGTTACCGATCACCAGTTTGTTCATGCTTGAGCGAGTTTAGCAAGGTTCAGACGAACAGGTTCAGATGAAGCCGCTGCGGGCCTTGCATGCAACAGACTAAGATTTGGGTGAGCGTAAATCGCAGCGATTCCGGGCCAAGCGAACGGGTGTTCCTCGAATCCCCGCAGGCGGGCAGTCGTGGATGTTCGTGAAGAGTGATCCGCGGGACTGTTAACTCGACTGATCCCGTACTCTCCCGACCGAAAGGCCCATCCGGTTTTTCTTTGACCCGTGCAAAGCCGCGCCTTTATGGTTAGGCAATTGGTAACGTAAGGTTCGGATACTGTCTTTCTGGTAATGAGCTGACGTGCCGTATGAGCGGATTTGGAGAAACATTGCGGAAGGAGAGGGAGGCTCGCGGAGTCGCTCTGGAAGCCATCACCAAGACCACAAAGATCAGCAATCGTCACCTTGTAGCCCTTGAGCAAGAGCAGTTTCAGACGCTGCCCGGAGGCGTTTTCAACAAGGGAATCGTGCGCGGCTATGCCCGAGCCATCGGTCTGAATGAAGAGGAGTGGGTCGAGCGGTACCTGTCGGCGTATCAGGCGAGCGGGAAGGCTCCGGATGACGAAACCGGTTGGATGCAGTTCGCAGAAAACGCCCTCAAGGCAAGACAAACATCGATTGGCAGGCGCCCCGATATGCGGCTGCGTTGGGCCGGTGTCGTCCTGTTACTCCTGCTTTTGACCATCCTAAGCTGGTTCGTTTGGAATTATGTCCACAAGAGGATTGCAGCCAATGGACACCCCCGAGCTGCTTCCCAGATGATGCCGGCATTTCATGTTAGACCCCTTCCCATACCCTCTGATACCCTCGAAGAAATGCAACGTACGTAGCTCAATCGTGCAGGAGGTCTCTTTGCCAGGACGCGATAGGTATTTGTTCACCTCAGAGTCGGTGACGGAAGGTCATCCCGACAAGATAGCCGACCAGATCTCCGATGCGATTCTAGACGCGTGCCTGGAGCAGGACCCTTTCAGCCGTGTCGCTTGCGAGACGTTGACTGCGACCGGACTTGTGGTCATTGCCGGCGAAATTACGACCAAAGCATATGTTGACTTTCAGTCCTTGGTGCGCGGCGTTGTAGCTGCTATCGGTTACGACAATGCGCTCTATGGATTCGATTCCAATACTTGTGCCGTGATCTCGAGCATCAACAAGCAATCTGGCGATATTGCAATGGGAGTGGACACCGGCGGCGCGGGCGATCAGGGCATGATGTTCGGCTATGCCAGCGATGAAACTGCGGAAATGATGCCCATGCCCGTCACCCTGGCGCATAAGCTGGCTCGGAAACTGACGGAAGTGCGCAAGACCGGGCTGCTCGCGTATCTCCGGCCCGACGGAAAGAGCCAAGTCACAGTCGAGTATGACGAGTACCAGAACCCTATTCGCATCGATGCAGTCGTGATCTCGACCCAGCATTCCGAGACTGTCTCATCCGAGGAGTTGCGCGAGGCGATCCTGAAGCATGTGATCCAAGCCACCCTCCCAGCGAAACTGCTCGATGCAGACACCAAATATCACATCAACCCAACCGGACGATTTGTGATCGGTGGCCCGATGGGGGATACCGGCCTGACAGGACGCAAGATTATTGTCGATACTTATGGCGGCATGGGCCGGCATGGAGGAGGCGCCTTCAGCGGCAAGGATCCGACAAAGGTGGATCGCTCCGCTGCCTATATGGCGCGATATATTGCCAAAAACATCGTGGCCGCGGGTTTAGCGAATCGATGCGAGGTTCAGTTGGCCTACGCCATCGGCGTTCCTGAGCCTGTGAGCGTGCTCGTCGATACCTTCGGAACCGGTGTGGTGAGTGAGAAAAAGCTGCAGGAACTTGTTCGCGCCACCTTCAAACTAACTCCCCAAGGTATTATCGAGAGCCTCAATTTGCGTCGCCCCATCTACCGCAAGACGGCGGCGTATGGCCACTTCGGGCGCAACGACGAGGGCTTCGCCTGGGAGTTGACCGACAAGGCCCAAGCACTGCGGCAACAGGCTGGCCTCAAGGAGCTTGTGGAAACGTCGAACTAACTCGGTCGAGTTGGTCGAGTTGATCGGTTGTAAACGACAGGCGGCGCGATTCCACGCACCGCCTATCGTTTTTGGCGCTCGTCGTTGAAGACCGGTCCGGAAAAACCAGTTCGACGGCAAGATTCGGATATCTGTACGACTGATCCCGGTTCAGGATGGATCCATGCACATCAACCTCCAACCCCAACCGGATTTGTTATGGCAGAAGGTGCTGGCTCGCGATCCCGACTCGAGCTTTGTCTACGCCGTGACCAGCACTGGCATCTTTTGCCGCGCGAGCTGCCCAAGCCGTCGCCCGGCAGAGCGTAACGTAACGTTTTTTTCAATTGCGGCTGAAGCTGTCGCGGCCGGATTTCGGCCCTGCAGACGATGCACTCCGCTCGGAGCTCATCCTGATGTCGCGACCGTAGTACGCCTGTGCCGTTTTATCGCACGTCATCGTGACCGGACGCTTACTTTGACCGAGCTCGGCAAGTTGGCGCGAATCAGCCCCTTCACCGTGCAACGTACCTTTGAGCGCGTCATGGGAGTGAGCCCGCGTAAGTATCAAGCCCAGCTTCGCGCCAATGCCCTCCGGAGTGGCCTCTCCTCGCAAACAAGTGTGACGGATGCGATCTACGAGGCCGGGTACTCCTCTTCAAGCCGCTTCTATGAGTATGCGAATCAGAATCTGGGGATGAGTCCCACTCGCTTTCGCGACGGAGGACGAGGGGAGACGATTCGCTTTGCGACTGCGTCCTGTGCAGTGGGTGTTTTGCTCGTCGCGGCTACCGGACGCGGCGTATGCAGTGTTCTGCTGGGCGGTGATCCTGGTGCGCTCGAGGATGAGTTGCGTCACCGCTTCCCACAGGCAACGATCGTCTCCGATGAGAGCGGCCTCGAAGAGTACCTTTCCATCGTTCTTTCCAGGATGACGGACCACCCGGCAGCAACCGACCTGCCGCTCGACCTGCGCGCGACATCGTTTCAGGCGCGAGTGTGGGAGGCGCTCAAGCAGATTCCTCGAGGAACTACCCGCAGCTACGCCGACCTTGCGCGAGCGTTAGGGCAGCCGAGCGCGGTACGTGCCGTCGCCCGGGCGTGCGCGTCAAATCCGGTCGCGATCGCAATCCCCTGTCATCGTGTCATTGGCAGCGATGGCGAGCTCACGGGCTACCGCTGGGGCATCGATCGCAAAAAGAAACTGCTTCAGATCGAGCGGGAATCATAGCCCGTCAGAGAGATTTTGAGCTTCTTCTTTGCGCCCAACGGCGAGCAGAGTTTGGAAGTAGGGCGCCTCAGTTTCTTTGTGGACAACGGTCGTGCGCACGTTCTTGAACGCTGCCTTGGTGAGGATCGTTTCCAACTCCACCTCGCTGAAACCGAGCCACAAATCGGCATAGAGCTCACGCGCTTCCTCAAAGCGGTGCTTGACCAGATCGAGCACCGCGACGCGTCCGCCGGGCTTCAAAATGCGCCGCGCCTCTGAGATTGCACGCTCTGGGTGGATAGCATGGTGCAGCGACTGGCTGAAGAGCGCTAAATCCACAGACGCCTCTGCGATCGGGACGGCCTCCATATCTCCCTTGCGGTATTCAAGAGTGCCAGCTCCTTCCCGCTGGGCCAGTTCCGTCCCAAGCTCCACCATCTTGTCGGAGCTATCCACGGCAATCACGCGGTTCCCGCGCCGCGCCAGCAGTAATGAAAACGCACCCTCGCCGGCCCCAAGGTCGGCAATCACCATCGGCGGCAGCAATTCGAAGAGTGTTTCGGCAATTGCTTTCCAGGACCGGCCAGGCACATATTCGCGCCCCAATCTCCCAGCCATATCGTCGAAAAAGGCACGTGTCTTGTCCTGACGCTTGCGGAGGGCAAGCGCCAAGGCTGCCCGGTCGTCCCGTGCCTCGGGAATCTCTAGGGCCGCTTGCTCGAGTAAAGGGGTCAGCTCGGTGATCCAGTGGCCTGCGCCGTTCTGCGTCTCGCCCGATCGCCTGGACCTGTAAAGGATATTTTTGCCCGCACGCCGGTCCTCGACCAAACCCGCGTGCTTCAACTGGGAGAGATGGGTGGAGATCGTGCTCTGTCCCATTGCCAAGACATCCTGCAGCTCTGCCACCGACAATTCCTCCTGATCGAGTAGCAGGAGCATGCGGACCCGATTCGCGTCGCTCAGAACCCGCAATGACTTGAGAATTGACGGAGCAGCCATATTTCTATATTGTATCAATGTATCCGGATATGTTGATATGAACCGGTTCATATGTCAGGTTCTAGAGAATTCAGAACAATTTCGATCAGAACAATCCCGACAGGAGACCCCTCTCATATGCCAACAGCAACCCTAGACCGCATGACACCTGCGACTGATTTCAAAGTGGCTGATCTATCCCTCGCCGAATGGGGGCGCAAGGAAATCTCAATTGCCGAGCATGAGATGCCCGGCCTGATGTCGATTCGCCGGAAGTATGCAGTTGGCAAACCCTTGGATGGAGTGCGCGTCACGGGTTCACTGCACATGACGATTCAGACTGCGGTGCTTATCGAGACTTTGGTGGATTTGGGCGCGGAAGTCCGCTGGGCAAGCTGCAATATCTTTTCGACTCAGGATCACGCTGCGGCCGCGATCGCGGCAGCGGGTGTGCCGGTGTTTGCTTGGAAGGGTGAAACGCTCGAAGACTACTGGTGGTGCACCTATCAGGCGCTCAGCCATCAGGGAGGCAAGGGACCGCAGTTGGTGGTGGACGACGGCGGCGATGTCACGCTGCTCATCCATAAGGGCTATGAGCTCGAAGAAGGCGACAAGTGGGTGGAAACGGCTTCCTCGAATCATGAAGAGCAGGTGATTAAGGACCTATTGAAGAAGGTTTTCGCCGAAGATCCCCAGCACTGGCACAAGGTCGCGAAAGAGTGGCGCGGCGTCTCGGAAGAAACCACAACGGGCGTCCACCGGCTGTACAAGATGAAAGAGCAAGGCAAGCTACTGGTGCCGGCAATCAACGTGAATGATTCAGTCACCAAGTCGAAGTTTGACAATCTCTACGGCTGCCGTGAGTCCCTGGCCGATGGCATCAAGCGGGCAACCGACGTCATGGTGGCAGGAAAGGTCGCTGTCATCTGCGGCTACGGCGATGTGGGCAAGGGATGCACGCATTCACTGCGCGGAATGGGCGCCCGTGTCGTGGTGACTGAGATCGATCCGATCAATGCGTTGCAAGCGGCGATGGAAGGATTCGAAGTGACCACGATCGAAGATACTCTCGGTCGAGGCGATATCTACGTGACCTGCACCGGCAACCTGGACATCATTACGCTCGAGCATATGCAGAAGATGAAGGACCAAGCCATCGTTTGCAACATAGGACACTTTGACAACGAGATTCAGATGGACCGCTTGAATACTGCCGCTGGTGTTCAAAAGCTGAACGTCAAGCCTCAAGTGGACCAGTACACGTTCGCCGCTGCGAACGGCAAGGCCGCGCATAGCATCTTCGTTCTCGCTGAAGGCCGTTTGGTGAACCTTGGCTGCGCGACGGGTCACCCCAGCTTTGTGATGAGCAATAGCTTCGCAAATCAGACCCTGGCGCAGTTAGACCTGTGGAAAAACAAGGATACCTATAAGATCGATGTCTACACGTTGCCTAAGAAACTCGACGAAGAGGTGGCCAGGCTGCATTTGGAGAAGATCGGCGTAAAGTTAACGACGCTTACTCCAGCTCAGGCCAATTACTTAGGTGTGCCCCTCGAAGGGCCATTCAAGCCGGACCACTATCGGTACTAGAAACACGCGTGGAAAGATCAAAAGCCCCAGCCAAATGGCTGGGGCCTTTTTCTGCGGCTTTTCGTCTCACCGAAAGGTCTATTTTGTCTTGAGAACCGAACGAAAGAACGGCGGACGATTTTGCGACAATAGATTCATGCATCGCGCAGGATGCGGTTTTTCCCGGTCCGGCAAAAGTGGCATGGGCCTCCTGATCCTTGTCGCAGCTATCTTTGTCTATGTCTTTTTAGGTGGCCTTCCAGCTGCGGCGGCGCAAGCAACAGCAGCGCAACAGGCGACCCAGGCAGCACCGGCAGAGCAAACACCCGCAGTGCAGCTACCATCAACGCAACCCCCGCCAGAGCAAGCACCAGCAGAGGAAGCACCAGCAGCGCAGGTCTCGCGACCCCAAGAAGGCCGAGTGCACCCGCCCCTTGAAGTCATCCCCATGACAGCTCCGGATAAATCAGTTCTCGCCTCGCGCAAAGGGTCTTACTCTTTCACGGTAGGCGGCAGCGACTGGATGGATACTGGGGTAACCGTCGCGATGGGCGATCATATCAGCTTCACCGCAACGGGGAGCTTGACGCTCGCCGACGGGAGAACAGTCGATCCGGACGGCCTTCAACGCGGCTGGCGCGATCTTGTGCGTATCTTCCCCTTAAACAGCGCAAACAACGGGGAGCTGATAGGGCGCGTCGGCGACGCGGATTCCGCTGTAGCTTTCGCAATCGGACCAAGTAAAGATGTGGATATCGTTGCGAGTGGGCATCTCTTTCTGCGAGCCAACCTGAGCTCTGACCTGACGTCCACCGGTAAGTTCAATGTGAAAATGAAGCTCACGAGGCAGACGGCGCAGAAGCACCTGGAAACACCTGACCTAGCGAAACTTATCTCTCCCGGATTGTTCGCAGACCTGCCGCGGCGCGTGCAAGACCAACAGGGCAATCCCGGTGACATGGTGAACTTCGCCCTAATCGGAAGTGAAGATCAAGTGAAGGCAGCCTTCGCCGCGGCCGGGTGGGTTGCCGTCGATAAGACAACGGAAGAGGCCGTCCTCCATGGGCTGATCGCCACACTCTCGCACGATGCATACGTTCAAATGCCGATGAGTACACTCTTTCTCTTTGGACGTCCCCAAGACTTGTCTTTTGCGCGTGCGGCGCCCATTGAGGTCGCAGCGATTCGGCATCACCTGAGA
>DASYBJ010000280.1:0-26888 GCA_036500845.1 Acidobacteriaceae bacterium
CCGTCCCCATCGCTGCCGACGACCTGTACTTCTCCGTTCACGACAACTTGCGGCGTATAAATGCCGTCGAGGTGAAAACGTTGACCGTAGGCATTCTGCCGCTCAGTAAAAGCAGGTTGAGAAAACGGATCGGACCAGCCAAGCTGATTCCAGTATGTGACATGCTCGCTGATGCCCACGATCAGCTGCCCGGAGTCGGTATGTTGACCGTGAATCTTTCGCAGCAGAGCATCCGCGGGCGGGCAACTGGAGCATCCCTCAGAGGTGAACAATTCCACCAAAACCGCGTGGGACACTGCCTCCGGAGCGGAGGCGCCAATCTGTCCCTGTGAGGTCGCGAGACAATTCACCAAAATCAGCGCGATGAATATGGTAAAAAGCGCTGCTCTGCGTCGCATGTTGCACTCCCATTTTGCGTCCGATTTCGCATCCATTGACCTGCTAAACCATCGACCTGCTAATTCATGGGACGGACGTTTGGCTGCAAAGTTACAGATCCGCGCAAGCGCTGATGATTCCAATCTCTTGAATCAAGTACTTGGCGGACCGGGGCACCCTGCGAATTTGTGGGCGCACGGGCACGGAAGCGGTTTGAAGCGTATGCTTTAACAGTAGTTCCGGATATTTTCTCCTCGCCTTCAGCTATCCAAGCTTCGCTCCAGACGAGCACCTTTCAAGTAAGCAACAGTTAAGACTGGAGCTGGCATGAGTCTCAACAAGAACTCTGCTGTGAGGAATCATCTTTCTGCGCGGCGAAGAAAGATCGTGTTCCCGTTTGCGCCCGATACCGATCCAGACGCTACGGGCTGCTCAGGAGACGGACCTGGCGATCCGTTGATAGCCGGTCAGACTGTTTCGTCTACAACGACATCCATCACACCCATCGGTGTCTTGTTCAATTCTGACGGTCCCTTGAATATACCGGCCGTCAGAAAGTCACAGGCGTGAAGCCGCATGCGATGTTCCTGCGTGCCGGGTGCGTCCTTCCTGATGGATTTGCAACTGGCACAAGAGCGGTTTTGCAAATGAGTGGATGTTGGTCGACGATACGATGGCCGCAGCTCTGGATGTGAAGATCCGAGATGCGGGATGGCATTTCATCTGGCTGCACACAGCGCAGACGATGCAAAGGACGCCTAGCAACCGTCGAACTGGAAGGAATTGAGTCCAATGAATTTTGCAAACCTGCACTGGCCTAGCAGTGTTCCAAGACTGCTTTGGATACGTCGAGAGTGCCCCCTCTGTAGCTCTATCGAATTCCAGACGGCGGATTCCCGAGCTCTGGATCGCGTGCTTCGCCTGATGGCATTTTGTCCCGTCCGCTGCGCGAATTGTTGGCGGCGCTACTACTGCTTTGGAAAGAGAAACCGTGGAAGTGCTGATATCTCCTAGGGCTCTACAGGTGCAAAGCAATCAAGCGGAACCGCTCTATTGCGGCATAAAGAATGACGAAATCGTGAGCAACTATAACTGCGCGTCGGGACCAACCTCGAACGATCTTCCATACCTTTCGCACAATCGCTGTGGCGCATCGAGTGGCTCCATGCAAATCCCATGCAAGCTCCCCTTGCAGTGGACAAGAACAATGGCAAGCGCCGCGCGATGCAGGTGGCAGCTCCGGCCGCCCGCTGGGCATTGGTGGAAATTGAAGTCATCGCGGTGAGGCCTTCTGGAGCGCCAGCGCGGTAGAGTCAGTCAGGAACTGGAGATCTGGGTCTCCGCTTGTCGCGCCGTTTCCTCGAGCGTTGCAGGCGTCATATCCTCGACAACCAGTTGCTCGGCTGCGATTCCCAACTGACGGCCAAGTTCCAAAAAACGTTCAAGCCACTGGTCGGCAGTGGGATGGCCCAAATCTTTGAGGAATTCCGGGGACGCCGTAAGGGTGTCGTACCAGATATTCTGTGCTTGCCACAAATTGAGCCGGAAGGGAAGTTCGCGAACAGTCCGCGCCAGGGCAGTCGTTTGCTCGATAAGCTCCGCATCCAACGGCTTTGTCTCCAGACTGACCATCGCGTGCTTCATGCGCTGGTCGACCAGATAGCTCAGTTCATACTGGTCAAGAGAGAGCCCATCGTTCTTGGCGAGAGTAATGAGTGACCGGACGCGTGCTGTGTCGATGGGGTCACCTTCAAGCGCGCGGCGCAGACTGGCGTTGATCGCGAATCCCGCCGCCATCGTGAGGACTTGGGGCTTGGGCAGACCTGCCGTGCTCAGGAAGTGCAGGAGCGAGGCGTGTTCTTCGTAAATAGCAGCGAGGCTGCGTTCGACCTCGCCCAACGTGGACTGGAGAATCAGACGCAGGATACGCCGCTGATCGTCCGTGAAAAGTGAGACTAACGAATAAGGGCTGCCTCCGAAGTAGCTATCGATCAGGCGAACGACCTCAGGTAGAATCCCTTGCGTGACCGCAGCGTGGCACTTTTCTTTGAACGTGGCAAATGCCGGCAGATCCTCTTCTTCAAAACGTTTGACCGCCGCGGTTACATTTTGATCGCCGAAATGGAGCGCAGCAAAGAGAAACGTCTCCGACTCTTCAGTAATGTTTGAGGTGATCTGCGCCTGACCGATAACCAGCCGGGCACGCCCAGACGTCGCGACATCGTAGTCTTGCCGCCGTATGGTATAGCAGAACAGGCTTGTCTGCTCCGAGTAGCTGCTGAAACAGGAGGCGATGGCGAAGTGCGCAGCCACCTGCTCTAGCGTCACCTCGAGAGCTGCCACCGTCCGCCGGTAGATTTCCGCGCCATCTTTCCACTCCGGCAGGTTGCTTTGGGCCTTCGCCAGGATTTTAAGAAAATCCGCTTCGAACTTCTTCCGGGCCATCCCGAAGACGTCCGCGGCGAGTTGAATCGCCCGCGCAGCGTATGCGATGACCTGGACGGTCTCGATACCGGAGATATCGTCGAAGAACCACCCGCAGCTGGTGTACATCAACTGAGCATGGCGTTGCATTTCCATCAGCTTGAGCGCCCGTGTGCGGTCCGCCTGTAACAGCACGTCAATGGCGTGGTCCTCTAGAAACCGATCCACCGCCCTGGTTCGTTCGGAGGGCAGAGCCAGGATGACCTCGATGTAAGCGTCCCGGGCGCTCCAAACGTCCTTGAAAAGGCCCCGACCTGTTCTCTCTGTCAACGGTGCGATTGTGTCGCGGAGCCAATCGAGCGCGGCTCTGAGCGGGGTACGCCATTTCTGGTTCCATCCTGGGCGGCCACCATTGCATCCGCAGTTCGACCGCCAGCGCTCCACCCCATGGACGCAACTCCAGGATGTGTCTTCGACAATCTCCGCCTCCCAGGTGGGAGGAAAGGATGATAGATACTCCGAATAGTTCGTGAGCTCGGCGAGCTTGTTGTCCTCAATGAGTTGGAACGCATAGGAAAGCGCCATCTCGCCATGCCGGTGATGATGCCCGTAGCTCTCTCCGTCGGTTGCGACGTGGACGAGTTGTGGTGCGTTGGTGTTCGGATCAAAGCTGCCCGCAAGGCGTCCGGCAAGACTTTCGCCGCGGTTCAACAATCCTTCGAAAGCAATAGCACGGGACGCAGGACCGTTGTAGAAAAACACGCTGATATTGCGGCCTTCGTTCAGGCTGACGAGATACGGCCGGTGCGTGTCGACGGACGCGTTAGGGGTCTCGGTCCACTTGGCGCCGTCGCCGTCTAACTCAGGGAGCATGGGTTGCGCGCTCGCCTCGTTCAGCTCGCGTACACGCAAACACTGGTGCGGAGCGAGAATGACGAAGCGAATGCCGTTCTGAGCGAGCAGATCCAGTGTCTCGAGGTCAACTGCGGTTTCCGGCAACCACATACCTTCCGGCTTGCGCCCAAAGCGGTGCTCGAAATCGGCAGCGCCCCACCGAATCTGCGTAATACGATCGCGCGTATTCGCCAAGGGCATGATTATGTGGTTGTAGGTCTGGGCGATAGCAGATCCGTGGCCGCCGAAGCGAATTGCGCTTTTCTGGTCGCCGCTGCAGATCATCCGATGGGTTCGCGGGGCATTCTCCTCAAGCCAACGGAGAAGAGTAGGGCCGAAGTTAAAGCTCATTCGCGAGTAGTTGTTGACAATACGGATGATCTGACTCTGTCCGTCTAGAACGCGAGAAGCCCCGTTGGGCGCGTAACACTCGGCAGTGATGCGGTCATTCCAATCGTGATAAGGGGCGGCCGAGTCTTCCGTCTCCACCGCCTCCAGCCAGGGGTTCTCGCGCGGCGGTTGATAGAAATGGCCGTGTATGCAGATGTAATGCCTGGGCGTAGACGCTTGATCTGCTTGATCTGCTTGATCTGCCATAGACTCCCTTCATTCATGATAGTTGGAGCGCCGCTCACCGCCCACAAGGTGAGCGGCCCGCGTCGTTCGCTTGTGGGCCTTCGCGGAACGACACCGGTTCCCTTTAGATGCTACTAGTTGCGATGAAGATTGCGAGTTCGCCAGGCTCCGGTCCGGTACTCTCTGTGAGTTTCTGCGGCAGAAACCGCTCAGGCGTTCAATGCTGAACTCGACTTGGCGGATTTCTGCCGGACTGCCGCCACTTCCGCGACCTGCGCAGCGTGCAGGTCGCAAGCGCGCCACAAATACCAACTGGCTACCGACCTCCAAGGCTTCCAACGCTCCGCGCGCCTAAGCATCTGCTCAACTTTGGGAAGCATCTCCGCGCTGATGGGTCTGCCCAAAGTCATCCGCTTTCCGAACGTCAACAGAAAACCCTTCCGCACGCCATAATCCGTTATCGGGAAGACGTCAGGGCGCGCCAGGCGAAAGATAAGGAGCATTTCTACTGTCCACGTTCCAATTCCGCGTACTTCGGTGAGGCGATCTATGATCTCCGCATCCGTCATTCGGCGGATACGTGCCAAGGACGGTACCGTACCGTCTAAAGTCTTCTGCGCCAAATCACGCAACGCCAGTATCTTGTTTCGCGAAACCCCAGCAGCCCGCAAGCTCTCATCAGGTGCCGCGAGCAATTGTTCCGGTTGCGGGTGTATATCGCCAAACATAAACAGCAGCCGCTTGAGGATCGCTGCGGCCGCTTTGCCGTGGAGTTGTTGATAGAGAATCGATTCGAGCAGAGCTTCGAAGGGCGAATGAGAACTTCTGATCCTGATTGTATATGGGCCGACACGCTGGATCAATGCGCCCAACCTCGGGTCTGCCTTGGCCAACTCCTCGCACGCGAGGGTCGCGTCGTACCGGATGGACGGGCGGATCGAAGCCATCTTGGCGGGTTCCATCTCTGATTGATGTTCAGCCTTCGAAGCTGTTGTACGTTTTCTTTAGCCAACTCAACAGTTGCGATACAAAGACCTATAGCCCAAAGTCGCTCGTGGCAAAATCTGCTCATGGTAGTGTACCCAAAGCTGTGCGAGTGCACAGGGCAGAGCAAACCTTGCCCTCGAGTGCGAAAATGGCGATTCGGAAATGGATTTGTTCGCGATAGCGCCTTATCTGCATTTTGAAGTGTCGCGCATCACCGGCCTGGAGTGCCCCGGGCACAACGGGCAAGTGTTTCTCCCTGATCACAGTTTGCTGCTATATTCGAGATTCAGAGAGTCTCCGCCTTGGGGGCGCTCGTTGAAGAGCCCCCTGTGTAAAATCGCACCGTAAACCTCCAACCTAATCGGAATTTCGAGGAAGTAGGGACTCATTCAATGGCGCAGATTTTTGACCGCAGCTCGAACGCGCTCGCGCGCATGAGTCTGGTCTTAACAGGGTTGATCGTAATAGCCCTCGGCGTGACTTTGGATCAGTTGCAGCGGTCTCCATGGGTGACGCGGCAAGGGCAGCGCGCCGATCAGCCGGTTCCGTTCAGTCACAAGCACCACGTGACGGGTCTGGGTTTGCAGTGCCAGTACTGTCACACGTCTGTCGAAAAGTCTGGCTATGCGGGAATCCCCCCAACCAAGACTTGCATGAACTGTCATGCGCAGATTTGGACGAATGCCGGCCTGCTTCAACCCGTGAGAGCCAGCTGGGCTACGGGCGAGTCCATACCCTGGATTAAAGTCCATGACCTTCCAGATTTTGTCTATTTCAATCACGAAATTCACGTCAACAAAGGCATAGGATGCTCCTCCTGTCACGGTCGGGTCGATCTGATGCCGTTGATGTATGAGGAAAACACGCTCCAGATGGAGTGGTGCCTCAGCTGCCACCGCAATCCGGGCAAAAACCTTCGTCCTACCGGCGAGATTTACAACATGGCGTGGCAGGGGCCTTCGCAGGACAAGCCGGTATGGTGCGGCACAGCCGGTGTCAAGGACGGCGTGCCTACGGCCGAGACCGTCAGTTGCACTACCGCCGATCCGAGCGCGGCTGGAGCCCAGGTGGCTTCCTTGAACATGCTGCCCGCAGGTTTCAATGGGCAGACGACGGCGAGCGATGCACCGGCTCAGACGATCCCGGCATCACTGAATTACGTGAAGTTCACCGATCAAGAATCGCTGGGCAACTTCCTGACGCAGCAATACCACATCCGCACACCCCAAGAGCTGAGCAGCTGCGAGACATGTCACAGATGAAAGAAAACGCGGAAGGCGCGGAGAAAGTGGATTCCAGACGGGATGACTCGGTAGACCTGCATTCGCAAAGACTGGACAACAATTCAGACATGACAAACGAGACGAGCAATGGCCGCAATAACCCGGTGGCAATCCAGCCGGCAGCCGCGAAGGCGCTAACGCTCGAGCAGGCGCGGGCCAAACTCACCGGCAAAACGGGCAAGAAGTACTGGCGCAGTGTAGATGAGTTGGCCGATACGCCCGCTTTCCGAGAAATGGTTGAGCGCGAGTTTCCCAATCAGGCTTCGGAATGGCTCGACCCAGTCTCCCGGCGTGGATTTCTCAAGGTGATGGGTGCGTCGCTCGCGTTGGCCGGTCTTTCCGGTTGCACCAAGCAGCCCGATGAGCCTATCTACCCCTACGTGAAGCAGCCGGAAGACCTGGTGCTCGGTCGTCCGGTCTATTTCGCGACTGCATTCCCTTTTCCCACCGGAGCAGTTCCGCTTCTGGTCAAGAGTGACGCCTACCGCCCGATCAAAGTGGATGGAAATCCGGAGCACCCGTATAACCATGGCACGACGGACGCGATTACGCAGGCTACGCTTCTCGATCTCTATGACCCTGACCGCTCGCAACGAATCCTGCATCGGGGTGAGGTGCAGGAGTGGGCGGCATTCCTCGCTGCCTTTCGCGCAATGGCGTCAGATAAGAAAGCAAGCGGCGGCACTGGCCTATACATTTTGAGTGGAACGGTGACATCGCCAACCCTTGCCGCACAGTGGAAGAGAGCGCAGCAGACCTATCCGAACGCAAAATGGATACAGTGGGATCCTGTCAATCGCGATTCCGCCTATGCGGCTTCGAAGGCTGCTTTCGGCGACTATTACGACGCGCAGTACCGTCTCGAAGGTGCCGATGTCATTGTTTCGCTCGACGCTGATTTCCTGTCCGGTATTGCACATCCAGGTTTTCTGAAGCTTGCCGCCGACTTCGCCGGCCGCCGCAAGCTCACCTCCTCTCAGGAGATGAACCGCCTTTACGCGGTTGAGAGCACGCCCACGACTACCGGTTACAAAGCGGATCATCGCTTGGCTCTGAAAGCGAGCGAGATCGCCGCCTTCGCTGCAGCGCTGGCTGCCGCGGTAGGTGCGCCGGCAGCGGGGGCAAACTCAACCTGGGGAACCGCTCCGCAGCAAAAATTCCTGACCGCCTTGGCTGCCGACCTTAAGGCGAATGCGGGTAAATGTGTCGTGATCCCAGGCGAGCAGCAACCGGTTGCCGTTCACCTGGCTGCGCTGGCTATCAACGAGGCTCTGGGCAATGCGGGCAAGACGGTCGTCTACACCGAAACTGTCAATCCAATGCCCTCGATCCAGGGGGACGATCTTCGCGCCCTCGTAAGCGACATGCAGGCGGGAAAGGTTGATTGGCTGGTGATTTTGGATGCCAATCCCGTTTACACGGCTCCCGTCGATTTGCATTTCGAAGATGCGCTGGGCCGGGTGAAAACTGTGGCGCATCTGGGTTCGCATCTGGACGAAACCGCGTTGCTCGCGGAGTGGCACATCAACAGCGCACATTACCTGGAGTTGTGGTCCGATGCGCGGGCCTACGACGGCACAGTCTCCGTGGTGCAGCCGATGATCGATCCCCTGTATGACGGCAAGTCGGCCCACGAAATCATCCAGTCGCTGGTCGATCTACCCAATCTCTCCGGCTATGAGGTAGTGCGCAACAACTGGAGCGGATCCCTCGGGGGCGGAGATACGGAGCAGGCTTGGCGCAAAGTGCTTCATGATGGATTCGTCTCCGGGAGCGCCTTTCAGCCGAAGACGGTTTCCCCTAAAGTCAACGGGCTGCCTGTCGCTCCTGCACCTGGCGAGGCTGGTACGCTCGAGGTCATCTTCCGCCCCGACCCTCACGTTTACGACGGCCGCTTTGCGAATGTCGGATGGCTGCAGGAAGTGCCGAAGCCGGTGACCAGCATGTCTTGGGACAACGCCGCGCTGATGAGCTTCAAGACGCTTTCCAGGTTGGGTCTTGCGGAGCAGGACGTTATCACCATCGAGTTGAATGGGAACAAAGTCTTGGCGCCGGCGTTCGCGATTCCAGGTCACCCCGACGATGCGCTCACGGTATATCTCGGGTATGGGCGCCGCAACGGAGGACGCGTCGCCGGAGGCCTGGGATTCAATGCCTATGCCATTCGTACTTCGAGCGCTACGCTGTTCGCTTCCGGAGCCAAGGTGACCAAGACGGGCAAGACCTATGAGTTCGCCGTAACCAAGAGTCACTACCAGGACCATCGCTCACCTTCAGCCGGCGGTGACGGTTCAGGAAACCACTCTCTGGAAGGCAACGAAGCTTTCACGCGCGGGATTATTCGCTACGCCACGCTCGATGAGTTCAAGAAAGAGCCGAACTTCGCACACGAGGTCGCCGATGTTCCCGAGGACCCGGAACCAACGACCACAATGTTCAGCAACTGGCGCTACGACAAGAACGCCTGGGGCATGGCGATCGATATGAATTCCTGTGTAGGGTGCAATGCCTGCGTCGTGAGCTGCTATGCCGAGAACAACATCGCTGTCGTAGGTAAGCACAATACGCAAACCGGCCGCATCATGCAGTGGATCCGTGTCGATACTTACTTCGAAGGGGACCTCGATGCCCCGCGGGCTCACTTCCAGCCGATGACATGCCAGCACTGTGAAAACGCGCCCTGCGAGCAGGTTTGCCCGGTCGGGGCCACCGTGCACTCTCCCGAAGGACTGAACGTGATGATCTACAATCGTTGCGTTGGTACCCGGTACTGCTCAAACAACTGCCCGTACAAGGTCCGCCGATTTAACTTCCTGCTGTTCTCCGACTACGAGACCGAAAGCCTCAAGCTGATGCGCAACCCAGACGTCACTGTGCGCAGCCGTGGCGTGATGGAAAAGTGCAGCTACTGCATGCAGCGGATCGTTGCCGCCAAAATCGCAACCGACAAGGAGAATCGCGAGATCCGCGATGGAGAGGTTGTGACGGCCTGCCAGCAGGCCTGTCCGACCGGTGCCATCGTCTTCGGCAACATCAACGACAAAGAGAGCCGGGTCGCGAAGCTGAAGGCTCAGCAGCGAAACTACGGTGTGCTTGCCGATCTGAATACTCGCCCGCGCACGACATATATCGCGGGAGTTATCAACCCAAATCCGGAATTGGACGCGGCGCGCCGAGAGCACGCGTCCGCAAATAGCTGAGAGGCTCGCGGAGCATGGCAACCAAACCAGAACTTCCACCGGTAAATGATCCGATGTTGGATCCGAAGACGGGCGAATATGTCGTCATCGCGCCCGGCCATACTTTCAAGTCGGTTACCGAAGAGGTCGCCCGCATCGTCCTCACCGGGCATACGCCGATTGGATGGTTCTTTGGCTTTATGCTCGCGGGCAGCCTTGTCATTGTGCTGCTGACGTGCCTCACGTGGCTGTTTCTGAGAGGCACCGGTATTTGGGGTCTGGACATCCCCGTGGGCTGGGGATTCGCCATCATCAATTTTGTGTGGTGGATCGGAATCGGCCATGCAGGAACTTTGATTTCCGCCATTCTGCTGCTTTTCAAGCAGCAATGGCGGAACTCGATCAACCGGTTCGCGGAGGCCATGACGATCTTCGCCGTGGTTTGCGCCGGTATGTTCCCGCTGATCCACGTCGGCAGGCCTTGGCTTGGGTATTGGCTCTTCCCGTATCCCAATTCGATGAGTGTGTGGCCGCAATTCCGGTCCCCGCTGCTGTGGGACGTCTTTGCGGTCTCAACGTATGCGACGATCTCGGTCGTCTTCTGGTTTATCGGCATGATTCCCGACCTGGGAACCATGCGCGATCGCGCCCAGTCGAAGGTGGCTCAGTACACATTCGGACTTCTGTCTATGGGGTGGCGCGGTTCGGTGAGGCACTGGGTTCGATACGAGACGGCTTCCTTGCTCCTCGCCGGGCTAGCGACGCCTCTGGTGCTCTCTGTTCATACCGTTATCAGCTTCGATTTCGCTGTGGCCATCGTACCTGGATGGCATACGACGATTTTTCCGCCATACTTCGTTGCCGGCGCCATCTACTCCGGCTTCGCCATGGTCCTCACGCTCGCGATTCCCATCCGCAAGTTCTATCACTTGGAAGATCTGATCACGCTCCGCCATCTCGACAATATGGGCAAAGTCATGTTGGCGACCGGTCTCATCGTCGCCTACGGCTACTCCATGGAAATCTTCATGTCGTGGTACTCGGCGAGCCACTGGGAATATTTCATGATGTGGAACCGCATGTTTGGCCCCATGGGGTGGTCCTACTGGGTGCTGATCACTTGCAATATCGCGCTGCCGCAACTGCTTTGGCTGCGGAGCTTCCGCGTGAGTCCCGGGAAGCTGTTCATCATGTCGCTGATCGTCAATACCGGCATGTGGTTCGAGCGGTTTGTAATCGTCGTGACTAGCTTGTACCGCGATTATCTGCCCTCGTCCTGGGGAACCTATCGCGCCACCCGCTGGGATTACGGCACATTCATTGGGACATTGGGCCTATTCACAGCCTTATTTTTCTTGTTTGTCCGGTTCTTACCCATGATCCCGATGTCCGAGCTCCGCATGATGTTGCCTGGAGCCAAGATCAAGACAGAACCAGAACCTTTGGAGGCAGGTGACTAATGCCTGTACGCGAGGGGATTTACGGCCTTATGGCTGAATTCGACACGCCGAGCGAACTGGTGGTGGCTGCGAAAGCTGCGTATGACTCAGGTTGGCGGCGGATGGATTGCTACACTCCGTATCCGGTGGAGGAGGCAGCAGAGGCGATCGGATTCCATAGCAATTACGTGCCGCTGCTCTGCCTTGTCGGCGGCCTGATGGGCCTAGGTGCCATGTTTCTGATGGAAACTTGGATCGCCGTCTTCGCCTATCCGCTCAACATCGCCGGCCGCCCGCTCTTCTCCTGGCCGGCGTTTATTGTTCCGGCGTATGAGTGGACCATTCTTTGGGCAGGTCTCTCGGCTGCATTCGGGATGCTCGCTTTATGTGGTCTGCCGTCGCCGTACCATCCAGTGTTCAACGCTCCCAATTTCCGCAACGGCGCCACAACGGATAAGTTCTTCCTCTGTCTCGAGGCAAACGACCCGAAGTTTTCGATCATGGAATCGCGTGCCTTTCTCGAGGACTTCCGGCCGCTGTCGGTCGTGGAGGTGGAGTATTAGAACCTTTCATGAATTTATGCAGGGGAAGAACTCCGAGCTCCGCTGCACGGATCGTCGCCGCGTCGTTCTGGGATTCTGGATGGCGGCAGTTTTGACGCTGGCTGCCGGTTGTCGCCAGGATATGCACAACCAACCCAAATTTGTTCCTCAGCGTGGAACCGCGTTCTTCCCCGATAAGCGATCGGTTCGGCCCCAAGTCGCGCATACTGTGGCGCGCGGCCAACTGGATAATTCGAGCTTCTTCGCCACCGGATCTCTCAACGGCAAAGAAGCGGACCTGATGCCTTTTCCTGTGACCATGCAGGTGCTTCAGCGTGGCCAGGAACGCTTCAACATTTACTGCTCGCCCTGCCACTCCCGGGTCGGAAATGGTGCCGGGATGATCGTGCAGCGTGGGTACAAGCCTGCTGCCAATCTTCAAGATGAGCACAGGCTAGCCCAGCCGCTGGGACACTACTTCGCCGTGATGAGCCATGGTTTTGGGGCGATGCCGGATTATTCGGAGCAATTGACGCCATCGGATCGTTGGGCGGTTGCAGCCTATATCCGTGCACTCCAGCTGAGCCAGAGCGCGAGACAATCCAATGTGCCCGCTGGAACACAAATTCAGAACCTCAAGGATGTCGCTCAGCAAGCAGGCTATCCGGAAAGTTTCGCTCAGCCCTGGCCCCTGCCCTCTTCTACAGCGGTCTGGGCACAGCCTCCCGATGCGAGCCAGGGGACGCCTGGCATGGCCCCCCCGGGGGAGGTTCCTCCTGCTGTATTGAACAATCTGCCCGCCGCCCCTTCGGCTTCGGGAAGTGCAGCGACGCCCAGCGGGACGAAATAAGGTTCAGGAAGAACTCATGGCACACGGAAATTACGCAAATCCGCTACCCGCAGACTTGAGCGCGCCTCCCTTCGTGAACGGCTGGCGCACCCGGGCTCTCACCGTGGGTGCCGTCTTCGCTGTTCTCTCGGTCATACTGGCCTTTCTGGCAGCCACGGTGAACCACGATGGAATCGATCACTTGCTGCGTTCCTATCTCACCGGCTATCTGCTTTGTTGGGGATTTGCCATGGGCAGTCTCGCTCTGCTCATGGTCCAGTATCTCTCCGGAGGCAAGTGGGGACTGCTCGTGCGGCGCCCGTTGGAAGCGATGTCGCGCACCCTCCCGCTCGTCGCATTGCTCTTTCTGCCCGTAGGCATCTTCATGAAGAAGCTCTATCTGTGGGCGAAAATCACCAATCCGGCGGAGGCTCTCAGGGCTCACCTCATCAACGGAGAACAGGCCCACGCGATCGCGTTCAAGCGTCCCATGCTGAGCATTCCGAGCGTGTGGATCCAAACAATTATCTGCTTCGCGATCTGGTTCCTCTTCATGACGTTGCTGAACCGCTGGTCGATGCAACGTGCGGCCGATCCTCAACCGAACATCCGCTACTGGCAAGTCAAGTTTGAGAATCTTAGTGGCATTGGGATAGTCATCTATGCAATTACGATGAGCGTGTGCGCCATCGACTGGGTTATGTCCTTGGATGTCACCTGGTACTCGACGATGTATGGTTTCCTTTTTCTTGTCGCTCAGGGATATGCCGCTTTCGCCATCGTCATCCTCACGACTCTTGGCCTATCGAACGGCGAACCGATCAGGACGGTGCTCCGTAAAACCGAGCAGCACGATCTGGGCAAACTCGCGTTCGCCTTCGTGATGCTCAATATCTATATTGCTTTCTCGCAATTCCTGATCATCTGGTCAGGCAACCTGCCGGACGAAATCCCCTGGTACCTGAATCGCATCCGTGGTGGTTGGGGCACAATCGCCACCCTCGACTTCGTCTTCCATTGGTTGATCCCCTTTACGTTGCTGCTCTCGCGTGATCTGAAGAGAAACAAGAAGCGCTTGATGGCGGTCTGCTGCTTTATGGTCTTCGCCCGCTGCTGGGATATGTTCTGGCTTGTGGAACCGAACTTCCCGGATGCAGCGCGCAATCTGCACTTCAGTTTTGGAATTCTTGAGTATGTGACCGTCCCGGCGACGCTGATCTCTCTCTGGGTTTGGTACTACCTCGGTCAGCTTCAGAAGCGTCCTGTCGTCCAGGTCAACGATCCGCATCTAGATGAGATTTTGGAGGCTGAACATGCCCACGCCTGATCCTCACGGCCATACGCCCAACGGGTCGCCGCCCGATGGCTCCCTCGGCTACGAGCCCACGGACGTCAACGTCCGCGGAATCATCATCTTTCTCATTTCGCTTGGTGTATTTGTGGGGGTATTCTTCGTCTTTTGCTTCGGCATGGGTAAGGTCATCAATACTGCAATCGCCAAGCATGACGGGCCTAGGAACAAGTGGAACGCGGAGCTCACACCAACCTCTACCAGAAGCCTGACCTCGAACGCCACCATGGAGCAGGAAGAACTGCGCCAGATGACCCAGAGATTTCCAACGCCGAGGATGCAGACCGATGACGGGGATCAAGATGTCGCCGATCTGCATGCCCGCGAAGATCTATTGCTCGATCACTACAGCTGGATCGACCGGCAGCAGGGTAAAGTCCGCATTCCAATCTCGCGTGCGATGCAGTTGCTCGCGCAGTACGGTCTCCCGGTTGCTCCTCCTAGAGCGCAGTCAGAACCTCTGATGACAGCGGATAAGGCGCCGGAGGTGACGCCGCCTTTGACGAATGGATTCGCCCGAACCGGCTATGAGCAGCAGCAACTGGCGACAATCGAACAAGAGCGCTCGCGGGGAGAGAAGCCGGGCGAGCGCGCTGCGTTGGGAGCGGGCCACTAGGTTGTCACCCAAGCGCCCCTATACGGATGATGAGGGGGCGAGATAATAGAGGAAGGGACTGAGCGCTGCACTGGGGGCGTCGAAGTCTCTCAGACATCGAATGCGAGCAGGGAATCCAATCCGGAGCACGATCCAAACGCTTCCTACGACAGGAAAGTTCCTGACGACGCGTACCTTCATAAGGATCAGCCCCCTGCTCGCAATCTCGTATGCTTTCTGCGTGCTGGCGCTGTTGTTCGCCGCATCCGCCCATGCACAGGTCGCTCCCTACGGGGAAAAGACCATGGGGGATCCGGCTCAGGATCACCTTCCCGACTTTATGCAAAAAGTTAAGGTCGAGCAAAAATTGAACCAGCAACTTCCGCTCGACCTGCCCTTCGTGGATGACACGGGTAGGCACGTTAAACTCGGGGACTACTTCGACAGGCGGCCGGTGATTCTGGCCTTGGTGTATTACAACTGCCAGATTCTGTGCTCCGAGGAGCTTAACGGGTTGGTCGGCGCCCTGGAGATGTTGCCCAACTACACGCCAGGGAAAGACTTCAACATTGTCGTGGCGAGTATCGACCCAAGCGAGACTCCCGCAGTTGCAGCGAAGAAGAAGGCCCAATTTGTCCAGCGCTATGGCCGGCCGGAGACGGCTGGCGGCTGGCACTTCCTTACTGGTCCTGAAACCTCGATTCAGGCACTCAGTCACGCAGTCGGCTTTGGCTATCTGCGCGTTCCTGGTCCTGATGGAAAGCTGAACCAGTTCGCCCACGCCAGCTCTCTCCAAATCGTCACTCCGGAGGGACGGCTGGCCCAGTACTACATGGGTGTGGAGTATTCGCCCAAGGATCTCAAGTTGGGATTGGTCGAGGCGTCGCATCACACGATCGGTACGCCGGTTGACAACATCATGACGTATTGCTACCGCTACGACCCCAAGCTAAATCGCCATAGCTTGATCGTAGCCCGGATTGTGCAGCTTGGCTGCCTGCTCACCGTGTTCGGTCTGGGCGGCTTCATGGTGGTAAATTTTCGCCGCGACATAATGCAAGCGGGTAAAGGGTAACGATGCATTTCATAAGTCCAGTATTGTGGCAGTTTCTTGTACGGTGGCTGAACAACTCCGCCCTTTTTCCGCCCGAAGCCTCCGCTATTTCGACCGATGTCGATGCCTTTTACCTGTACCTTCTGCTCATTTCGGCTGTCGGCTTAGTCGCGGTCGCCATTCTGATCTTTGGCTTCTCCATCGCGTACCGCAAAGACCGTAATCCGGTGGCGACGCAGATCGAAGGCTCCACGTTACTTGAGGCCACTTGGACGATTATTCCCCTGGCGCTCTTCATGATCTGCTTCGTCTGGGGCGCGCTGCTCTACTTCCGCATCTACGATCCGCCGACCAACGCGATGAACATCTACATCGTGGGCAAGCAGTGGATGTGGAAAGCTGAACACCCCGGCGGCCAACATGAGATCGACTCGCTCCATGTACCGATCAACCGGCCGGTGCAGCTCACCATGATCTCCCAGGATGTCTTTCACAGCTTCTCGATTCCGGCCTTTCGCGTGAAGCGCGAAGTCATTCCGGGACGCTATTCGACAGTTTGGTTTGAAGCAACCCAGGTTGGGACCTACCACCTGTTCTGCACCCAATATTGCGGCACCAACCACTCGGCAATGATCGGCGACATCGTCGTCATGACTCCGGGCGATTACCAGTCCTGGATTGCGGGCAGTACGAGCGGAAGCTCCCTTGCGCAGAACGGCGAGCGGCTCTTTGCCAGCCTCGGCTGCAATGCGTGCCATTCCGGACAGGCTTCAGCACGTGGACCCAATCTTGCTCAGGTCTACGGCTCCAGGTTGCAGTTGACTGACGGTTCTTCTGTCACGGCCGATGACGCCTTCCTGCGTGAGGCAATCCTGAACCCGTCCACGCGTGTCACGGCCGGGTATGCCCCGATCATGCCTACCTATCAAGGCCAAGTCAGCGAAGAAGGACTAATTGATCTGGTGGAATACATCAAGAATCTGAATTCAAACTATCGCGTGCAGCAGACGCTAACGGCGAGTCAGGCAGAGCCTGGTCCAGCCTCGTCAGCCGGCGCCGGCTCATCAGGAAATCAGACCCAGTCCCGGCAGACGCCGGGTAAAGCGGCGCAGAAGGCGCCGGGGACGGTGAAACAATGAGTACGATCGTGAGTCTTCCGAATCAGGAGACGGCAACTCTGCCGAAGGTCAATTACTTGAATAACGGGTATGGCCTCAAGAGCTGGCTCCTTACTAGCGACCATAAGCGCATCGCCATTCTCTACCTGATGTCCATCACCGTCTTCTTCTTCCTCGGTGGTTCGTTTGCAGGTCTTATCCGCCTGGAGTTGCTGACTCCAATGCCGGACCTCGTCGCCTCGGACACTTATAACAAGCTGTTCACGATGCACGGCGTCATCATGATTTTTCTCTTTCTGGTGCCCTCGGTCCCGGCAACGATTGGGAATTTCGTGATCCCTATCATGGTGGGCGCAAAGGATCTCGCATTCCCTAAGATCAATCTGCTGAGCTGGTACCTGTACGTGGTTGCCGGAATCTTTCTGGTATATGCGCTGGTCAACGGCGGCGTCGACACCGGGTGGACCTTCACCACTCCCTTAAGCACGCATTATGTGAACACGCATGTCATCACAGCGGCCCTGGGAGTCTTCATCGCAGGCTTCAGTTCGATCTTCACCGGTCTGAACTTCATCGTTACGATCCATCGCATGCGCGCACCGGGCATGACGTGGTTTCGCTTGCCGCTGTTCTGCTGGTCGAACTACGCCGCAGCGATCCTGATGGTCCTGGGAACTCCCGTTCTGGCGATCACACTGGTGCTGGTCGCCCTGGAGCGCCTCTTCGGGATCGGCGTCTTCGACCCGACCAAGGGCGGTGACCCGCTCCTCTTCCAGCATCTCTTCTGGTTCTATTCGCACCCGGCCGTCTACATCATGATCCTGCCCGGCTTTGGGGTTATCTCGGAAGTCATCAGCACCTTCTCGCGCAAGCGGGTATTCGGATATACCGCCGTCGCCTTCTCCTCAGTCGCCATTGCCGTCTTCGGCTTCTTCGTTTGGGCCCACCACATGTTTATCATGGGGGTCTCGAACTACTCCGCGCTGGTCTTCTCGTTGCTCACGATGCTGGTCGCGGTGCCTTCCGCGATCAAGATCTTCAATTGGTCGGCGACTCTGTACAAAGGTTCCATTACTTTTGAGACGCCGATGCTCTACGCCTTCGGATTCGTGGGGCTGTTTACCATCGGAGGGCTCACAGGCGTCTTTCTCGGCTCGCTGGGGATGGATATCCACTTGACTGAAACCTACTTTATCGTTGCCCATTTCCACTTTGTTATGGTCGGCGGCATGTTGATGGCCTATTTGGCGGGTGTTCACTTCTGGTGGCCCAAGATGACGGGAAGAATGTATCCGGAATCGATGTCGCAGCTGGCTGCGGTGACCACATTCATCGGATTTATCCTCACCTTCTTCCCTCAGTTCATCCTTGGATATCTGGGGATGCCTCGTCGTTATCATGCGTATCCGCCGGAGTTCCAGGTGCTGAACGTGCTGTCGACTGCCGGCGCAACGGTCCTTGGCGTCGGGTATCTACTCCCGATGCTGTACATGCCTTGGTCCCTGAAATACGGCAAAATCGCCGGCAGCAATCCATGGCAGGCGACAGGTTTGGAATGGCAGATTCAATCACCTCCGTTGACCGAGAATTTTGTCGAAACGCCTGTGGTGGATCACGAGGCGTACGATTATGAGTGGCTGGCCCATAAGACTCAACATGAGGTAACGACCGTTGGATAGCCAAGCGATTGCAAACCGCACGGTGGAGTCACACCCCACCGAAGCGCACGAACACCCTTCTTATTTGCGCCACCATTTTGTCACCGTGGAGCAACAGCGGGAGACTGTGAGCTTCGGAATGTGGCTGTTCCTGCTGACCGAAATCATGTTCTTCGGCGGCTTGTTCATGGCTTACCTGCTCTACCGCAACTGGTACTACGATGCTTTTGTGTCGGGCAGTAACACCTTGTCCATCCCGTTAGGAACGACCAATACGCTCGTGCTGATCCTCTCGAGCTTCACCATGGCCATGGGCGTGTATTCGGCTGAGACACGCAATCGTAAAGGGCTGATCCGGTATCTGCTTCTCACCATCGTGCTTGGCCTCGCCTTTCTTGGAATCAAGACGGTTGAGTATCACGCGAAGTACGTCGAGCACCATATTCCCGGCGCCAACTTCAGCGTGGAGGACTTCGTTCATCCATCTGACCCGCGCGACCGTCCTTTGGCGCCGGATATGGCGCAGCACGCCCAGATCTATTTCTTCCTCTACTTCGCGATGACCGGTATGCACGCGCTGCATATGATCATCGGGATCAGCATTCTTTTTGTTCTTCTCTACCAGGCCTACCACGGTGCATACGTCAACGGACATTCCTCAACCATCGATAATTTCGGACTCTATTGGCACTTCGTTGATATTGTGTGGATTTTTCTTTTCCCGTTGCTGTATCTGATTAGCCGACATCATCTGTGAGAGAAAGGGAAGCTATGTCGATCCCGGTTGAACACGAACACAGCGAACACCACATCGTAGGTCCGAAAACCTATCTCCTCATTCTGCTCGCACTCTTGGTCCTTACCGCGACCACGACGGGCGTCGCATTCATAGATCTCGGTATTTTGAACCCAATCGTTGCGTTGGCGATCGCTTGCATCAAGGCTGTGCTCGTGGTGCTCTTTTTCATGCACCTCCGATACAGCTCCAAGTTGATGATGCTGACCGTCCTTTCTGGTTTCTTTACGTTCCTTGTCCTGATCACGATGACGCTTACCGATTATATGAGCCGCGCGTGGGGCCTCTGGTAGGTAGCTTGAGGCAGAGAGGGAAGGACGGTTCTCTGCTTCGTTAAGAGTCAATGTAACTTCTCACTTCTTCTTTTGATTGGCTGAAATTCTGTCGTTTTTGCTTGCCGCTCTTGTGCTGCCTCTCCGGAATCGTTCTACGCTAGATCGAGTCGAGTGTCTCTCCTCGGTTCCATCTCTCCATGACCACTCCTGAAACCGCAGACAGCCAGATGCCCGAAATCCTGCGCCAGCTGGTGGCGAATCCACGCGTGCGTGTACGTCGTCCTGGGCCTCCAGTGCGCGATGGTAAGTGTGTTGTCTACTGGATGCAGCGTGCCCAGCGTGCCCTGGACAATCCAGCGCTGGACACCGCCATTGATACGGCCAACGCGCTCGGATTGCCTCTCGTCGTCTACTTCTCGGTGATCCCTTCGTTTCCAAATGCAAACGAGCGTCATTACGTCTTCATGAACCAGGGCTTCGGCGATACAGAAGAGGATTTGGAAGAACGCGGAATCGGATTTGTATTGCGTCGCCCGCCGAACAACTCGCTCGAAGCGTTTCTGCATGAAGTTAGTGCGGCCATTCTCATCGGAGACGAAAATCCTTGCCGCGAGCCCGAACGATGGAGACGGGTGCTGGCTGCCCGCTTGCGGATTCCTTTTTGGACGGTAGACGCGGACGTAATCGTTCCCTCCGCGATCTTCGCCAAAAGAATGTATGCGTTGCATATTTTGAAACCGAAACTTTACGGGGAACTGCCAAACTATCTTTGTAAGCGCTCCGTTATGAAGCCGGATAAGATGTGGAAGCTTCCCCATGGGCTTGAGTCTTTCCCAGTCCGCGAAGACATTACGCTGGGTTGGAAGAAGTTGGACAGGACTGTGCGGCCCGTCGATAGCTTCACGGGGGGCACGCGGCAGGCGCTGAAGCGGCTGGGGGATTTCATCGAGAACCAACTAGCTGGTTACGAGCGCACACGGAACCACCCTGAGATCGATGGGACCAGTCGGCTGTCTCCATATCTGCATTTTGGACAGATCGGACCTCTCACGATTGCCCTTGCTGTCGAAAAAGCAGTGAAGGCAGGCAAAGCCTCTGAGTCGGCTCGCGATTCTTATATCAATGAGCTCGTCGGATGGCGTGAGTTGGCGGTCAACTTTGTGAAGTTCACACCCGACTATGATTCGTTCGAATGCGCCGATCCGTGGGCTAAGAAGACGTTGCTTGAGCACGGCAGAGACCGCAGAGAATGGACATACACCATCGAACAGCTTGCGCGCTCCGAAACCCACGATGAGCTCTGGAATGCTGCTCAAAACGAAATGGTCAAATTCGGATGGATGCACAACTACATGCGCATGTATTGGGCCAAGAAGATACTGGAGTGGTCGCCAACGCCGGTTCAGGCATATGACACATGCGTAACCCTCAATGATCGATACTTTTTAGACGGACGAGATCCCAATGGATATGCAGGCATCGCTTGGTCGATCGTTGGCAAGTTTGATCGCCCGTGGTTCGAGCGCCCCATCTTCGGGACCATCCGATATATGTCTGGAGCGTCGACGGGTAGAAAATTCGATTCAAAAAAGTACATCGAAAAGATGTCGGCCGGCTTCCGCATAGAGATCTCTGGGACTAAGCAGACTAGGGCCTGTTAACACTATCAGGGTGAATTGCGAAGCGAGCCTGGGAAGGGGGAGCGGAGCAAGAGGGCGAGAGCGGCAGTACCGCGCAGCCCTGGAATATTAGGACGACAGGGACGGGAGCCAAGTTTCTCGGGATCTAGAAGCTCGCTGTTCGCCCTAATAGGGTTAACAGGCCCTAAGTCACTCTGGCAGCATGCTAAATGTGTTAATTTCAATAACGTGACTCATCTGCCCTTTCACTGTTCGTCGCTCCGATGCGAACGAGACGCTTGGCGCTTGGAGATTTCCGGTCTGGAGCTTCAGTGAAGATGGCACACGCGTCTTCAGTGGCTCGAAGTTGCTCCAAGGTTTCTCCGGCATGGCAAACTACTTAATTACCGGCGTCGCGGGATTCATCGGTTCGTCTCTGGCGCACGCCTTGGTTGAACGCGGCGATCAGGTTCGTGGCATCGATAACTTCCTGACTGGCAAACGCACAAACCTGGATGGTCTTTGGGACCGGATAGATTTCCGTGAAGCTGATCTGCGGGACACCGCGGCTGTCGGGGAAGCATGCGAAGGGATCGACTACATTCTCCACCAGGCTGCGTTGCCTTCCGTTCCGCTCTCCGTGCAGGAGCCCAAGCCGAGCCACAGCTGCAATATCGAGGCGACCTTCAATTTACTTGAGGGCGCAAGATCGGCGCGAGTCAGACGGATTATCTATGCTGCCTCTTCTTCGGCATATGGCGATCAGCCTGTGCTTCCCAGCACCGAGACAATGCGTCCGATGCCGATCTCACCCTATGCCGTGCAAAAGCTGACGGGGGAGTACTACATGAGCAGCTACTGGCAGGTGTTTGGGCTCGAGACGGTATCGCTGCGCTACTTCAACATCTTTGGACCCCGCCAATCGGCCGATTCACCCTACAGCGGCGTCTTAGCCAAGTTCATCCTTCAGATGCTCACTGGTCAGCGTCCTACGATCTTCGGTACCGGGCTGCAGGGACGTGACTTCACCTTTGTGGAGAATGTCGTCTCCGCCAACCTGCTCGCATCGCAAGCGCCGCCAGAAAAAGTTACCGGCAGAGTCTTCAATATCGCCTGTGGTGGGAGTCATACGCTACGGGATGTATATTCCACGTTGGCCAGAATTATCGGGTTTGATGGCGATCCCCTGTACGGTCCACCGCGCAATGGTGACATCCTGAATTCACAGGCGGACATCACTGCGGCGGCTGAGGCGTTTGGATACAAGCCTCTTGTGGCATTTGAGGACGGTTTGGAACGCACAGTCCAGTGGTACCGCCAGGTGCTCAATCTACAAGCAGTTGCTCCCTCCGCGACGGCTTCACACAAATAGGAGAACATTTTTGCCTGAGCAGCCAAGCGTTGAGGAGCAAAGCCCGGAGCAAAGCACCTTGGGAAGTTGGTCGTCTCTTGTTGAGACTCGTGAACTGCGTGTCGGTGTAATTGGCCTCGGGTATGTTGGGCTTCCGCTAGTTCTTCTCTTCAGCCAGGAAGGCTTCCGGGTTACCGGATTCGATATCGATAAGGCGAAGGTCGACCGGCTGAACGCGGGTGAGTCTTATATCCACCGCATCGAGCCGGAACAGATCGAGAGAGCTCAGGCGAAGGGCTTCCACGCGACCGACGATTTTGCTGAAATCAGCTCCGTCGACGCTGTTTTGATCTGCGTTCCGACTCCTCTGAGCGATCACCGGACGCCAGACGTGAGCTTTATCACGACTACGATGGCGTCCATCGTCGACCATCTCCGTCCCGGTCAGCTCGTCGTTCTCGAAAGCACGACGTATCCGGGTACTACGGAGGAACTCGTAGCTCCGGCGATCGAACGCGCGGGCCGTCTTAAGGTTCTGCGCGATGGTTCAATTGAGGACGGTGTTCTAGTAGCCTTTTCTCCTGAGCGCGAGGACCCCGGAAATACCAAAATAGATCGGCGAGACATTCCCAAGGTCGTTGGTGGCATAGGGCCATTGGCGCGGGACGCGGCGAGTGCGCTTTACCGTACCGCTTTTCGGCGAGTTGTTCCCGTATCCACGGCCGCGGCGGCTGAGATGACCAAGCTGCTTGAAAATATTTATCGCTGCGTCAACATCGCGCTGGTGAACGAGCTCAAGTTGCTCTGCCTGCGCATGGGTATCGATATTTGGGAAGTCATCGAAGCGGCATCCACTAAGCCCTTCGGCTTTCAGCCCTTTTATCCGGGGCCCGGACTCGGCGGTCACTGTATTCCAATCGACCCTTTCTATCTGAGTTGGAAGGCGAAGGAGTTCGATTTCAGCACCAGATTTATCGAGTTGGCGGGCGAGGTCAATGAGGGGATGCCATACCATGTGGTGCATGCCGTTTCCTCGGCGCTCAACGAGCGGAGCAAACCCGTCAAGGGTTCCAAGATTCTGGTACTCGGTCTGGCCTATAAACGCGACGTCGACGACCTCCGTGAATCGCCTTCGCTTGCCATCATCGAAATGCTGCAGCGCGAGGGGGCCGACGTTAGCTACAACGACCCGTTCTTCCCTACGGTGGGGCACGGCCGTAAGTATCATCTGAACATGGTGTCGCAGCCGGTCGACGATCTTGCCGACTACGATTGCGTGTTGATTGTGACCGATCATTCCAGCTATGACTACGCTCGGATTGTCCGGGAGGCCCAGCTGGTAGTCGATTCGAGGAACGCGACTCGCGGCCTCTCTTCCGGAAAGATCGTCCGCTGCTAGGACTTCGAGTTGGAGCCTGGCGCTGGTTGGCTACGACACGCAGGAGGTCCGAATCTGGCACAACCGCTTCTAGCGGGCGGTTTCACTTCGGAAAACCGGATGTTTGCACATCTTGGAAGAAGCTCTACACTGAAGCAGGCACGTGGCAGGCACGTTCCAGACAACGAATGATTCAGCCGAGCGCAAAGGAGCATCGCTAGACAGGAAATGGAGGGCGCACACCCGAGCGTGTTCAAAGACTTCCTGTTTCAAAAACTTATGGGTAGGCGTGCAGTTTCTTATTTGGCGCTGTTTCTGATCGCTGGTGTTTCACTCATCGAGGTTCCGGTTGCAGCTGCCCAGTTCACGGATCCTGGCAGCACGGATTGTCCAAGCGGAATCTACTCTACGGTGGACGGGAGCTGTATTGCGGGGGATCAATCTCAGCAGCAGCCCTTCGATCAGCAAACGCAAGGCATCTCCTCTCCAACCGGGCAGGGGCTTTCTCCCGAACAGCTAAATCAGCAGTATCCCGGGCTCCAGCCCCAGGGGATGAATACCCGAATTCCCGGCTTTACTGACCAGAGTGGTCTTTCCCCGACACTCGCTCAAAGACAGGCCCTCTATGATGCGCAGGCGCTGGCCCTGGAAGCGCGCCAGCCTCCCACTGAATTTCAGCAACTCGTCCGCGCCACTTTCAGCAAGCTGCTTCCGGTATATGGTGATTCTCTGTTTCGCCGCGTACCCTCGACCTTTGCTCCCTTACGTGAGACTCCCGTTACCCCCGATTATGTCCTTGGCCCCGGTGATCAGCTGGTCGTTCGTATCTGGGGGCAGGTCAACTTTAACGCCCTAGTCACGGTCGATCGGTCCGGGGCAGTCTATCTGCCGCAAGTCGGCGAAATCCACGTCGCTGGATTGCCGTATTCGCAGGTTCAGGACCATCTTCGCCAGCAGGTTGGGCGTATCTATAGGAATTTTGATCTGAGCGTGGAGATGGGCCAACTACGCTCGATTCAGGTTTTCGTGGTTGGGCAGGCGCGCCGCCCTGGGACATACACCATTAGCTCCCTGAGCACTCTGGTGACAGCGCTGTTTGCTACCGGCGGACCATCCGTTCAGGGCTCCCTGCGAGATATTCAGATCAAGCGGAATGAACAAGTCGTCACTCACTTCGATTTGTACGATCTTCTTCTTCGCGGCGATAAATCGAAGGACGTTCCTCTGCTGCCTGGGGATGTCATCTACATCCCCCCTGTAGGACCTCAGGTCGGTATCGGTGGCAGTGTAAGGAATCCGGCGATCTATGAATTGAAGGACACTACTTCCGTTGGGCAGGCGTTGGAGTTCGCCGGAGGAATCTCGCCGACCGCTTCAGTGCTGCGGGCTTCCATCGAGCGCATTGACGAGCACAAGGCACGCTCGACTACCGATATAACGCTCGATGGTACCGGACTTGAGACGCCGATGCGTCAAGGCGACATTCTTAATGTCCTCCCGATTTCTCCTGAGTTCCAGAACACCGTTACGTTGAGAGGAAATGTCGCGGTACCGGGCCGATTCTCCTGGCACACTGGTATGAAGCTCAGCGAGATCATCCCAGACAGCAAGTCACTGATTACACGGGATTACTGGGATCGCAGGAGCCAACTCGGCATTCCCGGGCCAGAATTTAAGCCGGAGTATGCCTACAACCCGGACTACTACCTGCGGAATCCTGACGGCACAAGGAGATATCCCTTCAACCCGAATCAAAACCAAATCAATGGCACCCAGACGCAGAATCAGAATCCAAACAGCAACCTAAATCCCAACCTCTATGCGGTGAACCCCAATACGAACTCGATGCCGGACAATTCTCAAGCTGCGTCGAATACCGCTCCGATTACCGGCTCCGATCAGGAGGATCCAAACGCGTACCGGAACTGCGATCCATCAGCAACCCCCGATCAGACTCAACAAATGCAGAATTTGGGTTTTCCCAACCCGGCCAACCCGGCCAACTCGCAGATCTCGCAGCTCGGCTTACCGCCGTGCACGCCCGGCATCCCTTCTGCAGTTGGAGCCCAAGGAGATAGCCACGCCAGGAATCTGCCGCGGCCGCCCCTGAATATTTCGCTGCCAGTTCCCGAAATCGACTGGTCCTATGCCGTCATTGAGCGCTTCAATCCGCAGACTCTTACGACGTCCTTAGTCCCTTTCAACCTCGGGCAACTCGTTCTCAATCATGATTTTTCCCAGGACTTGGCGCTCGAGAGCGGGGATGTCGTGACCATCTTCTCCCAGGCTGACATCAGCGTGCCGCAGGCAGAGCGCACGAAGTTCGTTCGCCTCGAAGGAGAGTTCAACCATGCCGGCATTTACAGCGTCCAGCCTGGAGAGACATTGCGCCGACTGGTGGAGCGTGCGGGCGGGTTGACCCCGAACGCATATCTATTTGGCTCCGACTTCACACGCGAGTCGACGCGAGTCATTCAACAACAGCGTCTCAACGACTACCTCGCGCACTTGGAAGTGGAGATCGATCAGGCGACCGCGATTGCCTCGTCCAACAGCGTTACTCCGCAAGATGCCACGGCCACCCAAGCGGAGTTGGCTGCCTCGAGAAGCCTTGTAGCCAGGTTCCGTTTGCTGCGCGCGACCGGCCGGGTGGTCCTGAACATTCCCCCGCCTGCTTCCGGTCTCCAAAACCTCCCTGACATTCCTCTGGAGGACGGCGACCGCTTCGTCATTCCTTCCCGGCCCAGTACAATCAATATCGTGGGCGCGGTATACAACCAAAACTCCTTCATCTTCCAGCAGAGCCGGGCCGTCGGGGGATACCTGCGGTTAGCTGGCGGACCAAGCCAGCAAGCCGATAGCAGGCATTCATTTGTAATTCGTGCCGATGGCTCGGTGCTCAGCCGCGATTCGCAGAGCGGCGTCTTTGGCAACACGTTTGCGTCAGCTAAGCTCAATCCGGGAGATACTGTCGTGATCCCGGAGAAGGTCCCGAAAGCAACAGTTCTGAGGAACTTGGTGAACTACACACAGATATTCTCGCAATTGGCGCTGGGAGCGGCCTCCATTGCTGTAATCGGACGTTAAGGGGAGCAGAGCGTATGCATCCTGTGGCTGAGACCGCCCGAGAGATCCCGTTGGAGGCGAGCAAGCCTGCGCCCG
>DASYBJ010000281.1:0-3649 GCA_036500845.1 Acidobacteriaceae bacterium
TTTCATCGACGTTCGCATTCACGTGCTCAACGAGACTCTCGAAGATGCATTCCGCTATTGGCATCGAGGCTTTCGGCCGGTCCCGAGTCTAGCCCAGCAAGCCGCCTCTGCGTGACCACCCCACAACTTTGCATGCTCTCACCGGCCAATCGCTGCCCATTTTGAGGGTGTGTAGAATCGTGCGTTGCAGTGTCGATCTGGCTATTCTTCACCGACCCGACCGAACGCGGTACAACTAACACCGCGGCTCTCGTGGGCGCCTTCTGCAACGCACTCTGGATTCCAGGTATCAGAGAGCCGTCGCGAAGCCGAACTCGTCGGCTACGTAGCACTCCGGAGTGCAGCGTTTGCCGATCTGCACTCAACCTAGGAGTGGAATGACTCCGTCTGAAGAAAGGAATCCAGCTGAAAAAAATAATACAGCGTCTCTCTCGACCGCGCTACATCGAGCTATTCCATCATTTCGGCGGTTAAAGGATTAGCCGGTTATCTCCGCCGAGTATCAAATCGAGCGGGTTTAGGCTGGAAACGCGCTTTATCCTGCTTCTCATCAAATGACGATTGAACTTACCGATAACGAGACTTTGCAGGCGTTTCGGGATTACTTCCGGATTGCCGGTTGTCCGAGTCGGCGGTGATACGCCCCGCAATCGTGCGGGCGCATCGATTATTGAAGAAACTCTGAGAACTAGCAGTTTTGCCAGTGGGATACTCGACGCGCGCCCCTCTAAGATGTTCGAGCGAGCCGAATCTGGAGCGCCACAGGAGCGAACTATGAAATCGCAAGAAACGAACGGGGTTCTCTTATGTCGAGGTGACTGAGCAGAAGAGGCTGAAAGAGGCACGTGAAAAAGCATCCCGTGGAAGAAATGGGGGGCTATCTCAGTGAGCGTTAGTGGGGAACGGTGCGCGAAGACTACAACCATGATGGCAACGCCTGGGACTACTTCAGCCACGACCAGTCACGTTCGCGCGCCTACCGCTGGGGCGAAGATGAAGCGACCGGTCCCGCCAAACATTGGCCTTTCGATCAGCATGAGCCAGGGGTAAGGTCCGCCTAAGACGATGGATGTCAACGAGAAGCCCGTCCACTCGAACGTCGCTGCCGGTTCAACTAACCTGCCGGACACTAAAATCCGAGCCAAAAAGAAATCATTGCCACAGATTTTTGAGAAGACTTTTGAGTCATTCCTGTGGTCTAGTCGTCTTGCAGTGTCGATTGCCGTCTTGGCAAGCGTAGCGGTCGGGTTGGGTCTGTTCTACATTGCAACAGTAGATTTGCCCTTAAGAGCTATCACGTCATATTTGAATGTACCTGCGGAGAAGCACGAAGACGTTCGGACGCAGATCGTCACACAGGTCGTGGAAGCGATCGATGGCTATCTTCTAGCCGCTGTCATGTTGATATTTGCCTTGGATTATATGAGCTTTTCATTAGCTGGATTGATCGTATCGAAAAAGATGATCGGGCGCGTGACCTTAAGATCCACAGCCTGGATGATCTCAAACATCGGTTGGGCCAAGTAGTGCTGCTAATTCTGGTAGTGAAGTTCTTCGAAGGGGCACTCGCCATCAAGTTCAATAGCCTATCTGACCTACTCCTACTCTCTATTGGCATTCTCTTGATTGCAATCGTTTTAAATTTGACTCATAAGCAGCCTCACAGGTCCGAGTGAGAACTACTACGCTCCGGCTCTCTTCGGTGTTCCAGTCAATATTGCGTTGGCCCAAGGAGTTTCAACAGATACCATGCTGGCCCAGAATCGATCCATGTTGTTCTCACTGTCCAGGTCTCTGATACTCGGACTTCTCCTGGGAATGTCCTGCGCCACCGATTGCGAGGGGTATTCTGTTCTTACGCATGAGGCCATTATCGATGCCGCCTGGAAGGACGGCATTGCGCCCCTACTCTTGAGCCGATTTCCCGACGCGACTCCGGAGGAACTGCTCCAGGCCCACGCCTATGCGTACGGTGGCGCAATTATTCAGGATTTGGGTTACTACCCGTTCGGTAGTCAATTCTTCAGTGACCTTACGCACTATGTCCGAAGCGGTGATTTTATACTTGCCTTGATCGAAGAATCAAAGGATCTAAATGAATACGCATTCGCACTGGGTGCTCTGTCGCATTACGCTGCCGACTCCTCGGGTCACCAACTTGCCACCAACCGAGCGGTCGCAATCATGTATCCCGGCCTGGCAAAGAAATATGGCCCCGTTGTTACCTATCAGGAAAAACCGGCCGCACACATGAAGGTGGAATACGGCTTCGATGTGGACCAAGTCGCCGAAGGAAACTACGCGCCCAAAGCTTATCACGACTTTGTTGGCTTTGAGGTTTCAAAGCCGGTCCTCGAGAGAGCGTTTGCAAGAACATATTCACTTGATATGTCGAGCGTCTTTACCCGCGTGGATCTGTCCATCGGTAGCTATCGCCACGCTGTTTCAACCGTTATTCCACGCATGACCAAAGTGGCATGGCATCTCAAGAGAGCTGAGATTCAGAACAGCCACCCCAGCGAGACTAAGAAGGAATTCATCTACAACATCTCAAATTCTGAGTACCGCAAGGAGTGGGGCCAGGTCTATGAAAAGCCGGGCTTCGTCGCCCGCCTCAAGGCATTTTTCCTGCGCGTCGTGCCAAAAATCGGCCCGTTCAGTGGCCTCGCGTTTCATCCACCCACACCGGCTGTTGAACAAATGTATATGAACAGCTTCAACAAAACCTTGGACCACTATCGAGCGCTCCTCCTGGCGCAACAGGAACACCGGCTCCAATTGCCCAACGACAACCTTGACACCGGAGCAGTTACCGGAGCGGCCGCTTATCGACTCACTGACGAGACTTATGCCAAATTGCTCGACAAAACGAGTGGCAACCCCATCTCGGAGGCTCTGCGCCGAGACCTTCTTTCCTACTATGCTGATCTTGAAAAACCTTTTGCCACCAAGCGGAACTCGAAGGCTTGGCATGACCTCATCAAGGAATTGGATACCCTGAAATCGACGCCCCGCGGGCGGGAACTCTGCAGCGCTGATTTTAGTCATCAATCAGGGGACGTTCGGGCATGCAAGCCTGGCGAAAGACGAGGAAGCCGAGGTGGTGCAGATTTGTTGGGCGGGTTTTTTTCGTCACTGATCGCGCTCGAGACAAAAAGGTCTGTGTCCACCTGCTGCGGGAGCAGATCGAAAAGCTCTGAATAGTGGGCTCCTGAGCGTGTTAATGCGTCTAGGGTACATCTCGGTAGGGTTGTGGCCAAGGTTCTGTCGCATTAAGGCAGTGGGTTAGGATGAGCGAATGAGAACAAGGATGAGGAAGGCGCTGATTCCAACCGTGGGCCGGGTGCTGAAACGGCTCCACTACCCACTGGATGTGATCTTGACGTGTGTGCGTTGGTATGTTGCTTACCCACTGAGCCTCCGGCATCTGGAGGAGATGATGTCCGAACGCGGGATCTCGGTGGATCATTCGACGGTGCAGCGTTGGGCCATCAAGCTGTTGCCGGTGCTGGAGAAAACATTTCGTCGCCACAAACGTACGGTGGGCAAGAGTTGGCGTATGGACGAGACCTATATCAAGGTCAAGGGACAATGGAAGTATCTGTATCGCGCTGTCGACAAGGCCGGCAACACCGTAGACTTCCTGCTT
>DASYBJ010000282.1:0-60292 GCA_036500845.1 Acidobacteriaceae bacterium
TAGCTCACCTTTATCTTGAGCTACACGGTGGCTGAGGGAATCAACCCTGATACTCCACTATCACTAGCGTCTCGATGGAGTTACTTACCCAACGGCTGCAGCCTGCTTCTCACTCGCTCGTTGAAAGGACACCCACAAAAACCCGAACGACACCGACAACTCTCCGGAATTTCTTGTATTGGGCGATGAAAACGCGGTATAAGCACAGCGTTAGGTTTGAACTTTTGCGCTGTTCCAGCCTTGCCCCATACAGAGAGCCTTCCAGGAGAAAGCACGTTCATGAGGACACCACCGGCGAAGAACGAAATTCGTGAGGTAATGGATATCCGGCAGGCCTCCGATTATCTGGGGATCAGCCCCGACACACTCTACAAATACGCCTCGGACGGGTTCATTCCCGCCTTCAAATTGGGCAACCGTTGGCGGTTCAAACGATCGCGTCTCGACGAATGGATGGATGAGCGCTCTTCGCAAGGAGCGCAACAGGCTCGATCCGAATTGCCAGAGGTGGTTCAGCCGAAGAGGCCGCAACCGGTCCGGCCGCGATCGAGACGGCCAGTTCGCGTGAGCCACTAACGCGGACTTCTAGACCAGAGTCTTTTTTATCGGAGCGGGTTTGTACGTCAATAACACGATGCTCCGGCAACAGTAGCTGCATACCAACAGGGAAGTCCTTAATCAGGCGTATCCCCTTAAACGAAGATCCTCGTCCAGATGAATTACGCACGCCGTCTTCGATCGTTGCGCCGCAATATGCAGCAGGAAGGAATCGAAGCTCTCCTGATCACGCATCTAGCGGACGTTCGCTACTTGTGTGGCTTCTCCGGCTCGAACGCGGCGCTGTGCGTCACGGCCAATCGTGGCGCGATGTTTACCGACGGGCGCTATACGGACCAGGCGCGGGAAGAAACCAGCGGAGTTCGCGTTGTGATCGCCAAAAAATCGGCGCAGCGCGAGGCCTGTGCGTGGTTGGAAACAAGGGGCGTGTCGCAGTGCGCTTTCGATCCAGTCCATACCACGATCGCGGATCTTGCGCTCTTTCGTGGAGCCCTGAGTGGCAAAGATCGCCGCCGGTTTTTTCGCCAGCTTGCCAAGCCTTTGGTTCCTGACCTGCGCCTGATCAAGGATGCGGAGGAACTCGAGTTGATGGAGCAGGCAGCGCACCTTGGAATCAAGCTGTTCGAAGAATTGTTGCCCAAGATGCGAGCCGGCGCACCGGAGACGGTGATTGCCGGACAGCTGGAACTGAGCGCCCGGCTGCATGGCGCCGATGGAATGTCGTTTGAAACGATCGTGGCCAGCGGCGCCCGTTCCGCGCTACCTCATGGACGGGCAACCGTCGCTGCCTTGCCGCGCAAAGGCTTCGTCACCTTGGATTTCGGTGTTATTCTCAAAGGTTATTGCTCAGACATGACTCGTACTGTATTTCTGGGCAAAGCAACGCGCCGTGAACGCTTCACGTATGATTCTGTGCGGGAGGCGCAACGGGCAGCGGTTGAAGCAGTGAAACCGGGCGTCACTTGTGGAGAAGTCGACGAAGCGGCACGCAGCGTTCTTCGTAAAGCCGGCTTGGCGCGATACTTCACCCATTCCACGGGCCACGGTGTCGGCCTCGAGATTCATGAAGCGCCGCGCATTGCCGCGGCCCAACAGCAGACCCTACAGCCTGGTATGGTCATCACGATCGAGCCCGGAGCGTATATTCCGGGAGAGTTTGGAGTTCGCATCGAGGATATGGTTGCGGTTACCCAGAATGGGGGGCGCGTGCTCACACCCGCATCTACGGATTGGAAGCAGCTCTGAGACCTGAGGCGAGTGCAGACGAGAGATTCATGACCCCTGAAGAAAGCAAAGAACTGAGGGAGTTGATCGAGTTCCTCAAAGAGAACAATATCGGCGAGTTCGAATTCGAACGTGGGGAACTCAAGGTTCGCATTAAATTTGGTTCGCAAGCGCCGGCTCCTTCTGCGGCGCCGATAGACCTGCTTCGACTGAGCCAACTGCTCGGCCAACAGCAAGGGCAAGGAACGCCGTCAGCTATATCCTCCGCTGCGGTCGTTGGTCGGGAGCAAACGAGCGCCGGCGCATCAGCCGCCGTCCCCGATGATTCGGAGCTGCATATCGTAAAGTCGCCGATCGTCGGCACCTTCTATGAGTCGCCCTCTCCTGGCGCTCCTCCATTCGTCAAGATCGGGGATCAGGTGGAAAACGGACAGGTGTTATGCATTGTCGAGGCGATGAAGCTAATGAATGAGATCGAATCAGACGCGGCTGGCGAAATCGTCAAACGCTTCGTCTCCAGTGGTCAGCCCATTGAGTATGGGCAGCCTCTCTTTGCCCTACGTGCCCACTGAAACTATGCTGCGAAGAGTCTTGATCGCGAATCGTGGGGAGATCGCACTCCGCATCATCTGTGCCTGTAAAGAATTGGGCATACGTACCGTCGCCATCTACAGCGAGGCCGATCGCCATTCCTTGCATGTGCGCTTTGCTGATGAGGCAATTTGCATCGGGCCTCCGCGATCCGCCGAGAGCTATCTCAATGTTCCAGCCGTCATCTCCGCCGCAGAGATTACCGACGTCGATGGAATCCATCCTGGGTACGGTCTTCTCAGTGAAAATGCCAACTTCGCTGAGGTCTGCCGCGCTTCCAACATCAAGTTCATTGGGCCTCCGCCGGAGGTTACCCGCCTGATGGGAGAAAAGGAGAAAGCCCGCCAGACGATGAAGAAAGCCCGCGTGCCTATCCTTCCCGGCTCCGACGGAGTACTGGAGAACGAAGAAGAGGCAATGGAATGGGCCAGGAGCATCGGCTTTCCTGTGATTCTGAAGGCCTCCGCCGGCGGAGGGGGCCGCGGCATGCGAGTCATCCGCGCAGAAGCGGAGCTCCCTCAGTTCTTCCAGGCTGCCCATACAGAAGCAGCGAACGCGTTCGGGAATGGCGATCTCTATATGGAGAAGTTCATCGAGCGCCCACGGCATATCGAGTTCCAGGTGCTGGCCGACGAGCATGGAAATGTAGTCTCGCTCGGCGAGCGCGAGTGTTCCATTCAACGCAGGCACCAGAAGCTCATCGAAGAGGCGCCTTCGCTTCAGGTCACTCCGAAGATGCGTGACGAGATCGGCAAGACGCTCAAGCGCTGCTTGACATCCATCGGCTATCACAACGCAGGAACGGTCGAATTCCTCATGGATGAAGATGGCAAGCTCTATTTCATCGAGATGAACACGCGCATCCAGGTAGAGCATCCAGTAACCGAAGCAGTTACAGGGATCGATCTGGTCAAGGCACAGCTGCGTATCGCATCCGGAGAGCCGCTGAGCGCCATCATTCCCGAAACACTGTCCATCAATGGCCACTCGATCGAGTGCCGCATCAATGCGGAGCACCCCGAGAAGTTCACACCGTCTGCCGGCAAGATCACGGCATTCAATGTCCCGGGAGGGAACGGGGTCCGCGTAGATACAGCACAGTACGCCGAAGGAGTCGTTCCGCCCTACTACGATTCGTTGATCGCGAAACTGATTGTTCACGGTAAGGACCGGCAGGAGGCGATGGCGCGGATGTCACGCGCGCTCGAGATGTTTGTCGTCGAAGGCATTCACACGACCATCTCGCTCCACCGCCGTATCCTCGAAGACCCGGAGTTCCGCGAAGGGCATTTTGACACCAAGTTTATGGAGCGTTTCTTCGAGCGGGAGAAGGAGCGGCGCGAGGCACTGGTCGGGGGTTAGCGAACGCGTTCCGGGGTTTCGCCAGCCAGAGTGATGCCGAGCGCTCTTCAGCTTTCAGCTGGTCTCGAAGCATTTTCACGAGGAGCGGTATGTCTACTCTCAGCCCTGGATCTTTCCATATTCCCAGTCCGCAATCTACTGACGCGGAGCTGGATAGGCTGCGGCAGGCGCGAGTAGGACTCTGAGGACGGACGCCGGTGGTTTCCCGCTTACCTAGGCTTTATCCCATTCTCGATTTCGGGCGGCTGGATCGGGCCGGAATCCCCTTCGAAGGGTTTGCCCGCTCGCTGCGTGCGGCGGGGATCCGTTTCCTACAATACCGGGACAAGCTTTCATCCGATGGTGAGGTGCTGGCTCGTGCTGCGTTCCTCCGGAGTGTGTTTCCGGCCGCTGATAGTTGTTTGATCCTCAATGACCGGGTGTCGCTAACCAAGGCCGCGCTGTTTGACGGTGTCCACGTCGGTCAGCAGGACCTATCTCCAGCCAAGGTACGCGCATTCCTTGGCCCGGAAATGCTGGTCGGCGCTTCCACGCACAACGTGCGACAGCTCAGCGCCGGCGATAGCAGTCCTGCAAACTACTTGGCGATCGGACCTGCCTTTGCTACCTCTTCAAAAGAGAATCCCGATCCGATTGTCGGGCTTGAGGGGATTCGTGCCGCCCGGCGGACCACAGAAAAGCCGCTGGTGGCTATTGGCGGGATTACACGCGCGAATTGCATTTCAGTGCTTGAGGCAGGAGCAGACTCGATGGCGGTTATTTCCGATTTGCTGCCTCGCCCCGGAGAACCTGCCGAAAGAGCAATCGAAGAGTTCCTCTCCATTTTGACTTGATTCGGTTCATCCTCCGGCCTTTCGTGATGCGGTTCCCACAACATACTGCTGGAGCGGTTCCCGATGGCCGGACCTACATCGTTCCACTGGCGCATGGCACGGCTCTGCCGCGAATCCCGGAGGGTGGATTCCATTCCGAAGAGGAAGTCGCCACCCTGCCGGGAGCACGCAGGCTCGAACCCGAGGGGGCGCCCGGTCCGTCACTCGACATTTATGCTTTCGAGCGTCACACGGCTCAGCGAAACCTTTACCGCATCCCAATTCCGTAACTCTCGCCCGCCCTCTCTACGGCGCGATTGATTGCCTATATCTGTCGTCTCACAATCCATCACAGACGCTTGAGGCGATGTCTTTTCAAAGCCTGGATCGGAAGGAAAGACGTAAGCGTCCGCTTCTCACCGTGTGAACGGACAGATGAATCTGGTTTTCCCAGCGGGTAGTGAGGAGCAGGCCGGGCAAGGGTCACGTTGGCTTCTATCCCTTCACCTAGCGCTATCGTTCTGGTCTGCCGTCGATCCGTGATCCGCCCAGATAAGAACCCAGATAAGAAGCCGATGCCCGGCCCAGGCAGCCAAGAGGACAACGGGAACCCACCAGTATCCTGAGAATTCGCTCCAATGCCACTGCCCACGCAATCTGGGTATCGCCCAATAAAGGCTGACACATCCGACTGTCAGGAACCAGGTGCGTCCCCACCACAGGGGCAGTGGTTTTGATGTCGGTTTCGGACGCTGTCCCGGACCGAGCGCGTAAAACGGACCTCGGCTGAAGCCAGCGCGAATCGCCCAAAGCCCGATCGCAGTACCGACGAGAGCAGTGATGTGGTCAATCCGGGAATCCATGATCCTCACCCTCGATTGATTTGCCTTGTCGCTGACGGCAGTAAAGTTACGATCTTACCGATAGCTGTGATCCGGGCAAGTGTCCACTTTCGGGAATTAGCCCCTGCTTCAACCGCAACTGTATCGCTCACAAAGCCATCGTGGGGCAGAACAAGGCATCTGTCTATACGGCCAAAAGCGGACGCTTACGGAAAGACTACTGCACCGCAGGGACAAGACATTGATCAGCTGATGGCCGAAGAAGGAAGAATGGATTCAGTGGGGGTTACATCGTCCGCGGGTTTGGGAAGGGCACGGCTTTAGCCGTGTCGCCTGATAGCGGAAAAAATACGGGCTTTACAGCTTGCGGAAGAACCCGGCATGGGGGGTCGCCTGTGAGCTGGGAATAACTCCAAGACGGAAGATTTGTTCTACGAAATTTCTGATGAAGTTAGGCGCTTGAAGGGGACTGACCAGGGATCCGGGATCGGAATCGGGCTGTCATCCCGAGCGAAGACGAGGGATCTGCTTTTTCCGGGCTTCAGCCGCGTGGGAGCTGATTGGGAAGGGCATCGCTTTAAAGCCCCCGAGGGAGTGTAACGTCCGCGACTGCGGAGCGTGGCCCCCTTTTCCTAGGAGCGTTGGTGCACGCTCTTGATTGCATTCGTTTATCACGGGCGGTCGCTCGCATCCACATTTTGTCGTATCCCATAGCTAGCCGCTCTCTGCACTTACAGTTCACGCAATAGATCGAGCAAATCCTCCGCTGCGGCGCGCTTGCGCAGCAGCACGAGCACGACGACCGCTCCCAACCAGGCACTCGTCGCAGACGCCAGCATCACAACACGAAAACCTGAGCGGAACGCTCGGTCAAGCAGTGACGCGGCCTCCATCCTTTGCTTCTGCGTTAGACCAGCAGGAATGGGTGTGTCATGCAGGCGTGAGCGGTTTGCGAACATCTGGTTGCGCGCCTCAACCGGCAAACCAGAGTGTCGAAGTTGCGAACTCAGACTCGCCGTGAACCCGTGTGCCAGCATGAGAGAAAAGAGGGATACAGCTAAGAGCCCCGCCAACCGGGAGAGAGCATTGTTCACCGCCGAAGCTATGCCGGTCTCATTCTCTGTTACAGATGACATGACGGCGGTCGTGAGAGGTGCGACTGCCAAGGTCATTCCGAAACCTAGGATTAGAACGCCTGGCAAAACGGAAAAGACATATCCGCGAAGGCCACCAAGCAGTGTGAACGCGGCAAAGCCCATTCCGGCGAGCGCTGCGCCAGTGAACAGCAGCATCCGTTCCCCCACTTTGGGGATGAGTCCTCCGACACGCGCAGAGAAAAGAAACATGAGCGCAATCAACGGCAGGAAGGCCGCTCCAGCCGCTGCGGGAGCGTAATGCCGTACCTGGATCAGATAGAACGGAATCACATAGAGTGCGCCGCCTAAGGCTCCGTAGAGCAAGAATGTCAGGATGTTGGCGGCGAGAAAACGCGGAATGCGAAAGAGGGAAAGTGGCATCATCGCGTTGCTTCGTCCTAATTGGGACCGAAGGAAACCGGCCAGAAGAACCAGCCCGCCGACGAGACCCCATAGCACTCTTGGGTTGCGCCAGCCGAGTTGCGGGGCGAACGAAAGTGCATAGATGATTGCAGCGAAGCTGCAAGTAGCAAGTGCAGCACCGAGCCGATCGAGCGGCGGCGCTGCGCCGCCTTCACTTGCCGCACGGCTCTCCGGGATTCTTGGCGCCAACAATATGACGAAAAGCGCGAGCGGCAGATTCAGTAGGAAGATCAACCGCCACGACCAGATCTGCAGGAGCCACCCTCCGGCCACCGGTCCGAGGGCTGCAAACACACTTGTCCATGCCGACCAGGTTCCAATGGCGCGGCCGCGTTGTTCCGCTGGGAATGCTGATGAAAGAATCGAGAGTCCCTGGGGAATCAGCAGGGCCGCGCCAACGCCTTGCACTGAGCGAGCAGCGATGAGTTGGCCGAGCGAAACGGAGGCGGCACACGACGCCGAGGCCACGGAGAAGATCGCCACTCCCCACGTAAATGCGCGGCGGCGTCCGTAGCGGTCGCCGATGGCGCCCCCAAGGAGCAGCAGCGCCGCGCCAAAAAGAGCATAGCTCTGGATGACCCACTGAATGCTGCCCGAGGTAGCGCCAAATCTTGTCTGCAGCGTGGGCAGCGCGACGTTGACGACCGAACCGTCCATAAAGGCAAGCGAGGAGCCTAAGATAGTGGCGATTAGGACCCACTTGCGGTCCGTTGGGGTGCACCGGGATGCTGCACACGCTGAGCCAATCTGGGTGCACGGTGGTACCACATGTGATTTGGGAGCGGCTGCTGTGTTCACAAGAGGGTGGATGCTCGCCAGTCGGGGTTATGTGCCCAAAATTCGTGTGATATCTTGAGTGCACAGTGCCATTCGGCTGCTTCCACGAGTGGACTTGGACGCAAAAGCTAGAAAGCTGTAGACCGAGGCCGCTCTTGAGACGGAATTCCAGCATTCTTAGAGGGCAGTACGCGACATCGCGTCCGGCATGCACTGGTCAGTCACGCGCAACCGGCACTCCATCTTCCAGTGCCTCCCCTTTTCGGGACACGCCTACACATCTCGGGATCTCATCGAACTTGCCGACGTAACACGGCCAAGCAGATCGGGAGACTTCATTCTCTGACAATCCTCCTCAAAGTTCGGGCGCGGCCCCTTCCAACAAAGATCGTCGACCGTTTCAAACACAGGCACATCCAGTCGCAGGGTCGCAAGGCCACGAAACAAGAGGGCTTCGTTCCAGCCGTTCAATAACGATTCAGACAGCAGGCGGGCCTTCCGGATCGATGGATGCCATTCTCGCCAATCCTTCGGAATGGCTTCAAGGTGAGAGTACTGAGACAAGGTGAGAGCCGCCGCCTTTAAGCCCCATCCAGGCAAACCTGGGAAGCCATCTGCACTGTCACCGACTACAGCCAGGTAGTCGGGAATGGATTGCGGCTTTACTCCGAACTTCGCCACAACCCCGGCTTCATCACGCAAGACATCGCGCCTGCGGTCGAATTGAACAACCCGTGTACCGACAACACACTGACAGAGATCTTTGTCCGGCGAGCAAATGAGCACCTGACTCACACGGTCATCCTTTGCAGCTTTGTCAGCGGCCGAAGCGAGCGCATCATCCGCCTCATAGTAGACCATTGGCCATACCACGACTCCCATTGCCTCCAGCTCTTTCTCGAGAACGGGGAATTGTGAGAGCAACTCAGGAGGAACACCTTCGCTTGTCTTGTAACCGAAGTACAGATCGTTGCGAAACGATTCCACAACATGGTCGGTTGCAACCCCGATGTGGGTGGCGCCGCGCTCGATCATAGACAAAACGGAACTCAGCACACCACGTACAGCGCCGATTTCCTGGCCGTTTACATCTGCCGCAGCGGGTACCGCAAAAAAATGCCGGAACAATTCATACGTCCCGTCAATCAAGTGCACGTCCATGCGGCTCCAGTTCCGTTTCTGCAAGCGATGTTATACGATCCAACAGCCGCAGGTTGGAGCTTATTCCCTGGTAAGGCCAGCGAATGAAGCCAATCCTGTCGTGATCTCAATGCCGGTTTTGATGATCGCAGCCTAATTCCTCATAGCTCGTCATTCGAGAGCTACCCCGCCTGGGGGACCCATCTTTCGACCCGGCCACGGACCATCTCTAGACATAGGGGCGGGAAAACGGTATAGAAGATACAACTGAGTGGCAAGATCACGCCTCATTTCTGCGACTGCTTTGCGTTCGCGGCGCACCTTTTCGGCTCATCCCGAACGAGCCTTCGGCCATTTCCACTACTGGATGGCGTAAGTTACAGATTTCTTTCTTGGAGGCCCATTCGCACCGATGGCTAGACTCTTGGCAACCAAACCGATCGCGTTACTCAAGAACGAAGCTGGAGAGGTAGGGGAACACGCACTCAAGCGCTCGCTTGGACCGGTGAATCTCATCACACTGGGCATTGGAGCAGTCATCGGAGCTGGTATCTTCGTTCTCACAGGACAGGCTGCTGCCCTGCACGCGGGTCCTGCGATCGCGCTGAGCTTTGTCTTCGCGGGTCTTACCTGTGCCTTTGCAGGTTTGTGCTACGCCGAATTCGCCTCCATCATTCCTATTGCTGGCTCTGCTTATACCTATGGCTATGCCACTCTGGGAGAGCTCGTCGCCTGGATCATCGGATGGGATCTCGTTCTGGAATATGCGTTCGGCGCCGCTACGGTTGCTTCCGGGTGGTCGGGCTACTTCGTGAGCCTCCTCGAGCAGTTGCACATCTACCTGCCGCCGCAGTTCACAACTACTTATGGGAACGTGCTCTATTTTTACAACGGAAAGTGGGAGCCTGCGGCTTCACTTCCGGCTACCGTGAATCTCGGCGCCCTACAGCACGTCACAGGCCTCTTCAACTTAGTGGCATTCTTTGCCATCGTGGTAGTCACCGCTGTTCTCGTCATCGGGATCAAGGAGTCGGCAAATCTCAACTCCGCGATTGTCATCATTAAGCTGGGGGTGGTCGCGATCTTCCTGGTCTTGGGTATCGGCTACTTGCTCCAGCATCCGTCGCTTGCTCAAACCAACTGGCATCCCTTCATTCCGCCGCCACAAAATGGCCAGTTCGGCGTGGGCGGTATCTTCGCCGGCGCCGCTTCCGTTTTCTTTGCATACATCGGATTCGACGCTGTTTCAACTGCGGCCCAAGAGGCGCGGAATCCTCAGCGCGACATGCCGATTGGCATTCTCGGCTCCTTGGTTGTATGCACCATTCTCTATGTCGTTGTCTCCCTCGTACTCACCGGTTTAGTGAACTATCGCGAGCTTGACGTCGCGGATCCCGTCGCACTCGGGATCGATGTCACCGGAGTGAGCTGGGGAAGTCTCCTGGTGAAGATTGGCGCCGTGCTCGGCCTGGGTACGGTCATGCTCGTCATGCTTCTTGGACAGTCGCGAGTTTTCTATTCGATGTCCAAAGACGGCCTGCTCTGGCCCTGGGCCTCCGCAATTCACCCGAAGTTCCGCACGCCGTGGCTGTCGAACATTGTCGTTGGGACCATTGTCGCTTTCTTGCCTGCACTGCTGCCGATCAACAGACTCTCCGAACTGGTCAATATGGGAACGCTGCTGGCATTTGCCATTGTCTGTGCCGGGGTGTGGATTCTTCGCCGGCGGCATCCCGATCTGGAGCGCCCGTTCCGCACCCCGCTGGTCCCCGTCGTCCCCATCCTGGGCATCTTGAGCGCGTTCTATCTTATGATTCGACTTCCCTTGCTCACCTGGGAGGTTCTGATTGTCTGGCTCATTCTGGGGCTGGTGATTTATTTCACCTACAGCGTCAAACACAGCAAAGTGCAGGCGCTCGATTCGAAGAAGGCCACTGCCGCTTCCCGCTAGATCTGCGTCTAAGTCCGGCACATTCTTAGTATTTTCATTGCCCGATTTCCACAATTGAGCCTTATACTTGAGCGCCTTTGGAGGAGGCCCAAATGAACAAGTATGTTGCTGAGTTGGTCGGGACATTTGTTTTGGTCTTCGGCGGGGTTGGCAGTGCCGTTCTGGCGGGAACCCATATCGGGTTCGCCGGGGTTTCATTCGCCTTCGGGCTCTCGCTCTTGGCTATGGTTTACACCATCGGACCAATTTCCGGATGTCACATCAATCCAGCGGTCACGCTGGGAGTTTTACTGGCCGGAAAGATCAAGACCAACGATGCCGCTATGTATGTGATCGCCCAACTCATCGGCGCGATCATTGCCACAGCCCTGCTTTTGACGATCGCTAAGGGCATCCCCGGTGGGTACGATCCCACAGTCTCCGGGCTCGGGGCCAACGGATATGGTCTCCATTCTCCGGATCACTACTCGCTGGCCGCCTGTTTTGCTGCGGAAGTGATCCTCACAATCTTTCTTGTTGTGACTGTCCTTGGGGCGACCGATGTCGCCGCCCCAGTTGGGTTTGCAGGACTGGCGATCGGTCTCGTACTCACGCTGATTCACCTGGTCGGAATTCCTATCACCAACACCTCGGTCAACCCAGCGCGCAGCATCGGGCCAGCAATCTTTGTCGGTGGCTGGGCAATCCAACAGTTGTGGCTATTTATCGTCGCGCCCCTGATTGGTGCGGCGCTTGCGGCGGGGATTTACGCGTTCATCCGGACTGGCAAGCCTTTGATCACGACCCAGCGCGCGGAAGAGGCTCTGCCTGGGGAGCAAATCGGCAGAATCGCTTAGCGAAAAGCATTAAGGCCGCAAAGTGAGCTTTGCGGCCTTGCGTTGCTTCATTTCTCTAACTATGCCGTTGTTGGGGCACAGAGTTCGTTGAATGCCCGCGCCAACTCCTGCGCGATCATTGGGGCAGTCGCGGTCTCGATCGCCGAGCGCTGCATCAGATAGACCAGCTTGCCATCCCGCAGAATGGCGATCGCGGGCGAAGTTGGAGGATGGCCTTCGAAGTAGGAGCGGGCACGCTCAGTAGCTTCCCGATCCTGTCCTGCAAACACCGTGACCGCATGTTCGGGTAACAGCTTGTTCTGGAGCGCCAGACGCACGCCAGGGCGCATTTTTCCGGCAGCACATCCGCAGATCGAATTAACCACAACCATCGTGGTGCCTGGTTGGGCAACTGCCGCGTCCACTTCTTCCGCTGTACGTGCTTCCTTGATTCCGGCGCGGGTCAGCTCCTCTCGCATCGGGATCAGCATGATTTCGGGGTACATGGTCGCTCCTTGATATCGAAAATTGCTTACTACCCCATTGTAGAGTCCGGCGTAGGGTTTTCGCTAGTGCTGCGCACCGGACACCTGAGGAATGCAGCAAATCAATCTGCCGTCGTACAAAAACTCTGACGAACCTCGAATAGGTCTTCGGTTTCGAGATGGGCTGAGGATAAGGGCTGAGCGGCCCGATCAGAGCACACGATGACGCGTCATGCCCTAGACGCATTTCTCACAAACTTTGAGGAATGGGCCACAACTTGTGTATTTGGAAAAGCACGAAGTACCACCGACAAGGGGCGCCCCAACTCTGACGCGTACTTTGCGCCAGCCGGGACAGGGTGAAAAGCGGGAGACAGAAAGGGGGAACGTTTGTGGTTTCCCAAAAGCAGATCCCTCGACTACGCTCGGAGCGTGTGACTTTTTTGATTTAGCACAAAAACAGATACTGAAAATAAAGAGCTTAGACGCCCCAAAAGGCGCAAAAATCGAATAAAGTCACATCCTCTCGGGATGACGGCTACTTTTTCTGAGGATTGAGGACCTCAGCAGCTCAAGGGGCGCCCCATTTTTGCCCTGCCTTTGGGCAAAAGTGGGAAACCACAGTGGCGTGCATCGGGATCAGTAAACCGATCACGTCGCACGAGGGAACACCGGCAACGCATGTCCGCCCGAATCTGTTGAATCTTCCATCACGGACATCGAACTTTGCTCTGAATCGTGCAGGGCCCAGCGGTAAAGTTGAGAGAGTGGCGTCCCTCTTCGCGTTCGGCGTCCGGGGCAAGGCCGCCGCAGCAGGGCGGCCGACAGAAGCAACCTCTATCGCAGCTCGTTCAACAACGATGGATGCTTTTCTACAACGCTCGCGACGAGCTCGCCAAACAATGAGTTCGCCCACGCGAACCAGCTTCTGGTGAACTTCGTTGCATCGTTGCAGTCAAAGCTCTCGTGCATGAATCCGGAGCCGGCACTCGAGTTTTTGAGCATGGTAAGCGCATAACGGATCTCCGCCTCGGACTGGCTGGTGAGTGCGTACATGGTGATGGCCATAGGCCAGATCATGTCCTTGCCCTTATGAGGTCCGCCGATGCCTTCCCCCGCAGTTCCCCCAAAGAACCAGGGATTGCGTTTGCTCCAGGCAAAGCTTCGCGTACGGCTGTAAAGCACGGCATCGGGCGAGCTCTCAAGGTACGGCAGAGCCAAGAGACTCGGCACATTCGCATCATCCATCAGCAACTGGCTGCCATAGCCATCGACTTCGTACGCCCAGATCGCACCTTGGTCAGTGTGTGCCACGGCATGTTGTCGCAGTGCCGTCGTCACCTCAGCCGCCAGAGCTGCGGCTTCATTCGCCAGAGCGTCATCGTGCAGAACTTGATGGGCCATTTGGGACAGATGTCCGAGGGCCGTGACAGCGAACAGATTGGACGGCACGAGAAATGGAAAGGTACAGGCGTCGTCTGAGGGCCGGAAGCCGGAGGCGATCAGACCAACTGGCCGCACTGGTGCTCCATAGCCGTCGCCGGGCAGAGTCTCGGTAGGAATCTTAGAGGTACGCTGAAAGTGATACGGGCCCGGGCCGGTCTTGCGTCTCTGGACCTGCATTGTCTTCACCGCCAATTTCATCGCCGCGCGCCAGCCTTCATCAAAGGGAGCTGTATCTCCAGTCGAACGCCAGTATCCGTAGGCCAGGCGGATCGGGTAGCAGAGCGAGTCGAGTTCCCATTTGCGCTCGCCCACACCAGGCTTCATCTCCGTTGCATCGCTTCTGCTCCACTCGAGCGGCGGCGCATCCAGGTTCGCCATGAACGCATTCGCATAGGGATCGATCAGGATGCATCGGGACTGCCGCCGGAGAATGCCTTCGAGCATCTGGCGCAGGGCGCGGTCATTGGCCGCTAACGCAAGATACGGCCAGACCTGAGCGGAAGAGTCGCGCAGCCACATTGCAGGTATATCGCCGGTGATGACCGCCGTGTCTGGCTTTCGTTCAAAGCTGCCTGTCTCTACCGTAGTATCCAAGGTGTTCGGATAGCAGTTCTCAAACATCCACGCCAGCTCGGGATCGCCGATCCTACGCCGCACATTCGACAGGTAAGTCTCGACAGCCGGGCTGCGGAACTTTCGGTCCTGCACCGCAGGTCGGCGAGAGGGAAAGGAGGCGGCCCCCGAAAGCTTGGGCTCAGCCGCCAACCCAGTCGATGGCCGCAGTGTTGCACCTACCGCCGCCCCTGCCGAAAGCTTGAGCATCACGCGCCGAGAGATCACAGAGCGCATCTTCTATTTGCGCTAACTAGCAGGGGCGTCATGTGTGCAGCGAACGCTCATCAGGAGTATTCTGAAGATTGCCATCTGAAGTTTTCATGATTGAGATATTTAGATCGACAGATGATCACTATTCTGATCAACTCGCCTTCCCATTCAGTTTACCTTGCGTCCAAAGAATTGCAGAGCAGCCTGCCTTTCGTTGCCGGCCGCGTAAGAGACTGCTGATGCGCTTTCCTCAACCTGCTACGAATCTTCAACTTCAATAGATGGAGTACCGGTGATTTCAAGAAGAACGTTCCTTGGCGGCGTCTCGGCTGTCTGCGCGGCAGGCGCAACCGAAGCCAGTGTCTTCGGCAAAATTGGTTCCCGGCCAAAAACGGCGGACACAACCGATCGTGCCTCTCTCGATCCTGCCTCTTGCGTTGATATCAAAATTGGAACCGGCGGGCACGGACACACTTTTCCAGGTGCGACGGTGCCCTTCGGTGCGGTTCAGCTCAGCCCCGACACTTTCAACGATCAATGGGACTGGTGCTCCGGCTATCACCTTTCCGACACCTCGATCATGGGCTTCAGCCACACCCACTTGAGCGGCACCGGATGCGGCGATCTGCTCGACTTTCTCGTAATGCCCGGCACTGGCGAGTCCAAGATCGTGCCTGGTCCGCGCAGTAATCCCGATGCTGGCTATCGCTCGCGCTTCGACCACAACGATGAACATGCTGAGCCTGGATTCTATTCGGTCCTGTTGAAGGACTACGGTATTCGCGCGGAGTTGACCGCCACGGAACGCGCCGGGCTGCACCGTTATACATTCCCCACCGGTAAGGATGCCCCGACGAGCGGCCACATCATCGTTGATCTTGAGCACAGCTACGCGTACAACGGCCAATCTGCCGTGGTCACTGCTTCGCTCCAGAGTCCCTCACGCGACACGCTCACCGGTGGGCGCACCACCAAAGCCTGGGGCGATGGGCGGCAGATTTATTTCACGATGCAGTTCTCGCAACAGCCGACGCGTATCGTCTTCTATGACCGTGACGCGGAGGTTCGAGCCGGCACAGAGCCGCTGACGAGCAAATCTCTCAAGTGCGTGCTGTTCTTCGACCTTGCCCATGATCCCGTCATTCTGGTGAAGACAGGCATCTCAGGCGTCAGCGCGGAGTCCGCAGCAAACAATCTGAAGGCTGAGATTCCCGAATGGGACTTCGAGCGGGTTCGCCGCAGCGCACGTGAGAAATGGAATCAGCAGCTCTCTCGCATCAAGATCGCAACCGGCAACGAGACCCATCGGCGGATCTTTTACACTGCGCTCTATCACGCCTCGCTCGGCCCGACGCTGTTCGATGATGTCGACGCGCGTTATCGGGGTATGGACAAGCAGATCCATCAGCTCGAGAGCGGCCAGCACAACTACACCACCTTCTCGCTGTGGGACACCTTCCGGGCTGCACATCCCCTGTACACGCTTATATACACCGACCGTGTACCGGACTTTGCGAACACGTTGATCCGCATGGCGGAGCAAAGTCCGGCGGGTATGCCCGTCTGGCCACTTCAGGGGTGTGAGACCGGCACCATGACCGGATATCACTCTGCTGCTGTCATCGCCGAGGCGTGCAACAAGGGCATTGCCGGAGTGGACTATGGGCGCGCCTACAAGGTGATGATGAAGCGAGCAATGGTAGACGACTTCCGCGGACTCGGCCACTACCGGTCGATGGGTTACATCCCGTCCGATCTGGAAGAGGAATCGGTCAGCAAGACCTTTGAGTACTGCTACGACGACTGGTCGATCGCGCATGTCGCGGAGAAGCTCGGCCACTCCGAGGATGCAGCGATGCTGGCCTCGCGATCCCGCAACTACCGCAACTATTACGATCCCGCAATCCACTTTGCCCGCCCCAAGCTTGCCAACGGGCAATGGGCTGCGCCGTTTAGTCCCTTTGAGATGAGCATCACGAAGAAGTGGCGCGATTTCACCGAGTCCAACTCATGGCAGACCACCTTCGGTATTCAGCACGATGCCGCGGGCCTGATCGAGATTCTGGGCGGACAGAAATTGTTTGTCGACAAACTCGACGAGCTCTTCAATCAGCCATCCACCCTGCCCCCCGACGCCCCACCGGACATTGCCGGCCTGGTCGGGCAGTACGCTCAGGGGAATGAGCCCTCGCATCACATCGCTTATCTCTACGCTTATGCCGGCCAGCCGCATAAGACGCAGGCGCGAGTGCGCATGCTGATGGAGACCATGTACGCCGCGTCTCCTGATGGCTTGCAGGGGAACGAGGATGTCGGCCAGATGTCGGCGTGGTACATCATGAGTTCCATCGGCTTTTATCCCGTCGATCCCGTCAGTGGCAACTACATCTTCGGAACTCCGCTCTTCGACAATGTCATTCTGCAGCTTGGCAACGGCAGGCAGCTCGAGATCGTCGCGCATCGTAGCACGCCGGCCGACCAATACATCCATTCCGTTACCTTCAACGGCAGGCCGTACACGCGTTCCTGGTTCAATCATCGCGACATCGTCAATGGCGCGCGCATCGTCTTCGAGATGGGAAGCGAACCCAACCTTGAATTCGGCGCCCATCCAGCGGACGTGCCGCCATCCCTCACTCTCGAAGGAGCATGAGGGTCGTAGCTGGAAAAGCATGAAGCACCACGAAAAGCGGTGTGCCGCATTTTTCCCTTGCCTTTGGGCAAAAGTGGGAAACCACGGTGGCGTGCATCGGGATCGGTAAATCACTCACTGTTGTACGAAAGATCACCGGCCACGCTTGTGCCCCAGGATTCTGTTGAATCTTCATCGGATTCCTATTGCCGTTGCTCTGAACCTTCGTGAGAAATGCAGGCTGGAGTCATGCTGCAACACCACTGAGACTTTACCTCCGTCGCACTTTCGAAGGTGCTGCATCCTGCTCGGGTAAAACGCTCTTCCGCTCAATGATGAATCGCCGCGAAATAGGACAATCGATGAAAAAACTTCTGCTCTTCGTTTTGTTTGCTACTACGTCTGTCCTGGCTCAGACGAAGACCCTCTTCTACATGACCGACCATCCCGATTCGGTCCGCGATTTCATGGAGCATCAGACGAAGATCGATATCATCGTTCCCACTTGGTACAACGTCGATGCGACCGGGTTGGTCTACGGTGAGGCCGATCCGGCGGTCATGCGCGTCGTGAAGCAGCGCCATATCTCCCTCTTTCCTATCATCGCCATTTTCGATAAGGCTGCAGTTCACACGCTGCTCACCAGCGACAGCGCGCGGCTGGCGATGACCGGCTCGCTGATCGCGGAGAGTAAGCGGAATGGGTACGACGGCTTCCAACTCGATTTCGAGAATATTGCGTGGACCGACCGGGATGCTCTCTCGGCCACGGTAAAACGTATCGCAGATGCGATGCATCAGGAGCACCTCCAACTCCAGATCGCCGTCGTCCCAAACGCTCCGGGGTACCCTGGTCACACGGCATTCAGCAAGTGGATCTTCTCGGACTGGCGCGGGGTCTTCGATCTCAAAGCTCTCAGTGACTCTGTTGATCTGATCTGCTTGATGACCTACGATCAACACACCCGCTGGACCACCCCTGGCCCAGTCGCAGGCTGGATGTGGATGAAGGACAACCTTGACTACGCCCTAAAATCTGTGCCCAAAGAGAAGCTTTCGCTGGGCATCGCGCTGTATGGCTATCATTGGTTCACCGGTGACCCGGGCTTGAATCAAAAAGAGCAGAAGCCCAATATCACGGCCGAGTACATCAGCGCCATCGACGCCCAATCGCTGCGCGATACCTTCAACGGTCAAGAGCAATGGGATGCACAGGACCACACCGCCTACTTCTTCTTCTACCGTGACCAGATGCGCGAGTGGATCTTCTACACCGAAAAACGTGGATTTGCCGATCGCTACGACCTTGCCAAGGAGGAGCACCTTCAAGGCATCTGCGCCTGGGTTCTCGGACAGGAAGACAATGCGATCTGGAGCGTTTTGCCGGATCGCAGATAAGAGCAGTCAAGGCAAAAAACAGGGCGTCCGTCGCCGAAGCAATACTCAGGGACGAGGGATACTCACAGGAAAACCGATAGATACCAGCCACTACGCTTCTATGCTTTTCGTAGTTGTTCGATCATCTGGCGGACATCGCTACTGTCGACAACAAACCGGTTCCGCGCCAAGGAGCCTCCGTCCTCATGCAGGCCCGGTACATCGTAGGGCATTGGGTTTGCTACACGCCGGCGCACGGAGCCGTGAAAGTGTCGCGCTCCTGTCGTACGCGCCACTGCCGTCGCGTTCCCCAGCCGTAGACCTCCTCCGACCGCAATCTCGATCCGGCCAGCAGCCTGCTTCACCAAACGCGCCAGCGACTCAGCGCCCTGCACTACGTTCCGTTGGCCGCCTGAGGTCAGAACGCGTCTGCACCCGGTAGCAATCACATCCTCAAGCGCCTGTTCCTGCGATGTGGTGTGATCAAACGCCCGATGGAATGTCACTTCGAGTGGACGTGCCATCTCAACCAACTCACAAGTTTGCTCGACCTCCACGGTCCCGTCGGCGCGCATCAGGCCCAGAACAATTCCGCCCACTCCAACCGAGCATGCGTGTCTCAGGTCTTCACGTATCACATCCTGTTCGGCAGCGGTATAGATAAAATTTCCGCTCCGAGGACGCAGCAGCACGTGGATCGGTAGTCCGCTTTTCTGCACGGCCTCCCGGATCAAGCCATGACTCGGCGTCAATCCGCCGTCGCCGAGCGCGCTGCAGAGTTCGATGCGATCTGCCCCGCCCGCATGTGCCGCGAGGCAGGCTTCTATATTCTCGGCACAGAGTTCAAACACGATCTTGCGCATTAGCGATATACCCAGTGGTAGATATTGATAGTGGTGTCTCTTGTAGGGCAGCGCCACCCTCAAAAAGCAAAAGCGCCGGCTCGAGAATCTGAACCCGGCGCTGAAGGTGGCGTGCAAAATGTTTTGCGGAAGGATACTCATCATCCCAGTGCCGACAGATGTCTTCCTAGCAAACATCGCTAGAAGGTGTAATGCAGCGCCAGCTGGATTCGTCTCTCCTGGCCGCGAACAGTGGTGATCTGTCCAAACGTGCTGACGTTCTGGATGTTATTACCGGGATTGCTGTAGTTTGCGATATTGAAGACGTTGAATGCGTCTGCCCTGAAGCCGAGGCTCTGGCCTTCCGTAATGCGAAACTCTTTGAACGCCGACGCATCGACCTGCGTATAGCCTGGTGCTCGTTCGCTGCCGATGCTTGCCGTCCCGAAAGTGTTCGGAATCTCCGTCCCGTAGGCACAGACGCCATTGTCCACCCCATTGCACGGCGTGGCGGAAGGATCGGTGCCGAACCAGTTTTTGGCGCTGCGGTTCACGATCTTGAGCTTCCGATATTGATTGGGTCGGGCAGCGCCCAGCGTATTTGTGTTGCTCGCATCTGAGGTCGCGAGTGTGAGTGGGAAGCCGGAGTAAATAGAGAGAGCAGTCGACATCGACCACCCGCCGACGGCTTCGTCAATCCAGCGATTGAGGTGTGAGCCGTAGAGTTTGCCGCGGCCGAAAGGCAACGCGTACACACCCAGCGCCGATAGATTGTGTCGTACATCTGACGTTGCAGGACCGTAGTCTGCATGGCCGTTATAGCCGTTCTCGAAGGCTCCATTCGAACCGTCGATCTGGGTGAAACCCGCATAGTTTCCGGCGCTGTTCGAAAGCGACTGCGCGTAGGTATAGTTCACGGTGTACTCGAGCCCGTGGTTCAAACGTTGCCGCAACGTCGCCTGGCCTGCGTTGTAAGTCGACACTGCGTTCGATTCGGTCACCAACACTTGGCCGCCTTGTCCGACGAGGTTTACAAAGGGCGCCACAGCGTTGGCCGAGGGCAACTGGTTTCCGTTGCGGTAGTCGATCAGATGCCGTCCTAACTCCCCGACATATGCAACCGTGAGAGACAGGGTATTCGTCAGCTCATATTCTGTTGTGAGATTGAACTCCTGGATGTAGGCCGGCTTGATGTTTTGTGGCCAAGCTCCGAAGCCATTCGTACCGAAGTTTTGATCGCCCGGCGCGGAACTGAAGCCGCTCTGAACCATGAAGGGAGTACCACCGCTCGTGGCAGTTGGCGTAAGTGCCTTCTTGTTACTAAAGGCCACGAAGGGCTGATTGTAAGTCAGGCGTTGGTTGCTTGCGTTGCCCTCGAAGAAGCTGGTCGCGCCGTATCCGCCCCGAACCACAAACCGCGGCCGCACCTGGAGCGCAAAGCCAATACGCGGCATGAACTGATCGTAATTTGGCTGGTAACAGGCGCGATTGCCGCAGACCGCGGAGCCCGCGGGAGCACCTGCGGGAACGGAGCCCGCATAGATAACCGTTCCGGAGTTGAGCAGAACATTCGCGGTCTTGTTGTTTACCTCGTACCAGGGCTGATCGTACTCATAACGGAGTCCCACGTTGATGGTCAGCGACGGGAAAAGCTTCCAGTCATCTTGTATAAAACCAGCGGCTCGCCACTGGCGGTTGCCTACCAGACCACCGGGAGTTTCAATGGCTGCGTTATTCACAAGATCGGCCACAAAGTCCGCGCCAGAGTATCCCGGAGCGTTGCTGAGATTCGGATTCGCGGTGAAGACTCCTGAGTAGTTAAAGCTCCCGAGAGATCCCTGGTTCGCTGTGTTCAAGTAGTTCTGTTGATAGCGGATCGCCTGAACACCGATACTGAGAAGGTGCTTGCCCCGCTGAATCGTCAGATTGTCGCCATAGCTGAAGGTGTTGTCACGTAGGATTGCTGGCGCGCCCGGTGTTCCCACAGACGAGATATTGCCCGTGGTGAAGTTCTGGTACGAGAAGCCGACGTACGCTTGCTTGCCAAACGGAATGCCCACCAAGGCGTTTCCGTTCAGGCCAAAGGCGCCGGTGGGATCGGTTGGAATCTGGTTGTCCCATCGCACTCGCGTAAAGCCCACTCGTGCCTCATTCACGATAGAAGGCGAGAAGGTGTGCACCCATGTCATACCGCCGAGTTTCGTTGGGAAGATATTCTGCGACGGGAAGGTAATCGCGAGAACGGCAACGCTGGTATCTGACGCATCCGACTGCGAATAAAAACCTGTCACTTTATCCGCGGCGCGCGGATCCCATTCCAGTTTGAAGTCACCCTGATTGTTGACCTTGGAATTTCTTGTGGAGCCTTGAAAATTGTTGAGCGCAGGGTCTCCCCCGGTTGGTGTCGAGTTCGGCTCAGGGTAGAACTGGGGATGCGCAAAAATGAATTTCGCGACCGGATTGATGACCGGTACCTGATTATTGACGTATGGGGCGAAGTTATTTTGGCTGTTGTACAACTGATAGCCGAGCGAAGAGAAGTCACCCGTCCGGAATGCCGTGGGAATTACACTGGCCTGCCCGGTACCACCGGTGTGAATGCGCTCGCCTTCGTAGTCAGCAAAGAAAAAGAGTTTCTGGCGAATGATCGGACCGCCAAACGTACCGCCGAAGATCGATTCCGTATAGGGATTGATGGGGATGATCGGCGTAGCGTGCTTATTGCCCCAGCTATTCGCGTCGAGGTTCTCATTCTGGAGAAAACCATAGGCGCTGCCGTGAAATTGATTCGTGCCGCTCTTCAACAGCGAGACGACTGAACCGCCGCTCACATTGCCGTACGTCGCGGGAGCATTCGCCGAAATGACTTTGAGCTCCCCAATTGCATCGGGGGCAACGTTATAGGCGATGAGATTATTCTGGCCCTCGTTCAGGTCGATTCCGTCCAAAGTGTAATTATTGGCCTGGGCCCGGTTTCCGTTAATGGAAACGATGCCATCGGGAGTAGTGTTTCGCTCCAGCGCGTTTGCGCCACTCGTCAGAGCCGTAGGGCTGGTGCTGACTGCACCCGGCTGAAAGAGTGTGATCGACGAGAAGTTGCGGCCGTTCAATGGCAGCGTCTGGATCTCGTTGCTCGATACTGTAATCCCCACCGTGCCATCGTTCGTGTTGAGAATCGGTGCGTCGCTGTTGACGACCACTGCTGTGGTGGTCGAGCCTACGGCCAACTTCTCATTCAGCTTCACCGTCTGGTTGATCTCTAGAGCGAACTCCGGGACTGACCGCGTGGAGAATCCTTGCGCCTCGAACCTTACTCGGTAATGCCCGATCGGCAGAAAGCGGATACTGTAGACGCCAGCTTCGTTCGTTGTCGCCCTGGTCTGCACGCCGGTATCGGCGTTCTCAACAACCACCTGCGCCTTAGGAATCGCGGCACCGCCTGGATCGGTTATCTCGCCCGTGATTGATCCGGTAACGGTCTGTGCCTGGGAAGCGACCGGTATGCACACGACAACTGTGAGCGCACATCCGGCAAAGAATTGAAAGTACTTCGTTTTCAATACAGGTCCTCACTTCCAGGTCCGTACGCCTGGATCTGGCTCATTGGCTGATCTAGCTACCTGGCTGCGGCAGATGCCGAGAAGGTGAAAGTTGGAATGGCGCCGATTTAGCCTGGGCGCTCGGCAAAATGTTTCAAAAGTATGACTCTGGCGCTGAGAGTAGAAAACCTGATATAGAGCTGTCAATCGAAATATTTCACTTTTGTGAATAAATTAAGCTCATACGAGCACAAATTTGATCGCATGAAGAACCCGATTTTTCTGACCTCGTTGTAGCATTCCTATAGAAAGAGCTCTCAAGTGGCTGCAAGGACACAGGATCGTGCAAATCAAATCCTTCATCTGCTGCTCCAGAAAGGGACGAGCAGCGTCGAAGACCTCGCCGCCATTGTCCACTCCTCACCTGCCAGCGTGCGCCGGGATCTCATCAAACTCGAACATCGGGGATTGGTGCACCGGACCCACGGCGGGGTAGAGCTCGCCGGCAAGCTGACGTATGAACCGTTTCGTTTCGATGCGGCGTTCCCTCTCCGCGAGGAGCGCTTCGCCGACGAGAAGCGCCGGATTGCGCTGGCTGCTGCAGAAATGGTCGTGGAAGGCGACACAATCGCCCTCTCCCCTGGCACCACCACTACGCAGGTAGCTCGCACTCTTCGACATCGCGAGGGCATTCACATTGTGACTAGCGCGATCAACATTGGCATGGAACTCTCCAGCCAGCCCAATACCGAGGTTACCCTCACGGGTGGCACCATTCGTTGGCCCGGGTCCTTTTCCATGGTCGGAGCTACTGCCTTTAACGCGATCCAGAAACTCTATTTTGACAAGGTCTTCATGGGGGCCACAGGCATCCACCCCGAACACGGTCTCACTGTCATCGAGTCCGATGAGGCCTTGATCCTCGGAGAGATGGTCAAACATGCGCGACTAGTGATCTCTGTCGCGGACTCGAGCAAGCTCGGTATGATCAGTCCACACCAGGTTTGTGAAGCATCCAGGATTCATACGATCATTACCGACGACAGCGTGGAGCCTGAACTGGTGGAGCGCTTTCGACGCGAACGTATCCAAGTGCTCTGCGTCTAAGTCTCTTCGACCAGACGTCGCTTCTGTGGAGTTTGAAAGAGCAACGGTTTACGTCACGGAACGTGAATTCCCCGTTTTAATGGAACGGAGGGCCGGCCAGCGGCGCCTCTCCGTCTCGCGGCTCGTGCTGTGCCCCTGATACCTTGATTGCACATGGAGTTCGTTCGAGACGTCACACTTGCGCCATATACGACCCTGGGTATCGGCGGTCCGGCACTCTGGTTTGCCGAGGCAGCTACCGAAGATGACATCGCAGCGGGCGTAGCCTTTTCCCACGAGCACGCATTGCCACTCTTCATCCTCGGCGGAGGCAGCAATCTGTTGGTTTCAGACTCAGGCTTCCCCGGCCTTGTCCTTCATATAGCGCTGCGCGGAATCGAGCAGACCAATGAGAGCGGCCCCTTCTCGGTCGCGGCAGGGGAGCCGTGGGATGGCTTCGTATCCGTTACTGTGGCAAAACGCTGGGCCGGGCTCGAATGCCTCTCGGGCATTCCCGGCACAGTGGGTGGAACACCCGTGCAAAATGTAGGTGCGTATGGTCAAGAGGTTTCCCAGACAATCACGGCTGTTCGCGCCTTTGATCGGAAAACGGAACAGTTCGTGACCTTGGAAAATGCCCAATGCGGATTCGCCTACCGCCGAAGCGTCTTCAATTCGACCGCGCGGGAGCGGTATATCGTGAGCCGTGTGGATTACTCGTTGGTCAAGAATGGCGAGCCGGCGCTTGCCTACGAGGACCTAAAACGCCACTTCGGCGATCGCTCACCGACGCTCTCCGAACTGCGTTCAGCGGTGCTTGCGATCCGCGAGCGTAAGGGAATGCTCATTGTTCCCGGTCAAGGGGACTCGTTGAGCGCAGGAAGTTTCTTCAAGAACCCTGTCGTACCGCTGGCCGCACTCGAGCGGATAGCCAACGTGCTGGCCACCGAATCAAAGTCGATTCCGCGGTATCCCGCCGGCAACGGGGCAGTGAAAGTGCCGGCCGCGTGGCTACTGGAGCAAGCCGGCTTTCCTAAGGGTTATGTGCTTGGGAATGCCGGCATCTCTAGCCGGCACACATTGGCCTTGATCAATCGAGGCGGCGCGAAAGCAGCAGACATGATTGCACTGCGCAACAAGATTGTCGAAGCTGTCGAGAAGCGGTTCGGCATTCACCTGGAGCCTGAGCCGGTATGGGTTTCCTGATGTGTTTGAGAACCGCGGCTCCTTTTTAACTGGACAATCGCCGATTCACCGCAGTTCGGGTTGATTCATGTGGAGTTGCTGCAAGAGTTGCTCCCGTTCCTTTGCCAGTACGAATGAGGCTGGACCATGTGCCTCGACTTTGCCGTTGCGCAGCACGATCACATCTGCTCCCGTCTGAAAAGCTTCCGCGACGTCGTGGGAGACGTAGAGGGCTGGGACAGCTCTCGTCTCTAACCACTCGGTCAGATTGCTCAGAATGGATTCCTTGAGCGCCGCATCGAGGCCGCTGAAGGGTTCGTCTAGCAGAAGCATCTGAGGTTCGGGAGCAAGTGCTCTGGCCAACGCAACCCTCTGTTTCTCGCCGCCAGAAAGGGCAGCCGGCTTGCGCCCGGCGAGTTGCTCGGCTGCAAACAGGCGAAGCATCTCAAATGCGCGCTCCCGTGCGGCCCTCTTGCTCAACCGTTCAAGGCCAAATGCGACGTTGTCCACGACGTCGAGATGCGGAAAGAGTGCCGGGCGTTGGGTTACGAACCCGATTCCGCGCTCCGCTGGAGGGACCCACACTCCGAGTTCCAGATCCATCAGGGTACGGCCACGAAAAGCGATCTGCCCCTGGCTGCCGTTCCCTGGTCTGTTCAGTCCCCCAAGCAGGCGTAGCAGGGACGTCTTTCCCGCTCCGGACGGTCCGAAAAGGACGGTCCAAGGTGATTTTAGGGAACACGAAACACTGAGCAATAGGCTTCCGAAGCTCTGCTTGATCGCGATGCGCATGTATCCGCCGTTCGTGAGCCCTGGATCACGCACGTGCATCTCTCCCGCTGACATTTCCCCGCCGCCAATAAATAAGCAGCAGGGCGACAAAGGAAATGCATAGCAGAACCAGAGCGGTGCGGTTGGCTTGCGCATATGCAAAGTCCTGCACCTGGTCATAAATTGAAATCGAAAGAGTCCGGGTTACGCCGGGAATCCCTCCGCCAATCATCAGCACAACTCCGAACTCACCCACCGTGTGCGTAAACGAGAGCACCGCAGCGGTGAGCAGCGAAGACCTGATGAGCGGCAGCAGGATGCGTCTCAGAACGGTGGTCTGTCGAGCAGTCAGCAGCAGCGCGGCTTCGCGAATCTCTGCGTCCACTCCCGCGAATCCCGCGGCGATCGGCTGAACGGCAAAAGGCAGGCTATAGAGAACCGAACCGACAACTAAACCGGAGAACGAGAATGCCAGCGGATGGCCGAAGAGCTTTGATATCTCTCTTCCAAAACTTGTCTGCGGTCCTAGGAGCACGAGGAGGTAAAAGCCCAACACCGTGGGCGGCAGTACGAGCGGCAATCCGACGACAGATTCGATAAACGGTTTGAGCCGCGTCTGGCCATAAGCCAGCCAATACCCTAAGGGGATTGCAATCGCCATCAGGATCGCCGTCGTGACCGCGGCCAGTTTCAGAGTAAGGAACAATGCACTCCGGTCCATGGGACTCTCAGGTTCTCCTGCTTCGCAGGTATTCTCGGCTTATGAGTTTTCTGCTCTAGGGCGCCTTGAGACCGCGTTCGCTCAGTTGGCTTCGCGCCGTCGCGGACCCGAGAAAATCGAGAAACTTATGGGCTTCATCCCGGTGGGAGGAGTTCTTGATCACAACTGCTCCCTGCAGGATCGGCGGGTAGGAGCTTGCCGGCGCTTCCACATATCTTCCCGCCGATTTGAGGCGCGGCGTGACCGCGGAGGTAAGCGAAATAAATCCTATCTCCGCGTTCCCTGACTCCACGAACTGCGCTGTCTGAGCGATATTCTCCGCGATCACTAACTTGTCCTTTAACGCATCAGTCAATCCCAAGCTTTCGATCGCCGCCTTCGCAGCTCGACCGTAGGGCGCATGGGAAGCATCGGCCACCGCGACCTTGCCAAGTGAGGGTGCGCGGAGCACGTCCAAACTCAGGTTCTGGATCGGCGAATCGTTGCGGGCCCACAAGACCAGTGTGCCCTGTGCATAAGGCATCGGGCTGGCGCTGTCTGCTAAACCTGCGTCGATTACTCTCTGAGGAAAGGACATGTCGGCGGAGAGAAAGAGGTCGAACGGGCCGCCATTGATGATCTGTGTCGCGAGGGTTGCAGAGGAGGCGTAGGAGGCCTCGATGTTGAGACCCGTTTGACTGTGAAACTCTGCCATCAACGCGGGCAACACAGGTTCAAGGTCGGCAGCCGCGGCGATTCTCAGCGTTCTATCCTGCTGACCCAACCCAGCCTGCAGAGCGATCAGCCAAAACAGCGCGATCACGAACAGCCGCAGTCTTTCAGACACGGAGCACCATCACTTCGGTGGACTTGATCAGAGCCGCTGCCGTTTCGCCCACCTGCAGACGCATCTCGCGGGCAGCCTCGGCGGTGATGATGGCGGTAATCATCTGCCCGCCGATGGAGAGCTTCACCTGGGCCAGCAGTCCTTCGGTTTTGAGTTCGACGATGCGTCCGACCAGCTGGTTGCGGCCACTGAGCGATCGCAGCATGCGCCGCTTTGGCGTCTCGGGCCGCTTCGCCTGATACAGAAAGGTGTCGAGCTCAGACTCCGGGATGCGATAGTGCCCCCCGGGCGTCTTCGCAGCTTTTAGTTTCCCTCGATACAGCCATTGTTTTACTGTCGGATAGGAGATACCTAGACGCAGAGCAGCTTCTCGAGGCGAAAGGAAGGCCGTCATCTACGAAAGTATACGATACGTAATTCGAATTACTACGATTTCGACAAATCGCGATTGGGTGCGGACCGCGAATGCGGCCCGGCGATCGGCTGAAACCGGCCGCAGGATATCCTGCCGATCTCCCCTGTCGCGAGAAGCAATAAACGTTATAGGCTAGAGCCAGCCGGCGCCTATCCATCCCATGGCTTCGGAAACTCCGCCGTTGTTGGTTCCAGGCCTTAACTTAACTCCAGGTTCTAGACTTAACTCATGATGTTTCAATCTCATCAATTGCTGTGCATAGGCTGTGCCCGTACTGTCTCTCCAGAAGAGGTGCCAAAGGATTTCCGTTGTACCGAATGTAGCGAGCTCTTTGAAGTGGAATATCCCTCCTGGAGTGCGAGCGCTCTCAAGGCCTCAACTCCGGGCGCCCCAATGGAAGTGCGCCGCGTACCGAATCCGGGCGCCTTGCGCTGGCTTTGGCGCGAGCGGCTGGAATCGAAGTTGCCTGTTGATCGCAGCGGAGTATGGCGTTTTCGCGACCTCTTACCCATCCTCGTGGAACCTGACCGGGCCGTTACTTTGCGAGAGGGCAACACTCCCCTCTACAAGCTCTTCCGGATTGCAGACGACCTCGGTCTAGAGCAGTTGTACGCGAAACATCAGGGCATGAACCCGACGGGCTCATTCAAGGACGTGGGCATGACGGCGGCCCTATCGGTGGCGCGCGAGCGCGGGTTTCAGTGGGTTGCCTGCGCCTCCACAGGGAACACCTCAGCATCCATGGCCGCCTATGCGGCACGCGCGCGGATGTACAGTCTGGTTCTGCTGCCGCAGGGAAAGATCTCCTGGCCAAAACTCTCCCAATCCGTCGACTATGGCGCTCTCACCTGCGAGCTCAAGACCGATTTCGATGGTTGCGTGCGGGTGTTGGCTGAGGTGGTCCGGCGTGCCCCGGTCTACCTCTTGAACTCCGTGAACCCGTACCGTGTGGAAGGGCAGAAGACACCTGCCTTCGAGATCGCCGAGGAACTCGACTGGCAAGTCCCGGATCACCTAATCGTGCCTGGAGGAAATCTTGCCAACAGCTCCGCGCTGGGCAAAGGCTTTCTCGAAATGAAGCATCTGGGAATTACCACACGAGTCCCCAAGATCACAATCATTCAAGCCGAGGGAGCCAATCCGCTCTATCTCAGTCTGAAGAACAACGCCGGCCAGTCCCTGCAGCCGGTCGAAGCAAATACCCGAGCCAGCGCCATTCGCATCGGCAATCCCGCATCCTGGCGAAAAGCCGCACGCGTAGTCATGGAAACCAGCGGCTACTGCGAACAGGTGAGTGAAGCGGAGATTGCCATTGCGAAAGCCGAGATCGGCCAGGAAGGCATCGGCTGCGAGCCTGCCTCGGCGGTTACTCTCGCTGGACTCAAGAAACTCATTTGGCAAGGCAAGATCATGCGCTCGGAGTCTGTTGTTCTCGTGCTCACCGGCCACATGCTGAAGGATTCCGACTACACCATCGACTTCCATCGCGGCACTCTCCTCAGCGAGAAGGAAACGCAAGGCTGGGAGCGGGAATTGGCCGAGAAACGAAGAGTGACGCGGTCGCTTGAAGCGTCGCCGGAAGCAGTGCTGCAGGAGCTCGAGGCGACCATCCAGGCATGAAGACGGTAAGGCTTCAACTCCCAGCCACTTCGGCGAATCTGGGACCCGGCTTCGACGCTCTGGCGTTAGCTTTGGATATTTTTCTGGAGATAGACGCCGCAACGGCTCCCCACTTTTCCATTGAGGCTTCTGGCCGGAATCCGGAGATCTGCGGCGAGCTCGAGAACAATCTGCTGGTGGAGACGTATCGCAGCGTGCTGGAAGGGGAGCGGAGGCAGGTTTCGCCCTTGGCAGTACGTGTGCAGAATGGCATTCCTCTCGGAATGGGTTGCGGCTCCTCGGCGGCCGTTCGCCTCGCAGGCGTCGCATTGGCCGCGCACTTCGGCAGTCTTGGCTGGAGTGAAAAGCGCATCGTGGAAACAGCTGCAAGGCTCGAAGGCCACCCGGACAATGTGGCGGCCTGCTGGTATGGGGGATTGACCATTGCGGCCGGAGGGAATGAGCGGCTATCCACTCTGTCGATCTCCCCTCCTTCCGATTGGCGGGCGCTCCTTGTTCTCCCGACGAAGCCTGTCTCCACGGCAAAATCGCGCTCTGTGATACCGGAGACCTACAGCCGGGGCGATGCAGTCAAGAACATTCAGAACGTAGCTCTATTGACTGCCGCTTTCGCGCTGAGGCAGGCCGATCTGCTCGCCTTGGCGACCCAGGATGCGTTGCATCAGCCCTTCCGCACGCAGCTCTGCCCACTATTACCCGTCTTGCTCCCACTCGCAGGCAGAAGAGGGGTTCTCTCGGTTACCTTGAGCGGCGCTGGACCGGCCGTGCTGCTGCTGTGCTCGGGCGATCTGTCGCCTGTGGCTCAAGAGATCGTGGAAAGGTCGAAGGCTCTCGGTCCAGTGGAGGTGCTTGAAGCTGGTCTGTGGGGGGAGGGCGCCGTAACGACTTCCTCTTTGTGACTGTAGTAATCTGGTTAAGCGTTACCAGATTATTACCTAAGTTTTATTTACTTCCCGGCCGTTAAGCCCTATTTTCGCAACGTGGGCAGTTCTGGGGGAGGGCTGCTCTAGCGCTCGCAGTCTTAGAGACTGCGGGCGCTTTTATTTTGTGCCTGTTAGCCCCGCTCGTGCCGCATCGTTCCCAAGCCACCTCATAGAGAGAAATCGCCCTGTAAAAGGCAAGTTCCGCGGAATGGAGTGCTTTAGCCTCAATGCAGCCAGTAACCTGGCTGGTACCCCTTTGAATCCCTTAGCGCAGGTCTGCCCAAATTCGGTGTTCTGGGGTCCCTTTGCAACGTTTTTGCGAATCAAGCATCCATAATTAGGGTCATAATTAGGGTCCTGAGTGCTATGCTCATCAAACTAGGCTAGTCAACCAGGCTAAGGAGGAACATGGGTGGACAGGCGATTTTCGAAGTAAACGACGGGACGTTCGAGCGGGAGGTTCTGCAGTCGGAGCAGCCTGTACTGGTTGATTTTTGGGCTGCGTGGTGCGGCCCGTGTAGGGCACTGGCGCCTATCGTTGATGAGCTCGCAACTCAGTACAACGGCAGATTGAAAGTCATGAAGATGGATGTTGACCGCAATGCAGCGACTCCAATGCGATATGGCATCCGGGGGATCCCTGCGTTGCTGCTCTTCAAGGGTGGTAAGGTAGCCGACCAGATCGTAGGGTATGTGCCGAAAGATACGATCGAGAAAAGCATCAGCCGCCACATCTCAGAAGCAGCCGCTACTGTAAAGGCAGCGACCGCACCGGAAACTTCCACAACGGTCTAGACACCATCTCGAAAAAATCCCGGCCTTGCGGGCCGGGATTTTTTTGTGCATGGTTTCACGGCATTCGGATAATGTTTAGCCTCGATTTGGCCACATTTCTCAAGAGGGTTGAGGAATGGGCCACAACTTATGCATTTGGCAAAGCATGCAGCACCACGACAAGGGGTGCTCGATTTTTGCCCTGTATTTGGGCAAAAGTGGGAAACCACGGTGGCTAGCACCGGGATTGGCGCTCAATACTGTCGCGCAAAGCTTTCCCGAGCACGTGCGTCTGTCGGAGCTGCTACCCGAACACGCTGCAATGTCGAGGTTGATTCATACTCTGCCGGAACACAGTCTCGAAGGCAACGACCGCATCCGTTGCCGCTTCCGCCAGAATAGAAGCGTACGGGCAAAGAAAATCCCGGCCGTTAGGGCCGGGATTTTTTGTGGGCGAATCGAGCTTGCATTTCTCGCTAACAGTTCAGCGCAAAACGATGCAGACTCGTCAGCGTCACCGGTGGCCCCCACCACCACCGCCGCCATGGAAACCACCACCACCGCCGCCATGGAAACCGCCACCACCGGCGCCACGGAAACCACCGCTCGCCACGGCGCCGTGATAGGCATGTCCACCCTCAAAGCCTCGCCCCCCGTAGAATCCACGCCCATAGAATCCACGCCCGTAGAATCCACGGCCGTAGCCGTAAAATCCGTCATCGAAGAAATACGGTGGATAGAATCCCCATCCGAACGGACTGAAGAACGGACCAGCGCCGATGTAGGTGTAGTTCACGAAGTAGGGATCCCAATACCAACCCGGAACGAAGCCGGAGACTCCCGCATATTCGCCGGCGATATCTGAGTTCGACTCGGCCAAGTATTGAGAACGCAGACTACTCCACTTGTAGAGGTCATCACCCTTCGAGGCGCTCACGTTCAACTTCTGTGGCTTAACGTCATCGTTTGCCGCGAGCGCGAAATCGCGATGACCCTTCACCACGATGAACTGATTGTCGCCTTCCCGAACTGCGGCTTTGCCATCAAAGACTGCCAACCGATTCCGGCCGGCGTCAAAACCGTAGAGTCCCGGCTTGAGCAGTTGAGTAGAGACGTCGCCGACGAGGACTTGGACCTTGTTCTGCGAGAAAATCTGGTCGACTTCGACCATCGCTTCACCGCGCGTGAGCGCTACTGTTGTGTTTGTCAGGTCCGGCGAGATCATCTGTATCGCGCTGTTTTCACCTAGTCGGAGAAAGATACCTGGCGTGAGCAGAACCTCAACCTTTCCTTGGTTCGTTACAAGTGTTTGACCTGGACCTACCTCGACCGACCGTACGGACTGCATGGTAATCGGCTGCCCGGCGAGGTCTGCCGAGCCTTCGACATAGTTGATCGTTCCTGGACGGACCGGGCTCGCGCCAAAAGCAGGCACGCTCAAAACCCCAAGCAAAAGCAAGAGAGCCGCTTTCCACCTAATCATTGTTTTTAAACCTCTGTTAATTAGATGTACAACGGCGAAGAAAGTCACGAGTAACAGCGTCGGGCGGAAAAGCAGGAACAATAATGACTTGACGTCGCACGCATTCGGTGCAAGCTGAGCTGCCCGACGTAGCTCAGTGGCCTCGGTCTCACGTCCAGTATCAGCAGGGCAAAGCTTCAGCAAGCCGGGCCGAGCTTCTGACAGCCTCTTAAGAATATTTGCGCAGGATACCGAGGACGCGCCCTTGAATGGCGATCTGCGAGAGCGGCACGTAGATGGGTTCCATCTCGACATTCGAAGGTTGCAGCCGTACGTTCGAGCCCTCGATGTAATAACGCTTCAGCGTAGTCTCGCTGTCTCGCACCAGAGCGACGACGATTTCGCCCTCCCGTGCCGTCTGAGTGCGCTCCACCAGAACGTAGTCGCCATCCACGATATGTTCATCGCGCATCGAATCTCCACGCACCTGGAGGGCGAAAACTTCGCGGCTGCCGATGATGTCGCCCAGAGAGATGCTCTCGCTGGTTTCGGAAGCCTCGACTGGGAGGCCGGCTGCAATGCGCCCCATTAAAGGAAGTCGCTCCGATTGCCTCGTCTTGCTGCGAGCCGGCAGCACATCGATCGAGCGGCTGCGATTATGCGCACGCTGCAGCATTCCCTTCTTCTGCAGATTCGTGATGTGCTTATGGACCGTGGCCAGCGACTTAAGGTTCAATCCACGGGCAATCTCCTCGAAAGAAGGGGAGTACCCATTCCGTTGGACAAAGGTGCTGATAAAGTCGAGAACCTCTTTCTGCCGTCTCGTCACTGACATGCAGGCATTATAGCGAACAAAAAGCGAATCGAACACCTCATTTTTGTAAATTTTTCCCGTGAGCCCCAGATGCTGCTCTGCGATGGCAAGCCGGGAGAGAACCAAGTCCCTTAATGCTGCCCGCTTAATACTGCCCTCACGTGCTGGCCCTGACGTGCGGGTCAAGCCTCTCGTCCCAGAGCGCCGCGACTCGATTTCGTTTCCAGCTGAGGTCCGGGCCATCAGTGATTGTTCGGAGCGAGCGAAAAGAAAGTCCTCAGCTCTCTCCGTGGCTCGAGAACGCGGACTAGCCTTCCGGTCGGGCTCAAATTGCTTCGTCCTGATTGGTTCCATTTTGGATCGCCGCGCAATCGACTGTCCCAGGATGAGACAGGCCTTTTGATTTCGTCTGCTCAGATCTTGTTCGCCGACCTCAGGCAAGGCACCGTAGAGATGCACAAAGGCGGAACGAACCGCTCGCGGCGATGGAGGACGAAAGGTGTTGGAGAACCAAGACCGATTTTGGGACAGAGATCGCGCTCGGTTGTGTCCTGCCGATAGATCGGGCAACTCTCATCGTTACGTACAAAGCGGAGGTGCCAGTGACTTCATCGGCAGCTCGAAACGGACTTTTAGAGAATCCGCGCGTTGTCGCACGGCCGGTCAACGGACGAGTACGCACGTGATGCCGTGCGTCGAGAAGTACGCCACTCCGGAGCGCATTGATGCGGCAGTGCGCCTCTTTTTGCTGCTTCTCGCAGGTCCTGGCGCCGAAGCGCTGCTTCTCTCCGGGGCCTTTCAACCTGTTGCCAACAGTCTCGCAGCAGGGCTTGAGCACCTCCACGATCGATATCGGTCGATCCGCGACTCGCGCCGCCGGAGCGGAGTTTACATCAAACGCGTGCGTAAGCAATCCACGCTGGCCGAGTCCGCTCCTCCTCTCAGGCTTTCAGCTCCGGTGCAATGGGCAGGTTCCATTTCCCAATCCAAGAACAATTCCTACGGTGGACGGTAACGATGCAAGACATTCGACGCATTTCGAAGAAGCCTCGGCAGGCAACGATCTTGCCGCAAAAAATTGCATCTGCCGCAATTCAAGTTGCACTTCGAGCAGAAAACAGAGCTGCGGCCGAACTCGAATTGCCGGTCGAAGACTCGCAGGGGAGAGATGCCGGCCGTCTACCCGCCGCACAGGAACAACTCATGATCGACCATCTGCCTATCGTGCGATTTATCGCCCGGAGGATTCACGAACGATTACCGCAGCATGTACCTCTCGAGGACTTGCTCAGCGCCGGTGTCGTCGGCCTGATGGATGCTTTCAGTAAATTCGATCCCGAAAAGCAAGTTCAGTTTCGCAGCTACGCCCAATTCCGTATCCGGGGCGCGATCCTCGACAGCCTTCGGACACTCGATTGGAGCCCGCGAGAATTACGCCGCAAAGGACGCGCGGTCGAGCAGGCGATTCAGACGCTCACAGCCCGTTGCCGGCGCCCTCCGAGTGACGTCGAAATCGCAGCGGAGCTGGGCATCAAGCTTGCCGAGTACCAAAACCTGCTCGGTGACCTGAAGGGATTGGAGATCGGCACCTTGCATGCCGAGCGTTCTGAGGACTCAGGCGAGGAAGAGCTGGCATATTTGCCGAACCGGCCTGAAGATGATCCTCTATTTCGTTGTTTGCACGGTGAAATGCGCCAGAGGCTGGCCGACGCCGTTGGCGAGCTGCCCGAACGTGAACGCCTCGTGATGACTCTTTACTACTACGAGGAACTCACGATGAAGGAGATCGGGTTGATTCTCGGCGTCGTAGAATCCAGAGTCTCTCAAATCCACGCTTCGGCCGTGCTCCATCTCAGGGCCAAGCTAGCGGATCTCGCTGGTCTCACGCGTCGCAGCACAGTATCCAATCATCGTCCTACCTCGCCACCGGGGCAGCCCTCCGGCGCCAGCGATCGAGCCGCTGCAGCAATGGCGCTCAGAAGAGGCGGCGTCTGATTTTCATCTGTTACAAAAGTGCCCAGTGTGTGTAGAAAGAATGCTACGCTGGACGGGTCGTGGAGCTTTTTTCAGGGGTTCCACACGCCGTGAGTATTTATTGACGAAACAAAGCAAAAAGCCAACTGAAGACAGGACTTCTGCTGCCAAGCAGGCGGGCTCCCAATGGAGCGTCGCGGCTGGCGCATGCTCCTCAGGAGAAACCTCGTCTCGCAAGAACGGCGCGGCGCACTCGCGTAAGGTTGCCCGTATACGCAATGCACTCGCGGATGGTACCTATCACGTCACCGCCTCAGATGTTGCTGACAAGCTCATCGATCGCATGCTGACTCGTCGCCCATCCGGGAAATCGTAAGAAAGTTCAGGACACCACCATAGACGCAAACAAGAGGCTCACCCGGCGGGGTAGCTACAAGCGTTGGGTGCCCCTCTGACGCGTTTTGTGCCTCAGAAGTGGGAAACCACAGATGCAAACGAGTTGCGAACCGGGGGTTAGGGCCTCAGTCCGTGTGCAATGCGCGCGCCGGGTCCCGAAGCGATGCTATCCATAGGTCTCAAAGCAGATCGAAAGGTAGATACAGCAGAAGCGGATGTGCAACAAAGGATCCTGTCGGAAAGACGGCGGGGGAATGAATCTCACCTCGATATACTCGAAACAGAGGTTCCCGGTATGTTGGCCGCAATGCGGTTTGTGTGGAACGCAACTCGCGGTCATCGCTTCACGCCTTGGCGCAGCGAATATCTGAAGTGGCGGATCGAAACCTATTCCGGCCAAAAGGCTGATACGATCGGCGCCCGCGAGTTTTTTCATTTCCTCTGGCAAGAGAAGGTGCAATTGATTCGCTTTCTCGGCTGGACGAATGACTTCAAGTCTCGCGCTCGAACCGAGCCGTGAAGATTCGTCGGCCCCAATCTCACCTGGGCAGATGGGGCGCCCCCGCGCTTTTCCTCTCCTTGCTTCTTCCACTTCTTTCGCGGGGCCAGGCCGGCTCCCCCACCATTCGCGTCGAGACCTCCGAAGTACTCGTGCCCACTCTGGTAGAGGAGCCCTCGGGCAAGGTGATTTATGGCTTGGGACCCTCAGATTTCCAGTTGACGGACAATGGAGTGGCCCAGGCTCTTCATGTGGACGACGATCTGGACAATGAGCCTGTTTCCGTTGTGCTTGCCCTCGAGAAAGGCCGGATGGCCGGACTCGAGTTTGATAAGTTCAATCGGCTTGCACCTCTGATGGATCTTTTCCTCGGAGACGGACACAGCGAGGCTGCTGTCGTCACATTCGATTCAAAGCCGCAGACGCTTGTCGAATTCACTGGCGACTCCGACGTCATCGGTCGCGGCCTGAGAGGCTTGCAACCTGGCGATGGCGGAGCGGCTATCCTCGATACTGTAGGCTACTCGGTCCATCTGTTGGAAGGACGCCCCAAGAACTATCGCAGAGTCCTGTTGCTGATCAGTGAGACGCGCGACCACGGCAGCAGGAATGTGGACCCGCAGCGATTGATCGAGCAGATCGGGAGCAGTAATACGCTCGTACTGAGCGTAGCTTTTTCGCCATCGAAGGCACTGCTGTTGAACGACCTCAGAAATGGTGGACAGAGTGCCGGAGTGGGAGACCTTCTGACTCCTCTCATGATGGCTGTGCAAGCGGTGCGCAAAAATGTTGCGCGTGAGATTGCCGTGATGAGTGGTGGCGAGTATGCCCCATTTACTACCCAACGCAATTTCGAAAACCGCATCCAGGAAGTCGCAAAACACGCCAGAAATCGCTATCTCCTCAGTTTCCGTCCGACCGACAGCACTCCAGGATTGCACGTCCTCGATGTTCGGCTCACACGCGACTACCGCGCGCGAGTGGTGGCGCGGGAGAGTTATTGGGCTCTGGAATCCCAGCACGACTCAGCCTCAAGCCTGACACGATAAGTTCCGTTTCCCCTAACCGATTTGCGCTCACCACTCTTTGCGCGACGCTCGCGATCTTCCCCGCATCGAATAGAAAACGCGGGAGGTTCCCGCTCAAACGAAAAATAAGGAGAGAAGATGAGTGAGATCGTGAAGCTCAAGGCGGGCGATGGTCATCAGCTGGACGCCTATGTCGCCAAACCTGTTGGTACACCGCTCGGAGGCCTGGTCGTCATCCAGGAGGTCTTTGGCGTCAATGCGCACATCCGCTCAGTCACGGACAAGTTCGCAAAATATGGCTTCTTCGCGGTAGCTCCGGCTCTTTTTGACCGGGTGGAGAGAAACGTCGAGCTCAAATATGAAGGCGAAGAAGCGCAAAAGGGAATGTCCCTTGCCCAGAAATTGAATATCGATCAGGCGCTTAAGGATGTAGACGCAGCCTTGAGCTATGCCAAGGAGCAGACGGGAAAGACGGCTGCCGTTGTCGGCTACTGTTATGGAGGTTCATTAGCCTGGCTTAGCGCGGCGCGTCTTACGCCGGTGGCGGCAGTCGGCTATTACGGCGGCCAGATTGCCAGATTCGTATCAGAGAAGCCGCGCGTGCCCACCCTATTGCACTTCGGCCGGCAAGACAACCATATTCCTGAAGCTGACGTTGCCAAGATCCAGAAAACTCATCCGGAAGTTCCGGTGTATTGGTACGATGCCGGACATGGGTTCAACTGCGACGCGCGGGCAAGCTACAACGAAGCCGCCGCACGTCAGGCCTTCGACCGTACTCTCGATTTTCTTAAAGTCCACCTCGCGGAGCCGGTGGAGGCTGCACATTAACCTGTAAGGGCCTCCCTCGCGGAAGTCCCCGCACTCTTCAGGTTGAGCTGTTCGATCCGCGCCTAAGGCACCCGGAACAGGAGCAATCGCGGCATGGCATCGAACAGCACGACCATGGACTTGCCGGCGCCCAATTCCCACGCGGTTGCGGTGTGGAAGCCGAGAGCGAACCCCTGGGTCATCGCGGCGACAGTCGCGCTCGCTGCGTTCATGGAGGTGTTGGACACCTCCATCGCCAACGTAGCTTTGCCACACATTGCCGGTAGCTTGGGCGCCAGCTTCGATCAAAGCACGTGGGTGCTCACCTCGTATCTCGTCGCCAACGCGATTGTGCTGCCAATGGGCGCTTGGGCAGCGAGCGTGATCGGCCGAAAAAACTTTTTCATGCTGTGCATCGTGATCTTCACGGTGAGTTCATTCCTGTGCGGCATCGCGCCGACGTTGCTTTTTCTGCTAGTGTTTCGCGTAATGCAGGGAATGGGAGGGGGCGGCTTGCAGCCGATGGCGCAGGCCATCATGGCGGACTCCTTCGAGCCGGCCAAACGCGGATTGGCGTTCGCGCTCTATGGTCTCGTAGCGGTGCTGGCGCCGTCGATAGGACCAACACTTGGCGGTTGGATCACCGATAACTACTCATGGCATTGGATCTTCTACATCAATATTCCCGTGGGCATATTGGCTCTGGTTCTAACCAATCGTCTCGTAGAGGATCCGCCTTACATCAAACCCGACCGGAAGAATCTCGCGCGCATTGACTCCATCGGACTGTCGCTGCTGATTGTGGCGATGGGCGCGCTACAGGTCACTCTCGACAAGGGAGAGGAGAAGGATTGGTTTGGTTCTCCCTTCATTACTTGGACCGCCTTAATCTTTGCGGTTTCATTTGTGGCTCTGATCGTCTGGGAATTCCACGCGGAGAGCCCGCTGATGGATTTGCGGCTCTTCAAGTTCAAAAATTTTGCCGTCTGCGCTTTTCTTATGCTGCTCACCGGCGGCCTGCTGAATGCAACGACGGTTTTGCAGCCCCAATTCCTGCAGCAGAACCTCGGTTACACCGCAACGATCGCGGGTCTCTCGCTGTCGGGTGGGGGGCTCGCATTGGTATTCCTGATGCCTCTTGCCGGGCAGGCCGTGGGCCGCTTCCCAGCCCGCAATCTGATCGCTTTTGGATTCGCTTTCTTCGCCTTTTCGTACTTTTTTACCGCGACGCATCTAAACCTGCTGATCAGCTTTCGGTTCGCAGCATGGCTTCGCGTCATCCAGGTGTCCGCCATCCCATTCGTCTTCATTTCCGTGACCACCGCGGCCTACTTTGGCATGGCGCCCGAGAAGAGCAATCAGGTCGCAGGCCTCATCAATTTTGTGCGGAACATCGGGGGTAGCATCCTGATCGCGCTCACCGGCGCGCTGGTCACGCAACGAAGCCAATGGCACCAGAGCCAATTGATAAAATACGTGACGCCGCCGGATAGCACCTATCAGCAGAGAGTCGACTCGTTCCGCGGGCTATTTGACAGGATCTTCGGCAAACCGAACTCATTGCATCTGGCACAAGGACAGGTTTACAACCAGCTTCAGGCACAATCGCAGGCTCTGGCCTACGTGGATGTATATTTCGTGCTAGCGTTTGTAGCTTTGCTCATGGTGGCGGTCTCGTTTCTCCTGAACAAGAACCGGCCCGGCGGCGAGCGGGCCGTAATGATGGAGTAACGATCTCTAGGGAATGAAAGGGATGCGAGCGCGCCGCGATCACGAACAGAGAACCGGATCACGCACAATAGATGGGAGTTCGCGGCCTGATGCTCTTGACGGGCGCCGACGTGAATGCGTGTGATACCTCTGAGGAGAGCGAAATGCCTGTTTTTTGGAAGCTATGCGGGTCCCTGAAATGGACGCAAAATTGTCATCCATGTTACGCTAGGTCAGACACTTAGAGAGTGGACTCGATACAAAGAGGAGTAACGCACTGCCGTGCTGGCACCTGCAAAGAAAACAGAAGTTATTACGCGCTTTCGCGCCCATGAACTAGATACGGGCAGCCCGGAAGTGCAGATTGCGATTCTCAGCGAGCGCATTGGCGAGCTAACGGAGCATTTCAAGTTGCACAAGAAAGATCACGCCTCACGGCGGGGCCTTTTGATGCTGGTCAGCAAACGTCGCCGCTTGCTTGATTATCTCAAGACGAATAATTCCGACCGCTACCGGGATGTAATCGGTAAGCTGGGCATCCGCAAATAACAAGCGAGTGATTTGTATCCACGCATAGAGCCGCTAGACAGGGTTAGGCTGACTGCAGTTGCAGCCAGCCTGCGGTCTTTGACGTCTACTCGCGGAGCTTGGGTTCAAGACCCGGCAATCCAGTCAAAGCGCACCGGCTGTGGGGTGGAACCAAATCCACACGCGCGGCAATCGGTCGGCGTGCCAGAACACGCAGGAAGCATCAGAACAGCTCCTTCGGTTGAGCGACCGTCCGACACATGCCATCCTCCCAGCCACGCTCTTCCCGTCTGGCCTTCGTGCATATGGAAATGAGGAATCTATGAAACAAGAAGTAACTGTTGAGCTTGCCGGTGGCAAGCGATTGACCTTTGAAACAGGTCGTATGGCCAAGCAAGCCTCAGGCGCAGCCCTCGTAACGCAAGGAGACAATGTCGTTCTGGCTACTGCAGTAGCCGCCCCCGATGCCAAAGAGGGTCTCGACTTTTTCCCACTGACAGTGGATTACCGCGAGTACACCTACGCTGGCGGCCGCATTCCCGGTGGATTTATCAAACGTGAGGGCCGGCCTAGCGAACGCGAAGTCCTCACCAGCCGACAGATTGATCGCCCAATCCGCCCGATGTTCCCTGAGAATTTCCGCAACGAGACGCAGGTCATCGCGTTGGTCTTCTCCGCCGACAAGGAGAACGACCCGGATATCGTTGGAATTAACGCGGCCGGAGCTGCATTGGCCCTTTCCGACATCCCCTTCGGCGGTCCCATCGGCGCAGTGCGCGTCGGTTTGGTGAACGGTGAGTTTGTAATCAATCCCACCTACTCTGAAAGGCTTGAGAGCCAGCTGAACATCACAGTGGTTGCCACCAAAGATGGCATCGTGATGATCGAAAGCGGTGCCCAGGGCGTGACTGAAAATGTAGTGGTCGATGCTATCGAATTCGGCCATGCGGAGATCAAGAAAATCTGTGCTGGCGTCGAAGAGCTGGTGGCCAAGTCCGGCAAGAAAAAGCGCGAGGTTCCAGCGCTCGATTTCGATTACGGTTACCTCGACTTGCTTCAAACGCGCATCGGTGATCGCCTGAAAGATGCGCTCGATACCCAAGCTCATCCCAAGGCGGAGAGCTACGCTCTGGTCAAGCAGATCAAGGACGAATTGGCGAAAGAACTCCCGGAAGGGGACGCCGACGCCAAGAAAAGGCTGGCGAAGTACTATGAAGCACTGCGCGAAAAGATCTTCCGCGACCAGGTCACCAAGCATCGCGTGCGGCCGGATCATCGCGCGTTCGATGAGATTCGCGAGATCACCATTGAAGTAGGTGTTTTGCCCCGCACTCACGGATCCGCATTGTTCACACGTGGAGAGACCCAAGCGCTCGTAACGGCGACTCTGGGCACAACGGATGACCAGCAGCGCCTAGAGACATTCCAGGGAGAACAGCGCAAACGCTTCATGTTGCACTACAACTTCCCTCCTTTTTCGGTTGGGGAAGTCGGCCGGATGACCGGCGTAGGCCGTCGTGAGATCGGACATGGCGCGTTGGCGGAACGCGCGATCGCCGCCGTGCTACCCGGCGAAGACGAATCCCCTTACACCCTGCGTGTAGTTTCAGACATTCTGGAATCCAATGGATCATCGTCGATGGCCAGCGTTTGCGGCGCCAGTCTGGCTCTGATGCACGCGGGCATTCCGTTGAAGGCGGCAGTCGCCGGTGTCGCGATGGGGTTGGTCAAGGAAGGCGATGATTATGCGATTCTGACCGACATTGCCGGAGCGGAGGACCACTACGGCGATATGGACTTCAAGGTTGCGGGCACGCGCGAAGGAATCACCGCGCTGCAGATGGACATCAAGATCAGCGGGATTACGGGACAGATCATGCGCGAGGCGCTGGAACAAGCGCGCCATGGCCGCCTCTTCCTGTTGGACAAAATGGAGGTCGCGCTGAGTGGACCGCGGACAGAGCGCTCCAAGTTTGCTCCACAGATCCACACTCTGCAGATCCCGACGGATAAGATTCGGGACCTGATCGGACCGGGTGGCAAGACCATTCGCGGCATCATTGAAGCAACCGGCGTCAAGATCGATGTCGATGACACAGGAAGGGTCAACGTAGCCTCCAGCGATGAAGAGGGCCTTAAGAAGGCGCTCGCCCAGATCAATGATCTGACCGCCGTGCCTGAAGTCGGCAAGACTTACCTAGGGAAGGTTGTTCGGCTGGCCGAGTTCGGCGCATTCGTCGAGATTTTTCCCGGAACCGACGGTTTGCTGCACATCAGCGAGATTGCGGAACATCGCGTGAAGGACGTTAAAGACGAATTGCACGAAGGTGATCAGGTCCTGGTGAAGGTCCTGGGAATCGAGGGAAACCGGATCAAGCTCTCGCGTAAGGCTCTGCTCAAGGAGCAAAGGGAAAAGCTTGGACTTCCGGAGCCGGCGAAAGCGGGACGGCCCGCCGAAACCGCAAGCACAGAGATAGCTCCTCCTCGCGCGCCGCGCCCACAGCTTGCGCCGGAGCGTCAGCCGCTCTCGAACGCAAGCACCATCACGATCGAAGGCGGTGAAGATTTCGACGACGATGGCCCGTTAGTCGAGGGCGACGAGGAGCCGAACTTCAATCGCGCCGATGGAACGCTTCAGGAGGGGCAAGCGGAGGTGCGCAGGCCTGCTTCTGCGGACAATTCTGCTGCTGGACAGCGCCGCCGCCGCAGCCGCGGACGTGGACGTGGCCGCGGACCGGGGGGCGGAGGCCGCGGTCCCCAATAAAAGCTCGAGAGAGCGCTTCTCTGCAGAACTTGTTTTTGCATCATCAACAGAGGGTTGCGTGAGAAACGCAGCCCTTTGCCATTTAGGCGGACCATAGAGTGACAGGCAAGCAGGCTGCGGCGTTCGGTTCACTCGGTATCCTTTGGGGCACGGAGTGGATCGCTTCCGGAGAACTCGGGCGACACGTGCCGCTTTTGCTCGGCACAGCGGCTCGATTCGGCTTGGCGGCTGCATTGCTGTTTCCGTTCATGCTGGTGCGCTGGCATGCGCATCGGCATCCAGAGAAATTTATACGCGGCTTGCGTGCGTCACTTATCCTGTCCGCTACGCTATTGGCACTGCCGGTTCTTCTCTTATCGTGGGCTGCAGGGCGTGTCTCCACTGCAACAACCACGGTGTTCTTCTCCGCGACACCTCTGGTGGTCGTGCTGTTTTCCTTCATCGTGCGGGAGGATCGTCCGTCGCGGACAGGCTGGCAAGCGCTGCTCTTAGGCTGGGGTGGGGTTGCTCTCGCGATCTGGAACGGGTCGCTACCCTCATTCCAGGGCACGGCTGCGGTTCTCCTCGCGGTCGCATCGAGCGCGGCTTCTATTGTTTACGCCAAGCGAGAGTTAGCAGGCATAAGCCCGGTGGTAAGTGCCGGAATACTTCTCGGCGGCGCTGCGTTTCTTCTGCAATTAGCCAGCTTGGTCGAAGAGCGCGGGCAACGTCCAGACTGGAATCTTGCAGCGATCGTGGCGCTACTCTATCTCGGAGTCGCTAGCGCCGCGGGCTTGGTTCTCTATTTCTGGTTGCTCAAGGAGCTTGCTGGTTATCAAGTTGCGACGATCATGTGGATTGAGCCCCTTCTAGGCATGATCCAAGCGGCGATTCTCTTTCGCCAGCCGCTGTCTCTGAGCATGATTGCGGGGCTGACGATTGCTCTAGGCTGCCTGTTCGCCGTCATGCGCCTGCGGGCGAACGATGATGCTGTTCTCACTCTGGCCGGAACGGGTAGCGGTAACTGAGCAGGCACAATGAACTACGAACGAGAACTCGCAAGCGAAGTTGCGGTAAACTGCAGGCGATGAGTGCTTCGCTATACATCGTGGTCGAGGGAGAGGATCCCGGTTTCGATACTTTTGTGAATGGAAGGGCACTCGCACGCAACGAAGATGCTCTGGAGAAGATGGCGCAGCGCATCGGAATCAAGCCGCTGCTGGAATTTTTCTCGGCCGATGAAAACTCGATGGCCCTTCTGCTTGAAGAAGGGGCCGGCGATCCCGAATGGGCCAAGACCCTGCCTCCGCCGCAGTGGTTTTCCCCCGAGGATGGGCTCATTACAATCTGCACTTTGCTGGATCACCTCAAGGCTTCGCCCACCGCTCTGGGTTCGGATACACGGGCAGTCGTGCGCGAAATCGAAGAGTTCGAGCGGGTACTCCGCAAAACGGCGCAGCGACGGTTGCGCTGGCAGTTAGCTGTTAGCTGGAAGTGACGAAACAAGCAGTTCCGTTATGTTTGGCCGCTCTGAAAGATGCGAGCATTGTGATGACTTCCCCGGAAGCGGGAAGTGCTCCAGGTGCTACGGAACGGGTAAGAACATCCATCTAAATTCCGATCGATCAGAGTGCGAAGAGTGCCGCGGAACCGCGATCTGCCAGTACTGCAAAGGACAACACGCGCAAGGGCCTCCACTCTCCCGCAAACTCCGCGATCACGCGGCAGAATTTCTTGGCCGCTTTTGGGGTTAGCCCGCGTTCCCCCCACATATTTCAGTACCAACGGAGCTCGGCCGCTCGGTGCACTGCTCGCGAGTATTGGAGGTTAGGGCCTTTTAGGGTCCTTATGGCGCACACTTTCCCCCGCGCTGGTCGTGCGGCCGTCACGCCGGTGTTCAGCCCAAAGCGGGGAATTTCGTAGACGGCAGGTTTGCCGCTGCCTTTGCAGCTTCGTTAGCAATAGCAAGCGACGGGAGTACAGCATAGTAGCCGGCTTTTTGGGGATAGACGGGACGATGGCAACGTCCCCGTCCATCTTCGTTCCTTTAGTACTGCTCAACGACCGCTACGCCCTGCGGACGCACGCCCGTAGGAAGATTAAAGACAACGCCGGTACCGTTTTCCTCGATGGTGCCGTCATCCTTAATAGAAAGGCTGTGCAGGACATTTCCCTGGCCGGCAGGAATCGACGTTGCAGCACGCTGCGAGAGAACGTAGAGGGATTTTCCGCCTTCCGACAGCGAAAGCTGGAAGCTATTGCCCACGCCTGCGAGCGTTAGCGTTTGGATTTCGACCGGGTTTTCAGCGTCCGTCGAGTCGTATACGGAGACCTGATTTGTGTTGGTGTCGGTGGTGTAGAGCCGTGTTCCCCTCTTGTTGGAACGAATCCAGCAAATACCCTGACCGGCATTGGGCACGGTGCGCAGGAAGGTAAGGCCACCCTGCTGGTTGTACTGGTAAACCCCCATCTTGTTAGCTGTGACATAGCCCACATAGAGGATAGGCGCAGCCGGATTGCTCCAAAGCCCGAGCGGAAGACGTGGCACCCCATCGCCGAACTCGGAAGCAGGCAGCGCAATCGGCGACAAGGCATGAAGTTCCCCTTGTCCATCGAGGCGAAAATGCTCTAGCAGCCCGCCCAGAAAGTCCGCGCCAAATAACAGATCGGTGCCGGGAGCAAAATAAGCCTGCGAAGGCGAACTTCCTGCAGCAACGCTGATGGTATTTTGTAATCCCCGCGACGTATCGTTGGTGTTGTTGCCGAAGGGTGCAAGGCTCCCATCCGACCCAATACGCAAAATGGTGTAGTTGGGAAGGATGGTGGAGGGCCGGGCGAAGTCCCCGCTCTGGTTTACCACGATCAGCATGTTTCCATCGATTGCCAGGCTGACCGGATCGTTGCCGCCCGAGGCAAACGGCGAGCCAGGCACGGCAACCAGCGTGCCATCCCCTTTGATGGAAAAGACCGCGACAGAGTCGCTGCCGGCATTCACCGCGAACAATAATGTTTGCTGCGGGTTCACGATAACCTCTGAATCTGAATCAAAAGGACCGAGATTCGATCCACTGTACTGCACGCCTGCTCCTCCCGTTAAAAAAGGGGAGCCGGGGAGCGGGGTGAGATTGCCGGCAGCTTCGCGGCGAAAAGCATAGATCGAATTGCTATTCGGCGCGCTGGCGTTGCTCTCCAGGTATACGTACTCTCCAGCTTCGCCCGCGTAAACCTTCGGAACGGTACCTGCAAAGGTAAACGCCGCCAGACCTAACATCAAAATATTCTTCTTCACCGCTTTGCCTCCGAGACAAATTTGCAGGCACGCTCCACATGGCGTGGGGACCCACAAGGCCTCTGATTGCTGCTCGCTTGTTTGGTTTCAAGAACGGAGAGGATTTATCTATCCTTTAATGGAAACCAGGGGCAGTGCGAACTGGACCTCTCCTCTTTTTTACGTTGGATTTTAGTAAACGCGTTTCTATCCGAGACTCAGGAGTGGTTTCAATCAATACGGCGGGGTGTTCAGGTCAGATGTCAGTGCGGATGGAGGACGCTAGCCACGGAAAAGAGCCCGTAGCGCTGAGCTGGGAGATTCTTAAGCACCACCACTTTGAGCATGAACCGTGATGGGAGTCAGCCTCCCATTGAGGCGCGGATTCTATTCGACGGCGACGCGGCTTCTCTAACAGGCGCTAGCCTTTCCATGCGCCCAGCAAACGACGCAGCAGAACAAGTTCGCCAGTGTGATAGCTGGTATGATCGGCCGCTAGCAACACTTCCCGAAGCAAGGTCTGGCCGTGCTTTGCCCAAGGAATTCCCGCATACAGATTGCTCTTTGGATCTTGGACCAGATCCTCAAAGGCTTTGAGGTCTTGCTCGATAGCCTTTACCGACTGGCGCCAAGCCTCGTTCGAATCCGGCTTGCTGGACTTGGGCCAGTAGTCATCCGGCCAAGTTGGCTCGAGATACTCCGGATTGGTCGAAAAATCGAGCAAATCGTGAAGCGTGAACCGTACATGTTCAAGTATTTCCCAACCTGAATGGGGCGCCCCCTCCGGCCGCACACCGTAGAGCTTTGGGGGAAAGTCCTTGAGAGCGGAGGGTAGGTCGACGTGGGCGCCTTGGCCGCGAAGAAGTTCAACCAAGTTGCTACGAATAGCACGGTCGTCTGTTTGCATTCGAATCCTCTTAGCTCATCAGATGCTAAGTCATTTGCGATCTGCTGCAAACGGATGGTCAGGATTTCTCAAGAATGTTGAGAAACGACAGTTGAGAAATGGCGTTGCAAGCCTTGTACTTTGCAGAGTGAAGCACCACAAAAACGGTGCGCCGCTCTTCAGGCTTCGTAAGCAGCATCGACTCTTGGCTGTGAATCGTGATAAGGAATGCAGGCCCTACGTGGCTTCAACAGCGCTGGGAGCTTCGCGCTTGTTGAGCGTTCCATTGGGGAAAACATCGCCCATGCGCCGCATCTGGGCGCCTACGCCACGGAGCTTCTCTTCAATCCGCTCGTAGCCTCGGTCGACGTGATACACGCGATCCAGAATGGATTCGCCGTCCGCTACCAGAGCCGCGAGAATCAGCGAGGCAGACGCCCGCAGGTCCGAGCACATAACGGCCGCGGCAGAGAGCGGCGTCTTTCCGCGCACGACCGCCGTACGCCCTTCAACCTTGATATTCGCACCCATGCGGACAAGTTCTCCCACATGCATGAAACGGTTCTCGAAGATATTCTCCTTCACCATGGAGGTCCCTTCGGCTTGCGTGACCAGGGCCATGTATTGCGCCTGCATGTCCGTAGGGAATCCCGGATACTCTTCGGTCGAAATGTCGTTGGCCCTGAGGTTGCCTTCACTGCGCACACGAAGCGAGTCAGGACCGAGTGGGTCAATACGGATACCGACTGCATCGAGCTTCGCGATCAATGCAGAGAGATGCCCGGGTTGGCAATTGGCGACCACCAGATCGCCGCCGGTAATTGCTCCAGCAATGAGGAAAGTTCCCGCTTCGATACGGTCGGGATTGATACGGTGACGGGCACCGTGCAACTTGTCGACCCCTTGAACGCGAATCGTTGGAGTTCCCGCGCCTTCGATCTTGGCGCCCATCGCGATCAACAAAGTGGCAAGGTCGGAGACCTCCGGCTCACGGGCGCAGTTCTCCATCAATGTTTCGCCTTCTGCCAAAACAGCCGCCATGAGTAGGTCTTCTGTACCCGTCACCGTGATCTTGTCAAAGACGATATGCGCGCCCTTGAGCCGCTCGGCGCGAGCTTCAAGATAGCCATGCTCTTGAGCGATGGTTGCTCCCATCAGTTCCAGACCCTTCAAGTGCAGGTCGATGGGACGATCTCCGATCGCGCAGCCGCCGGGTTGTGCAACGCGGGCGAGACCGCAGCGCGCGACCAGTGGTCCGAGAACGAGTGCGGACGCCCGCATTGTCTTGACAATCTCGTATTTCGCCGTTGGATCGGAGAGCATCCGGCAGCTGATAGTAGTCCGATGCTGTGCCCGGCCGTAGCCGAGCTCCACCTCGGCACCCATTGAAACCAGGAGCTTACGCTCGGTTTCAATGTCGCGGACTTGAGGAACGTTTTCGAGCACCACATCATCCTCGGTGAGGATGGCAGCGGACATACAAGGAAGGGCTGAATTCTTGGCGCCGCTGACGCGGATTGTGCCCAACAGCGGTTTGCCGCCGCGAATTACAAATTTATCCATGATTTCGCCTGTCGGCGCTCCTTCATTCGGGCGGCTTTGCTCTTACAACTCTAGCGTCGTGTCTTCGATGGCTAGACGGACGTTCCCGTCGGACTTGGCAAGACGACGCACAGCTTCTGGCTTGTCAACGCCCGCTTTCAGCATGACGAGGGCGACAGGGACGCTGCGGCCAGCCGACTTGATGGTCCGAACGGCAGTCTCACGATCGATATTGCAGGCGCGCATCAGGATGTTGATCCCGCGCTCGACAAGTTTCGTGTTCTGCATATGAACATTGACCATAAGGTTGTCGTACACATAGCCCAACCGGGTCATCGCACCTGTCGTGATCATGTTCAGGATCATCTTCTGCGCAGTCGCGGCTTTCATGCGGGTAGAGCCTGACACGACTTCAGGACCCACCTCGGCGATGATCGCGATCTCCGCTACGGCGGAGAGGGGGGTATTGTGATTGCAGGTGACCGCAGCGGTTTTGGCGCCCCGGGCACGGGCGTACTCAACAGCCGCAACTACGTAAGGAGTGCGACCGCTGGATGAGAGCCCGACAACCACGTCCTTGCGCGTAGGCCGTCGGCGAGCGATGTCTCTTTGCCCGAGCTCGGGAGAGTCCTCGTTGACCTCAACCGCCGAAGCCAAGGCCTTTGGCCCTCCAGCCATAATGTATTGAACGGTTTGTGGGGCAGTGGAAAAGGCAGGTGGACATTCCGAGGAGTCCAGAGCAGCGATGCGGCCGCTCGACCCGGCTCCGATATAAATCAGACGGCCGCCGTCGCGCAGACTGCGCGCGACCATGTCGATCACCAAAGCAATCTCAGGCAGCGACTTGCGAACGGCAGCTGCTATCTTCGAGTCTTCGTGATTGATGATGCGAGCGATTTCGAGCGCCGACTTGGTGTCGAAGCCGTGTGATGCTTCGTTTGAACTTTCCGTGGTGAGCTGATGTAATTCGGCTACCTGCTCCTTATGGTCCTCGCTGACGCTGGCAATTTGTTCAGTTTGAGTACTCGTGGCCATGGTTTGTATGCCTATCTCAACCACATTGATTTTATCTCCAACTTGCAGTTAACAGGTGGCAAATTCGACAACTGGGGTCGAGAGTACAAACAACTTTCGGGTCATACGTGATCCCCGATCGCGGTCATGACGGCGTCATGGAAGGCCGGGCGAAACTCCCGGATTGCCTGACTCTCGCGGTTTGGCCAGGTCCGATTCGTGAGCAGTACGATCGCTACTTGACGCTCGAGATCGATCCACAAGGATGTTCCCGCATAACCCAGATGCCCAGCTGAGTGGCGGCTGAAATAGCGCCCCGAGGAAGAGGGTGCGGAAGGCGTATCCCAACCCAACGCGCGGGAACTGCCCGGGGGTAGTTCTGTTCGCTGGGTGAATAGCTCTATGGTCTCATATGTGAAGAGTCGTAGATCCGGTAGATCCGGAAGCTGCGGTTCTGAAGTTTCATTGAGGTTCAAGACGGAGTGCGCATAACGAATCGGATCGAGAGCATTTGCGAAAAGCCCTGTGTGACCGCTCACCCCTCCCATCACGAAGCAGTTTTCATCCTGTACTTCACCCTGAATCACTCGGTGACGTAGGGTGCGGTCTTCTTGGGTGGGTGCGACCGAGCTTGCCCAATTCGCCGGAGGACGGTAGCAGGTGCTCTTCATCCCCAACGGGCCAAAGATCTCTCGCTCGCAAAAGCGATCGATCGATTCGCCGGCGATACTTTCTAGAACGCGGCCAAGTAGGATGAAACCGAGATCGGAGTATTCGGAACGGGCGCCGGGCAACGCTTCGAGGGGCTGTCGAAGGCAAGCGTTGAAAAGGCACTCGCTGTCCTGGCAGACTTCAAAGAGACGGACGTAACCGGGCAATCCGGAGGCGTGCGCGAGAAGCATGCGTAACGTCACCTGATGACGAGGACCTCGGGGCAATTCATCCTGAACGAAAGCCGGAAACCATTCCGCGAGTGGTTGGTCCAGAACAAGCTTTCCCCGCTGATAGAGAAGCATCGCCATCGAGGTGGTTGCCAGTACCTTTGTAACGCTGGCCAAATCGTAAACTGTCGCGGCAGTCACGCGCTGGGCGCCGGGCAGGTAGGTAAAGGCTCCGACGCCATCGAGTGCCACTATCTCATTTTGTGCCAGTACGCTAAACGAAGCGCCTGGGAACGCTCTCTGTCCGATACCGGCTTCGAGAATCGAATACGCTTCAGCGAAACGCCGCCGCTGGCCTGACGCTGAGCGGGGAATCAGTATATCCGGTGGGAATGGGGGTTTAGGTACCAGTGGTCCGGGCATCATCTCATTGCAGAGCAACCATCCGTATGAAACGCGCTACCATTCAATAGACCCACGAAGTCTATACTGTACGGCCAGAGTTCCAAGAGGTGTTTATGCGCCCCAGGTTTTTCGCACTCGGTCTGATCGCCGGAATGACCGGCTTTGCAGTTGCACAAGCAACCGCGCCCGCAAATCCTCAGGCCCTACCCGCACAGGCAGTTGCTTCCAACCCTGCTTCCGCTTCTCCAGCGGGTCCGGAAAAGTACACGGTTCCGGCGGGAACGAAGGTTTTGCTGTCCATGAAAAGCGCGATCAACACGAAGACTGCCAGGCCCGGAGACGGCGTCTACTTGATTTCGAGCTTTCCCGTTATCGTGGATTCGCACGTCCTCATTCCCGATGGAGCCTATGTGCAAGGCATTGTTGACCGGGTGCAGCGACCTGGGCGTGTAAAAGGTCGTGCGCAGATCAGCATGCACTTCACGAGCATCATCTTCCCCAACGGGCAGGTGGTCGAGATCCCGGGAACAGTGAACAGTTTGCCCGGTTCGAATGGCCCCAAGGTGACCGGTAACGAAGGCGCGGTGGAGCAAGCGGGCACCAAGGGACGCGATGTGGGCACCATCGCGAAGGGAGCTGGGGTCGGCGCGACGGTGGGATCGATCGCGGGCGCGGCGGGTGGCAGCGGCGCGGTTTCAGGGCTGGGCTATGGCGCAGTCGGCGGCGCGGCAGCCGGGGCGCTCTATACGCTTTTTACTCGCGGGGATGATATCGAAATTCCTGCCGGAGCTTCGGTTGAGATGGTGTTGCAGAGACCGCTTGAGCTGCAGGCCCAACAATACGCTTCAGTTGTTGAGAACCAACCCCACAGAACTGAGCAGCAGTATGTACCCTCTCAGCAACCCCAGCCATTGAAGAAGCCGGATCGTCCGTAGTCACCCTGGTAGCGATAGAATCAAGAATGCAGGGGTAGGGAAGTCGCGATCGCGGCTATTCTCCGCTGACTTCGAGTAGAAGTAGTAAGAGAAATGAACCAGCAGGTCGAGAGCGGGACTGGACCCGCCATCCAGCAGCCGCCTGTGGGGCGTAGAGCCCGTCAAACCCGCAGACTCAGCCTTTGGGTCCGCGACATGGTGTTTTCAGTATCGATCTCCATTTTTATTATTACGTTCCTCTACCAGCCCGTGAAGGTTGAAGGAACCAGCATGTTGCCCCGGCTTGAAGATCAGGACCGCCTGTTTATCAATAAGTTCGCGTATCACTTCGAGAAGATCGAACGTGGAGATGTGGTGGTCTTCTACTATCCACGAGATCCCGAAAAAAGCTACATCAAGCGGGTGATCGCCCTGCCAGGAGACGACCTCCGCATCGACGCGGGTCACGTCTACGTAAATGGAGAACTGCTCACTGAGCCTTACGTCCCGCGGAGATACCGGGATACCCGGTCGGAGGAAGAGACCGTGGTCCCGGCGGGAGAGTACTTCGTCATGGGTGACCATCGGTCGATCTCGAGCGATAGTCGCGATTTCGGTCCCGTACCACGGGACCTCATCTACGGCAAGGCGGCATTCGTTTACTGGCCTGCGGTGGACATGGGCGTAGTCCGCTAACCAAGCCCGGTAGCCTCTGTGCGACCGGCTATCTCGATCACCGCCTCCCGATAACCAGCGAATGTTGTGCTTGAGGTGCGCCCGGCGAGCGCAGGCCCGAAAATCGTTATAAAATCATAGAAATCCACGCGATGGAGAAGCAATGCCGGCAATACTCGCGCTCGAAGACGGGCGCATCTTCCGCGGTGAGGGCTATGGCGCCAAAGGTGAATGTTTTGGTGAAGTCGTTTTCAATACCTCGCTAACCGGCTACCAGGAAATCTTTACCGATCCTTCCTATGCAGGACAAATTGTCGTCCTGACCAATCCTCAGATTGGCAATTATGGGACGAATGCAGCAGACAATGAGGCCACCCGCCCTTATATCGAAGGCCTGGTTGTCCGCGAGTTCTCTCCCATCAGTTCCAACTGGCGCTCTGAACAAGTCACCGACGAATACCTGGAACGCTTCAACGTTCCTGTTATAGGCGAAATCGACACACGTGCTCTGGTGCGTCACCTTAGAGCGCGCGGCGTCATGCGTGGCGTGATCTCGTCGATTGAGTCGGATCCGGAAAAGCTCATCGCCAAGGCTCGGAGCATCCCTAAGATCGATGGCACGGACTTGGCGACAGTCGTCAGCACAAAGGCGCTCTATGAATGGGATGCCAAAGACGGACGCAATGGCGATCCCTTGCGGCGGGGCGAAGACGCACCGCGAATGCCGGAGCCGGACTTGCATGTAGTCGCCTACGACTACGGCATCAAGCAAAACATCCTCCGCATGCTCGCTCGCGAGGGTTGCCGGGTGACCGTCGTGCCTGCTCAAACATCGGCGCAGGATGTCCTGGCACTCGAGCCTGATGGAATCTTTCTTTCCAACGGCCCGGGAGACCCGGAGCCGGTGACATACGCTCACGAGAATATTCGCAAACTCGCAGGACGAAAGCCCATTTTCGGTATCTGCCTGGGCCACCAACTCATCGGCCTCGCCCTGGGCGGCAAGACCTACAAGCTCAGGTTTGGCCATCACGGTGGCAACCATCCTGTTCAACAAACAGGAACCGGCAAGATCGAGATCACCGCGCATAACCACAACTTCGCTGTTGATCCTGATTCGCTCAAAGAGAGTGACGTGGATTTGACCCACGTTGATCTGAACGACAACACGCTCGAGGGCTTGCGTCACCGCTCGCTGCCCCTCTTCAGCGTGCAGTATCACCCTGAAGCCAGCCCCGGCCCTCATGACTCGAACTACCTTTTCGCCGAGTTCCGGAAGATGATGGAAGATTGGAAAAAGTAACTTCGTCGGTAGCAAAAAGATTCTGCTCGGCCGCCAAATGACGGCTTGGGCGGACTGTGACGGAGCCGCGCCAACTAAAAATGCAAACGACCAAAGCCCCGGGACAAGTAAATCCACACAGACGGCTGAGGCAATGTCTCTTCAAAGCCTGGATCGAACGGAAGACTAAATGCCACGCAGGAACGACATAAGCAAAATTCTGGTAGTTGGTTCCGGTCCGATTGTGATCGGCCAGTCAGCGGAGTTTGATTACTCAGGTACGCAGGCTTGCAAAGCGCTCAAAGCCGAAGGCTACGAAGTTGTGCTGGTGAACTCCAATCCAGCGACGATCATGACCGATCCGGAACTCGCCGATCGGACCTACATCGAGCCTTTGACCCGGGAATACGTTGAAGAGATTATCCGGCTGGAGTCGGAGCGCATGAGCGACTCCGATGGCCGGCGTACGGGTGTTTTCGCCCTCTTGCCGACAGTCGGTGGCCAGACGGCCTTGAATCTTGCCGTCGATCTCGCCGATTCCGGCATCCTGGACAAATACGGTGTGGAGCTGATCGGTGCCAAGCTTGGAGCCATCAAGAAGGCAGAGGACCGGCTCTTGTTCAAAGATGCGATGACCCGGGTAGGACTCGACGTTCCACGCTCCGCCCTGGTGAACAATATTCGCGATGGTCTCGAATTTGCCGTCAAGATTGGATTTCCTATCATCATCCGGCCCTCGTTTACTCTGGGCGGTTCCGGCGGAGGCATCGCCTACAACCGCGAAGAGCTGATGGATATTCTTGCGCGCGGACTCGATCTCTCTCCAGTTCACGAGTGCTTGATCGAGGAGTCCGTCCTAGGCTGGAAGGAATTTGAGCTCGAGGTCATGCGTGATCTCGCCGACAACGTCATCATCATCTGCTCTATCGAAAATATGGATCCGATGGGCGTGCACACCGGGGATTCGATTACCGTGGCGCCGGCCCAAACCCTCACCGACCGCGAATACCAGGCGATGCGAGATGCCGCGATCCGCGTCATGCGTGAAATCGGTGTAGAAACGGGCGGCTCGAATGTACAGTTCGCGATTAATCCAACAAACGGACGCATGACCGTGATCGAGATGAATCCACGGGTCTCGCGCTCGTCAGCATTGGCCTCGAAAGCCACCGGGTTTCCCATCGCGAAGATTGCGGCCAAACTCGCTGTCGGCTATACGCTCGACGAGATTCCGAACGACATCACGCGCAAGACGCCGGCCTGCTTTGAGCCGACCATCGATTACGTCGTCGTCAAGATTCCGAAATGGCAGTTTGAAAAATTCCCCGGAGCCGATGAAAACCTCGGTCCCCAAATGAAATCGGTTGGGGAAGTGATGGCCATGGGGCGCACGTTCAAAGAGGCGATGATGAAAGCCCTGCGCTCGCTCGAAACCGGCAAGCGCACGGGCGCAGAAGTGATAGAACCGCGGCGGCTCACGCAGCGCCTCGTAACGCCCCAACCGGAGCGCATGGACTACATTCGCTACGCATTGCGCGCGGGAAGTCCGTCCCAGCAACCCTCTGCCTCGGCAGGAGCAGGGCTTTCCGTGCGGGAAGTGGCCAGAATGACTTCGATGGATCCTTGGTTCCTCTACCAGATCAAAGAGGTCACCGACACCATCACGAACTTGGCGGGATATAGCCTTGACAGTGTTCCAGCAAACCTGCTTCGCAAAGCCAAACGTATGGGCATCTCCGATGCGAGAATTGCGGACGTTTGGGGTCTACGTGGCACGGAGGCCCAGACTCAGATCCGGGATCTGCGGAAAAGCTTTGGCATTCAGCCCGTCTTTAAAAAAGTTGATACATGCGCGGCGGAGTTTGAGAGCGATACACCGTACCTCTATTCAACCTACGATGAAGAAGATGAATCGGCGCCTACGGCCAAGCGTAAAGTCATCATCCTGGGCAGCGGTCCAAACCGGATAGGGCAGGGAATCGAGTTCGACTACTGTTGCTGCCACGCGGCCTTCGCGCTCCGTGAGGATGAGTACGAGACGATCATGGTGAATTGCAACCCTGAGACCGTCTCGACCGATTACGACACCAGCGATCGCTTGTACTTTGAGCCGCTCACGCTTGAAGATGTCCTGGCAATCTACGAGCATGAATCTGCGTCGGGCGCTGAGATCGGCATGATCGTCCAGTTTGGCGGCCAAACGCCGCTAAATTTGGCCCTTCCTCTCAAGGCAGCGGGTGTTCGCATTCTGGGTACTTCGCCCGAGTCCATTGACCTCGCCGAAGATCGCAGACGCTTTGGCAAGCTGCTCGAAGAACTGGAGATTCCCCAGCCTCCCGGTGCGATTGCTACCAGCGTTGAAGAGGCCCTCGAGGGTGCCGACCGTGTGGGCTACCCGGTGCTGGTGCGGCCCTCCTACGTCTTGGGAGGACGCGCGATGGTGATCGCGTATGACCGCAATGCGGTCAGCCACTACATGAAGGAGGCAGTCGAATACTCGCAGGAGCGCCCGGTACTCGTCGATCACTTCCTGGAGGACGCCGTCGAGGTCGATGTCGATGCGCTCTGCGATGGACACGAGGTGTTGATCGCCGGCATCATGCAGCACATTGAGGAAGCTGGGATTCACTCTGGTGATTCCTCATGCGTGCTGCCCTCGGTCGATTTAGCTCCTTCGACTCTTGAGACGATTCGTGCCTTCACCCGCAAGCTGGCAATTGCGCTGAATGTCGTCGGGCTGGTGAACCTGCAATTCGCGATTCAACGTCGAGTAGGAGAGCCTGACAAGGTCTTCGTAATCGAAGTCAATCCGCGTGCTTCTCGTACAGTCCCCTACGTTTCGAAAGCGACCGGCGTGCCTCTAGCCAAGATCGCAGCCCGGTTGATGACAGGCCGTACGCTGCGTGAGCTGCTGCCCGAACAACTCGCAGAACGGACGGATCTCGCTACCGGCACACACTTCTTTGTAAAGTCCCCCGTCTTTCCATGGAACAAGTTTCCCGGCGTCGACACGGTGTTAGGTCCGGAGATGAAATCCACCGGCGAAGTGATGGGCGTGGCCGACAACTTTGGTGAAGCTTTCGCCAAAGCGCAGCTCTCCGCCGGGCAGATCTTGCCGGTAAAGGGAACGGTCTTCTTTAGCGTGAATGATCGCGACAAATCCACCGTTGTCGACCTCGCCCGGCAATATGTGGAGTTGGGTTTCAACTTGGTCGCGACCCACGGTACGGCGGAAGTGCTCGAGAAGGCAGGATTGATCGTTGAACGCGTCCACAAGGTAAAGGAAGGCCGCCCCAACGTCGTTGACCTGATCAAGGGCGAGCGCATCCATCTGATCGTCAATACGCCGCATGGCCAGGACACGTTTTTTGATGAGAAGGCGATTCGCCGCGCCGCTGTGACGCAGAGGATTCCGACGATCACCACGCTTGCAGCCGCCCGTGCGGCGGCCGAAGGGATTGCTGCCACGCAGCGCCGTCAGATCACAGTCAACGCGTTGCAGCAGTTGCATCGCGAGGCGATCGCCGCGCGCTAGGGAAGAAAACAGGACATACCCAAATGTGGCAGTTCAAATTCTTCCGCTGTGCGTTCCCGCTCTCCGTCATTGCGTGCGGAATTGCATGCGGCCTTCCCTTAGCCGCACAAAGCACACTCAGTCCGCCCCAGCAGCATCCGGCTGCCCAGCCTGCGGTCGCCGATGATCCCGCCCACAACCTGGACGAGCAGGCCACCCTTGCGGCCGCCCTCCAAAAGACGAAGGCGCATCAGGACGCCGAGGCGCTCAAACTCTTCAGCCAGGTGCTGGCCGAAGATCCGAAGAATGCACAAGTAAATCTGCTGGCGGCGGGCGCCGCAATCGAGAGCCTGCAAATGGATCTCGCTCTCCAATACGCGCAACGAGCACAGCAACTGGATCCCGGCGACTGGAAGGTACATCTGACGCTTCTGGTCGCTGATGCTGCCACCGGGAAGCTGAAAGAGCGCGATCAGGAGCGCGACCTGGTACGCCAGTTCCACGCCGATGGCAAACATCCAGACGCAACCCAGTCGAATGGCTTCATGGTCGACTATTTTCCGTTGAAGGATTACCGGATTCGCGCTGTGGAGTATTTTGCGCCAATCGGGAAACCTCACTTTGCCTATCGCTTTCTGGTTTACAACCAGGACCGGCAGCAGCTATGGACAGTTGCACTGGAATCGGACGATTTGGATCAGGCCTCTTGGGCCTCTGCGCACAAAGAACTCGCCGCTACTGGCGAGCGCGAATATTCGCTCGAAGGCTATGGCGCAGATTCGCACACGATTTATCGGAACTACAGCGGGAAACCTTCCTACGATGATGTCAAAGCACAAGTGGTCAGGGTCTTGAGTGAGCAGCCGCTCCCCCAGAAACATTAGGAAAATCTTGCTGGGCGGTCCGAAAGGAGAGTTTGGCATCGGCCGCGACCAGATGCAGGGGTCGCTTCTGTTCCAGATATGGCTGGATCAGCCGAAAGCGCGACATAATTCTGAAAGCGACAGCTGATAGCTCAGCCAGACCGGGGCAGTTCATGAGCACGCTGGCCGGGGAGAGGCCCGACAGGTGCAGTGACTCGCCCAAGCCTCGGGTGTCGCCGGATTAAAACGGCAAGTCTGGGTGTTATATCCACAAGTCCCGGGAGGAGTTGGTGGAGAGTGGATCTGTCGCAGTAAGGCAGTGGGCTAGGTTGAAGTGACTGAGAACAAGCATGAGGAAGACGCCTCCGAGCGCGAAGGTCTGCTGTCCCTGCCCGACACCCAAGTTAACTGACGAGGATTCGGGAAAAAATCCGCATGCCTGACGCATTCATCACAACACCATATTTGTCGCCGACTTCAAGGCGAAAATTCCTAAAGGGGGTCAGCGCGACTGCTTTGATGAGCGGGTGTGCTGGCATCATTTCGAACGATGTCGCCGCTATAGCCAGAAGCCAGATTTCGTTCGATTTGCTGCGGGGGCCTTATCAAAATAACGGCGCATCACCGTGGTATACGGTAATACCATTCGGATCGGATGACCAAAAGCTTAAATTTTCTTTTGACAGTGGGACCAATTTCAATTGGGTGACGTCGCGGCTGTGTGAGCCGGATGGCTGTAAACATTATGGGGGTGGGCGGTTTTACTTTTCGAAGTCAAGAACCTTTGAATGGACTAATCCGGAAGGTAAGGCAGTAGATTTCGGACCGTGGGGCACGCTGTTGGTAGCGACGGGCGGTGCGGATTATGCCCGGATGCCGGTTACCCTTGCGCCGCGAGTCCGATCGAAAATGTTTCTCGCCGAGAAGTACGACGGAGTGAATTTCGCTGAATTGGATTGGGATGGAGCCTTTGCATTGCCATGCGGAAGTCAATGGGTAATGAATCAATCGTCGTTAGTGATGGCAGATTTCTTGAACGCCGGTGTTCTCAGCGATAGAGATCCATTTGTAACGTACGTAACCAACACTAAGACCGGAAGGTGTGTATTTGGGAAACCCCCAGATATTCCTTACGATCGGGCGTCACACGTGTTTTTGCCCTGGGAACCCAATCGCGCGAAGGCGAATTTCGCCTGGTCCACGGCTCTTTACGAGTACGCTTTCGGTGGGTTCAAGTTTCTCAATAAACAAATTTGTCTCGACACCGGAGCGTCAGAATTCAAGGGTGACAAAGATGTGATGGAGGCCACTCTTCGGGCTCTTAAGATCCGCGACTACGATCTCACACTAAAGCTCGGAAAGACGGATAGTGGTGAAATCGGCGAAATTCGTGTAACGCCCGCTATGTATAACCTGTATATCGAAGAGGGCCGGAATAAAGGAAAAACAATAAGCCAATTTACCGTAGATGTGCCTGTTCCGGACCTGATTATTGTTGGATCTGCCCTCATGGACAGTTTGCACACTGTTTTCGAATACAAAATATCGTATGACAATGCAAAGAAGGAATACATCCTTGATCCGGTTGGTACGCACATTTACAACAAGGAAAAGGGTGGTCCAATACAAGTAGCGTGAAGCATTTCCGAAGACAGATTGAAGCAATTTTCTGGCGGGGTCGCGAAATTCAAGAGTAGCACGACCGTTCGCTTGTTAGCCAGAGAGCCTTAAAAGGGGTAGTGCGCTCAGTGCCGGTGACAAGAACCAACAATCCACAATAGACTCGGTGCCTTTTATTCGTATCCTGCCTTAGCCAGTCGATCACTACTTCCGCGGTCCATAAGAAGGCGGCCCTGCCAAAGTCTATTGAAGCTAAACTTGTAGCTTTGCTCTTTATATGGCGTAAGTTTTTGGACGGTAGATGGCGTATGTCGGCGTGAAGTGGCAAGGGGGAAGCCTTTGCCATTGTTCTCGCCTCCCGCAAGAC
>DASYBJ010000283.1:0-29439 GCA_036500845.1 Acidobacteriaceae bacterium
GTTTCGAGCCATGCTGCGCTGGCGAAGTGTGAGGAAGCTGAATACCTGGATACTATCGGCCGCCGCTTCTGGATTCCGCTTCACGGCCCAGTTTGCGAGAACGCTGCGCCGAGATTTGGAAGCAGTGGAACTATCGATGACAACACCATGGAGCAATGGTCCTATTGAAGGACACATCAACCGGCTCAAAGCGATCAAGCGGCAGATGTATGGGCGGGCAGGTTTCGAGCTTCTGAAAGCGCGAGTACTGCCTTGGCATGCTTCAAGCGCAGCTTAACCCTGCACCGAAAGTGCGGAAGATCCGATTTAGGTACACCCGTCCGCGATTAAAGTGCAATGACACTGTAGTTAAATCGCGGACAATCGTTGAAACATATAGCAGCGCTATCCGCGAATTGAGGGTTCCTCCGCACTTTCGGTGCAGCTTCGAACAAAGGGAGTTGGACTAACCGTTGCCAGTCAATAACTTGGATGCCTTTCGGCGAAAGCCGAAAGTTTGATTGCCTAAGTCGTACAGATTATTGATAGAAGGGTACTTCTGCTTTTAATTGCACCCAAAGTGCAGAAGAACCGTTTTGAGTGCAGCGTGACATCAGACAACACCAAGCCTTGCGAGGACGAATTCCCGGCAGAATCTTGAAACGACAGGACTGGAACAGTTGCAAACTGAGGCATTCGTCCGTCTTGCCTCTTTAGAATCTTGAAGCGCTTATTTTTGTTTGACGGGCTCACCTCCGATGGCTACTATTCATCTCTGTATTTTGCTCCTTTGCTTCATTGGCATGCTGATTCCACGATTTTCCCGTGATTGGTTGTTTCCGATCGAACCAATCCCATAACGCATTTGAGCGCTTATGGGAACGAGAAAAGTTGACAACCCAGCAGCGTTGGTAATCCCAGCGCATTTATATAAGCCACTTAGTTTCAGCCACCGTGAAGACATGAGGTAATCGCATGCAAACTGTACTCTCCGGCCTCCGACCGGCATCTTATGAAACCGGTTACAAACACTGCCTGCACAGGATAATCAAAGTCGCCGCTCTTGTTGTTGCCGCGACGCTTCTTCCGCAGACATTCGCACGCGCGCAACTCAATGGCCTTGGCGAGAAGCCCTATTTTGGGTGGAGCACCTATAGCCAGCAGACGATTGTACCCTCCAGCACAGTGATGAATGAGCAGAATATTCTGGCGGAATCCGACGCGTTGCGCGCCTCCGGACTGCAAGCTCATGGGTTCCAGTACATCAACCTCGACGCAGGCTGGAGTGGCGACAGCGATCAGTACGGCCGAACGCTGTGGAACACGACTGAGTTCCCGACTTTCCTGGAGATGATCCAACACATCCACGCCAACGGCCAGAAGGTCGGCATCTATCTGCTCCCCGGAATTGGCACGTCGGTTGTCTCTCAAAATCTGCCCATTTATGGCACGTCGTACCATGCTCAGGACATCGTGGCCGAACCGCTCACTATCGGCAACGGATTTGGCTATGGCTACAAAATCGATTTCACGAAGCCTGGGGCGCAGGATTACATCAACTCCATCATCAATCTTTACGCTTCGTGGGGCATCGATTTCATCAAGCTCGACTCGGTGACTCCCGGCTCGTATCACGACGATCTCAGCATCAATAACATCCCCGATGTTCAGGCGATGTCCAAAGCGATTGCCCAGAGCGGCCGCCCTATCTGGCTAACCCTCTCCTGGGCACTCGACGAGGACTATCTCAGCGACTGGCAGCAGAATTCGAATGCGCGCCGCATCGAAGGCGACGTTGAGTGCGAGGGAGACTGTCCGAATCTGACGGAATGGCAACGCGTACTGCTGCGTTTTTACGATCTGATCGGGTGGGAGAACGCTTCGGGTCCCACGCTGGGCTGGAACGATCTCGATTCGCTTGAAGTCGGCAATGGAGCCATAGACGGCATCACAGACACGGAACAGCAGACCGCGATGACCCTGTGGGCGATGGCCAATGCTCCGCTTTCGCTCGGGGGAGACCTGACGAAGCTGACGAATTTCGGCAAGAAGCTGCTCTTCAACGATGAAGTGCTCGACGTCGATCAGTCCGGACATCCGGCAAAGCAGGTTACAGGAGGCTACACTCCAGTGTGGGTCTCCGACCTCGGGAACGGCAGCTATTACGTTGCGATCTTCAATCTCAATGCTTTTCCCACAAGCGTAACTGTTGACTGGAAGGACCTGGGCTTCCTCGGCGCGTCTGCAATGAGGGATCTCTGGAGCCATGCTGAAATTGGATCGAGTTACCAGTCCTTCTCCGATGTGCTGGCAGGACATGGAGCGCGCCTGCTTAAGGTTACGGCCGCCGGCCAAGCTCCAGCACCTCCATCGCAGATCTATGGGGCGGAGACGGCGACACTGTACGGGGGCACCCAGCTTTCGCAATGCTCCACTTGCGCGAGCGGTAACAAACTAACCTATCTCGGCATTGGGCCAGCCAACTATGCCATATTTAACGTGAACGTCACAAACGCGGGCGTGTACCGGATGGAAGTCGATTCGATGACGACCGGCACCCGCTCTTTCATCATCAACGTCAACGGTGGTCCGGATATTACGCTGAACCTGAGCGGGGGAAGCTCGAATCTGCCGTTCCCGACGACGATACCGGTTCGTCTGAACGCGGGGACAAACAGCATTCAGTTTGGCAACCCGACAAGTTATCCGCCCGACATGGACCGCATCATCATCAGCGGGGACGGCAACGAACCGTATCCGAACTTTACCGTCTATGAGGCGGAGAATGCGACCCTCAGCGGCGCGGCCGCCACGGCGGCCGGGTTCTGCGGAAACTGCTCCGGCCTCGCTGCGGTGGGCAACCTGGGCGGCAACCCGCAAAGCATCGTCACCTTCGACAATGTGCTCGTGCCCGTCGCGGGAACCTACCAGATGGAGATCGATTACATGACGCAGGGACAACGATCGTTTTTCATCTCGGTCAATGGCAATACTGCGCAGGAGGTCGCCCTGAACGGATACAGCTTCGGTACGCCAACCAGCACAGTGGTTCAGGTGCCGCTAAAGGCAGGATCCAACCATATCGAATTCAGCAATCCTACCAATTACGCTCCCAACCTGGACTCCATCACCATTTCGCCGTCAATAGCCTTTTGAATCTGCTTTTCCTGAAAAGCCTTCGGAGGAAGATTGGCGTTGGATTCCCATCCTTTCCGGTTGTAGGAAGGGGTGGGAATTCAGCGGATACTGGAGGCGGCCGCAAAAAGATCTAATGGGCAAAACGCTCATCTACGCTCAATCGAGGGGGAGTGATTGGATTCCGCTTATGAACGCTCTATATCGCCAATGATACAGTGTTTGGCAGGCGTTTCTCCCGGATGCAATTGCAGAGGACTTCTGCGGTGTGCCCGTGCGTGGGCCCAGGGACCGTTCAGAGAGGAAGCGGAGTTCATGAAGGTATCGAGGCGGGCATTTTCGAAAGGCTGTGTTTTTGCTGCATCTGGGCTTGCGGTTGGCGATCCTATGCGTATGTGGGCGCAGGTAGAAGGCGAACACATTCAGACAACAAAAACGCACCGTGTGCGTGCAATCCAGGTCACGGAGACACCGGCGCAGAAAGACGAGCGAATGCAGTGGTTCCGCGAAGCGCGGTTCGGTATGTTCATTCACTGGGGACTCTATTCGATTCCTGCGGGACGCTGGGATGGCAAAGAGGTGCCGGGAATCGGCGAGTGGATTATGAATCGCGCCTCGATTCCGGTTGCTGATTACAAGGCGTTGGCGCCGAGGTTCAATCCGACGGACTTCAGTGCTGCGGAAATTGTAGGGCTGGCAAAATCTGCGGGCATGAAGTACATCGTGATTACATCGAAGCATCACGATGGGTTTGCCATGTTCGATTCAAAAGCGGACCGCTTTAATATCGTCCAGTCCACCCCGTTTAAGCGCGATCCGCTGAAGGAATTGGCAGCGGAGTGCCGAAACCAGCGCCTTAAGCTGGGCTTCTATTACTCACAGGATCAGGACTGGACGGCCCCGGGCGGTGCTGCCTACAAGACGGGAGATCATAAGCCGCCAACGTATCACTGGGACCCAGCACAGGACGGCAGCTTTCCGGAATATCTGCATAAGAAGGCAATTCCGCAGATTCGTGAGTTGCTGACGAATTACGGGGAATACCCAGCAATTGTCTGGTTTGATACGCCGACGAAGGACATGACCCCGGGATTGGCGGGTGAGATCGTCAACGTATTGAATGAACACCCGAAGCTGATCTGGAACAACCGTCTGGGCGGCGGGTACAGCGGCGATACAGAAACGCCGGAGCAGTACATCCCCGCAAAGGGCTATCCCGGGCGCGACTGGGAGTCGTGCATGACCATGAACGATACATGGGGATACAAACAGGACGATACGAACTTCAAGAGCACAGAGACGCTCCTGCGTAACCTCATCGATATTGCGAGCAAGGGCGGGAACTACCTGCTGAATATTGGCCCAATGCCTACAGGCGAAGTGCCGCCTCCAGAGGTGGAGCGGCTTCAGGAAATGGGCAAGTGGCTTGTAGTGAACGGCGATTCGATTTATGCGACGCAACCTACACTGTTCGGAGCGGAGGCCGGCGCATTTTCTTCTACCGAAAAGGACAGAGAAGGCGAACCCAAATTTGTAACGAGTTGGAAATGGCGATCAACAACCAAGGCTAACAGGGTGTACGTCCACCTGTTCGAGTGGCCGGCGCCTACGTTTCATCTCGATGAGATTCCGCGTAGGGTAACCGGCGCGTACCTACTGGCTGACGAGACGAAGAAGCCGTTGAAGGTAACCCAAAATGACACTGGACTGGACGTGTCTCTGCCGGAGCAGCCGCTGGATCCGATCGCGACGGTGCTGGTGCTTGAGACTGCGTAGGTGTTTCCGCTCGGCTCAACTATAAGTGTTTTGGAGATGAGCAAACGAAGGGGTAGCCATGAAGCGGTACGGAATGGTGATCCGATTGAGGCCGGAGCATGAAGCAGCATACCGGAGGGCGCACTCAGCCGTTCCCCCTGATGTGCTGCGGACAATCCGCGCATGCAATATTCGTAACTACTCGATTTTTCTCCACAATTCAGCACTGTTCGGATATTTCGAGTACGTCGGCTCCGACTTTTCCGCCGATATGGCCAAGATGGCGGCGGATCCAGCGACGCAACAGTGGTGGAGTGTCATGGAGCCGATGCAGGAGCCTTTCCCGGACCGGGCCCCTGGAGAGTGGTGGGCCACCATGGATGAGGTGTTCCATCTGGATTGAACACGTAGGCGTCAAGTTATTCTCAAGATGGCAGAGGAATCGTGCAGCTTGGTTCTCGCCATCGCTATCAGTTCGTCGCGTGATTTCGGGCGGATCAATCGACAGATACCTCAATCTCCGCATATCTCTTTCGATATCTGCAAAGTCGCGTGCTGAAGATGGAAGCGAACGTCTGTGGCAGAAGTTTGATCGTTAAGCCTCTTTAGGAAAGGGATGGAGAGCGCCGCAATGGCATAGCCTTGGTCGTCGAATATCGGGCAACTGATATCGATTACGCCCTTAACTCGATAGCTAGCGCGCTGTTCGAAGCCCTGCCGCCTGATCTTCGCCAGAAGTTTGTCTAGATCGGACGGAATCTCTCGCTTGGTGTCGCGTTGCCATTCAAGAACGGCCCGTTGGCGTATTTCAGGCCGCTGGTGGGCGAGAATCACATGCCCCGTAGCCGCCTCCATCAGGTCAACGATCGAGCCTGCCTTGACATAGAAACCTGTGCTTGCCGGAGCATCCACTTGCGCGACAATCATCACCTGACCACCGTCGACCACACCGAGGTGGCATGACTGGTTGGTCTTGTGCGTCACATCGTGCATGACAGGAAGGGCTTTCTCCGTCAGGCGCTTTACCGGCGGATGTTCCTGCGCCAGTTTGAAGAGCTTCAACGTGAGCCGCAGACGATCCTCTTCAGGAGATTGAGCGAGGTATCCGCGCTGTTCCAGGCAAACGAGCATGCGAAAGATTTCGGAAACGGTCCTTCCTAGCCGTCGTGCGACTTCACGCTTCGACAGTTCTTCCGATGTAGACGCAAATAGCTCGAGGATGTCTAAGCCCTTTTCCAGGGCCGGAGTCGTGTATCGAGCAGCCGTTTGCACTTTGCCTTTATTGGCCACTTAACGAAGTCTCCTCATCCAGCAACTTGGGATCAATTTGATGTGCATTCTACGGTATTTCAGAAATGGTTACTTTCCGGTTCGACATTTCTCATCTTCTCGGGTGCCTACACAGGCTGCGGAAACACTAGTTTCCACCCCAGCAAGCAAGCTTGCTGGGGACCCCGGCATTTCACGGCGAACCGACCGTTCATCCCTTGGGCGCCCGAATCGGGTGATACATCTTCTTGCGCCTCGCTCGCAGCTTCGGCCCGTTTTTCCGCAGTCTGTTCAGCGGTCGGTACCCATGTTACACATGAACAAAAATTTCTTATAGAAAGCTTTCAAAAAACCGCCAGCGCGACCCTTCGTCTTGCGGATCAACTTGTCACTGATACCCGTTGACCTACTGGCGCAGGTCGAAGACTGCTGATAAAAGCTATCTTGAAGATGCCGTGGAAAAGGCGCAGGGTCGAGCGCAGAAACGATGCGGGTGGTGAACAAAATTCAAATTCATGGCGTTTGATTCTGTGAGAAAAAAACCGGAGCTAAAATTTCCGTTGTTGCGCGTGGTGCAGATAATGCTGTGGGCCGTGCCGCTAATCCTTTTCACATGGCTCAGCATCGGGCGGCGACATTCCGCGACGGTGCGTGCAGGTGAGGTTGGCACGGCGGAACTCCCGGCCAGCAAGAGCGGGGCTGGATACGCAGGCTCGGCAGCATGTTCTCAGTGTCATCTGGGTATTTACAAGTCGTACATGCAGACCAGCATGGGGCGGTCGCTGTCGGAAATCACGCCGGACACGCTGCAGGCCATGCACCTGCCTGCGACTTACGACGATGAGAAGCTGAACCGCCACTTTTCCGTTTACGCCCAGGACGGGAAGCTGTATCAGAGCGAATTCGAAACGGACGCGGCTGGCAAGGAAGTCTTCCGCGATACGCACCAGCTGCAGTGGAAGATCGGCGCCGGAGTCAATGGTTTTGGGCTTCTTACAGATCGCGACAACTATCTCTTTCAGGCGCCTTTGTCCTTCTATTCGAAAGTCAATCGCTGGGGACCTTCTCCGGGATATGAGTTTGCCGATTACGGCTTCAATCGCCCCATCCTGGCTGGATGTATCGTTTGCCACAGCGGGATGCCGCGGCCCGTTGGCGGCACGAATGGGCGTTACGAGACCAACCCATTTGCTGAAGCGGCCATCGGCTGCGAACGCTGTCACGGTCCAGGAGCCCAGCATGCACATGCGATGGAGAGCGCAGCAGGCCGAACGGCAAAGGACCGGTTCATCGTAAATCCAGCGCGTCTCACTGCCGACCTGGCCAACAACATCTGCATGTATTGCCATCAGACCGGCGACGTAAGAGTGCTGCAGCCGGGCAAGAATTATCTGGATTTCCGTCCCGGAACGCCCCTGGACGATACACTCGCGATTCTGAAGGTTCCACCCAAGCGCGAATCGCCTCCTGATGATGATCACATCGAGCACTATTATTCGATGACATTGAGTAAGTGCTACCGCGCCAGTGGCGGAGCTCTCCGCTGCATCACCTGCCACGACCCGCACGTGGAGCCGTCGCAGCAGGAGGCGCCGGCCTATTTCAACCGAAGATGCCTGACCTGCCACACCAACCAGAGCTGCCGGCTGTCCGTGGCGGCCCGCCAGCGCAGCACGCCTGCAAATAACTGCATCGGCTGCCACATGCCCAAACGCGATATTCGTGTCATCTCGCATTCCAGCGCTACGAATCACCGCATCCTTCGCACGCCAAGTGAACCCATTCCGGATATCGCGTTCCAGCAGACCACGCCGTCGCTGCCTGATCTGGTTCATCTCGATCCTGATCCGGGCAAAGCCGGTGCGCCTCTTCCGTTGCTCACTCTCGTACAGGCATATGGTGAGCTGGCTGAGAATAAGACCGAGTATGTAACTCCCTACCTGAAGGTTCTCGAGGAGCTCCGTCACGCTGAACCAGAGAACGCACTGGTGCAGGCCGCCCTCGGACGCAAGGACCTGAAGGAAGGGAATTTCGCTCAGGCCGCGGACCATCTCCGGCATTCTCTGCAACGCGACCCTATGCAGCCGGCGGTTGCCGGCGACCTGGCCGATGCGCTCCAGAAACTCGGCCGGACAGAAGAAGCCGCCGCGCTGCTTAGGAAGTCCATCGATCAGGACCCTTTCAACCCGGTCCTGCAGAAGAAGCTCATCGTAACCTACATCAGCTTGCGTGAATATCCTGAGGCGAGGGCGGCGATCGAACAGTACCTGAAAGTTTTTCCGCAGGACTCGTTCATGCGGCAGATGTTGGCTCGCGCTCAGGCGGCCTCGCCGGGGCAGTGAGCGGTTGTACATGCGGGACGAAGAGGCGGTATTGTTGGGGAGATTCCACAGCCGCTGATTGGTGTCCAGCATGACTCGCTCGTTGGCGGCCACATAGGAACTTCGCAGGATGCAATTCTTGCCATCATTTGGAAATGCCAGGTGCTCGCTTTCTTTTCCGCGATTACTGGTCTCATGCGGTAGACAGCCGTCCCGGCGCCGACGCTCCCGTGCATTTCTATGGGCTGCTCTGGCCTTCAGCGCGACTTCATGGACTCTGTTCGCTCAGCCACATGGAGCCTGCAAAGGGCCGGAAGATCTCGAGCGCGCGGTCGCGTCGCGACCTTCCGTTTCTGCCTGGAACGCGCTCGGCGCCTGGTTCGGCAGACAGGACCAACTCCAGTGTGCCGTGGCTGCATTCGAGTCTGCTCTGCATCTCGCGCCGAGTTCTTGGGAAAGCCACTACGACCTCGGCCTTGCGCTGCTCAATCAGGGCCACGCGGCGCGCGCCTTACAAGAACTGCGAATTGCTTCGCGTCTAAACCCTGGAACTCCGCAAATACACGCCGCGATCGGGACTGCACTCAGCCAGCTGGGGCAGACTGGCGCCGCGATCGCCGAATTCAGAACAGTTCTAAGATCGGATCCAAAATCGATCGCCGCGCTCGATGGAATCTCCAAGGCGCTCATCCTCGAGAAGAGATACGCAGAAGCTGCGGCGGCTCTGCGGAATGCGCCCGATGAAGAAGCGCTGCAACTCGATCTTGCTGCCGCGGAGTCCGGAGAGAGGAATACGGACGCGGCCGTTCAGATCCTGTCCAACCTGCTCCTAAAGGACCCTTCGAATCTGCAGGCTCAGGTGAATCTGGGTCTGGTATTTGCCGGTGCGTCGCGCTATCCCGAGGCGGAAGAAGCCTTGCGCAAAACAGCCGTGCTCAGTCCCGACAATCCATCTGTGCTGGCGCCTCTGGCGATGGTCCTCTCCCGACTCAATCGTAAGGACGAAGCCATCGAGTACTTTCGAAATGTGTGTCGTCTGGTTCCATCCTCGTCCGAAGCCCATCTCAATCTGGGCATCGCGCTGGCTGATCAGGTTCAGCTCAGCAGTGCACTCGCCGAGTTTTCCGAAGCGGTTCGGCTCGCACCCCGCAGCGCCGCGGCGCATTACAATAAAGGGCGGCTTCTGCTCGACATGCAGCGCAACGACGAAGCAAAACCTGAGTTGGAGACAAGTCTGCGCCTCGATCCTAATCTTGCAGGATCGTGGTACCTTCTGGGCCTAATCGCCAAGCGAGCCTCGAACGATGAGGAGGCTGTTCTGGATTTCCAGAAGGAAGTCGCTCTCGATCCGCGCAACCCGGAAGCGCATTACATGCTCGGCCGGGAGACGCTCAACAAGGGGGACAGAGCAGGCGCAATCAGGGAATGGCGCAAGACGATCGAGCTTCAGCCGGAATATGGCGAAGCACTCTACAATCTTGCGCGACTCATCGCGAAAACCGATCCAGCGGAAGCAAAGGTTCTCGAATCTCGACTCGAGAATTTGCAGGCGCAGCGGCACATCATGGATCGCGCACAGATGCTTGGCAATTTTGCCTTGGCCTCTGCCGCTGCTCACGACTGGTCTCAGGCGATCTCGCAGATGAAGGAAGCGCTCAACGTATGCGGAAGCTGTGCAGCACTATCTCAGCTGCATAAGGATCTGGGCCTGATCTATTGCCGTTCCGGGGATTTCCGGAATGGCCGGGAAGAACTACTCGCAGCGGAGAAGCTTTCGCCGGACGATGAGGAGATCAGGAAATCCCTGCAATTGCTTTCATCGCAGTAAACAAGACAAAGCAAGCCCGTTAGCTGGCCACCTTGCGTGAAGGTGAAGCTTGACTGGCGGCCTGTCTTCGCAAAGTGCTCAGTTGCAGAGAAGAGCATAGGCAAAGGGGTCATAAGACATCAGTGCCCCAGTCTTTAGCGCTCCCGTGGCCTCCTGACGCTGACATTGATTTCCTGATCCCTGAGTACTGGCCACTATTTAGCCGGCAGAAACGGCCTCGAAAACACACCACCTTCAGAAATGAATTGACAAGTCCCTTTCAAGTCAGGTACTTTTCCGTCGTTTGACAAGCGAATCTCTTGTTTGACATGTAAAACGCCGGGCTGCAGGAAGGGGAGTGACAAACGCGGATAGACAAGTCCAAACGAGTACGCAGTCGGCCCGATGGCGAAACGAGAGAAATATCTCCGGAACAGAAAAGAAGTAGCAGAACTTACTGAGTGAGGTTGGACGCGTATGAAAACGAACCCAAGCCTGCAGGTGACATTGCAGAAGTGTGTCCGGTTGCTAACCCTGCTTAGCGGCAGCTTCCTCTTGTCCGTGAGCGGTTTTTCCCAGGTATCGACCGCATCTCTGAATGGAGTAGTGAAAGACCCATCGGGAGCAGCGATTCCCAATGCTACGGTCACGCTCCACAATCTGGACACCAACGTAGAACGCATCACGTCATCGAATAACGTCGGCGCATATGCGATTGTCAACGTTCTTCCGGGAAGATACAGTCTTGAGGCAACGGCCAAGGGCTTCGGTTCGCAGCAGGTACCGAGTTTTACTCTCGCTGTCGGCCAGACGGCAACGTTTGACTTCTCGCTTACGATTGGCGTACAGCAGGCCGTAGTCACGGTGCAGGGCACAACGCCGGAGTTGGATGTGACCAGCTCCAACCTCGGCACCGTCATGGCCACCAAGCAGGTAAACGACCTGCCACTGAACGGGCGCAATTTTACCCAGTTGCTCCAGCTCACTCCCGGTGTAGTTCCCGTCAACACCAGCCAGAGCAATGGCAGTACGGGCGGATTTGCAGGTCCACCTACGGCTCGGGGTTCGTCTTTTACCTTTCCTGCCATCAATGGGCAGACCAATCGAAGCAATTTCTATCTCACCGATGGACTGGATAACTACGGCAGCATTCTCAGCACCTACGCCGTGCCGCCGATCATCGATGCAATCCAGGAATTCAAGATTGTTTCGCACACGGATAGTGCTGAGTATGGTTCCGTGCTTGGCGGCGTGGTTAACGTTGTTACGAAGTCCGGGACGAATTCACTCCACGGAACACTGTGGGAGTACATCCGCAACGACGCGTTCGACGCCAGCCTACCGTTTACCCGAACGAATCCGGCATTTCGCCAGAACCAGTTTGGAGCTTCCGCGGGCGGCCCGGTCATCTTTCCGAAGCTGTACAACGGCAAAAATAAGACATTCTTCTTCGGCGCTTATCAGGGTTTCCGCTATAAGAAGCCCAATGACACCCCTCTGAAGGTTCCGACCCCCGCACAGTTAGCCGGAGACGAAAGCGACTGGCCGACCCAGATTTACAACCCATTCACCACGCGTCCTGATCCGGCCAAACCGGGGCAATACATTCGTGATCCGTTTCCGGGCAATCAGATCCCAGCCAATCTCATCAATCCGGCAATGGTGGCCTACGCTCACTTCGTCTTTCCGAAAGCGGGCGTAACCATCCCCGGCACCGCGGACAATGCCATCGACACCACTCCAGTGGATCAGACGCAGAATGAATGGACCGCACGCATCGATCAAACCATTGGTAACAACAGCTCGGCGTGGTTCCGCTTCAGTTTTATCAACTCCACCGTGCAGCAGTCCGGCGGCGTTCCGGGTCTTCCGCAGACGACCGCGATTCCCGCGCGCAACTGGGGCGGCAGCTTCGTGCATACCTTTACTCCAAGCCTGATCGTTCAGGTCGGTGCCGGCCACACTACCGTGCAGCACAACCAAACAACTCGCTTCGCTACATCCTCGGCAACGATTTTCAGTCAGGTAGGTTTTTCGCCGAGCTTTGCCGGAGGCTTTAATGCGGATAATGGAGGCAATCTGCTTCCCAGTCCCGGAATCGAGGGTTATGCCGATGGCGGAGAAAGTGTCCAGAACACTCCCAAGGCCACGGATAGTACGCAGATCAGCGGTACAGTGACCAAGATCATCGGTGATCACGAACTGCATATCGGAGGCGGGTATGTCAGCAACTCCTTCGCCAGCCCGATTGGGTATGCCAATCTCGGATTCAAGGCGGAGCAGACCGGGAATCCCGAGAACTCCAGCCAGCCCGGTGATCCCATCGCGTCCTTCCTTTTGAACGTTCCGAGAAATGCTAATCGCCGCAACGTCAATGAGCAGACGCGTCCGGGCGGTGTGCTGAGTGCGTTTATCCAAGACACATGGAAGGTATTACCTAAACTGACTCTCAACGTCGGCATGCGTTACGATCTCACTTTCATTCCGCCTTATGGCACGGATTCCACCATCGGTCAGAACGGTGGGATTGAAACCGGAGACATGGACTTCAGCAACGGGACATATGTTCTGCAGAAAGTTCCGCCGCCGTGTTCTGTGCGCGGCCATGCGCCATGCATTCCCGGCAATGGTACTCTGCCCGCTCATGTGGTCGTAGATCCGCGCGGCAAGATCGCACACAATACCTATAGCAACTTCGGGCCCCGATTTGGTTTTGCCTACCGCTTCGACGACAAAACCGTGGCGCACGGCGGTTTCGGAATCGTTTATGACAATTGGGCCGCGATCAGCCAGATGGCGCAGAACATTGAAGGCTCGTGGCCGGACATCGGTCAGCTGATCAACAACAGCTTGAATATTCCGAGCAGCACTTCAGCAACGCCCACCGCCACAGCGCAGAACCCGTTCGCGGGAAGTACGAGCGGACTCTTCCCTGCTCCGACGCCTTTCCAGCAGGTGCAGTGGTTCTATGATCCGCATATCAAAAATGCCTACTCCGAGCAGTGGACCCTCGGTGTCGAACGCCAGCTAGGCGGCTCAACTACGGTAGGACTGAACTATGTCGGCTCGGTCTCCCGCCGAAATGATGTCGGTGGCTACTACAACACTGCGCTCACGCCAGGACCGGGGGACCCCCAGTCTCGCGCCTTGTATCCCTATATTGCTCCGACTTTCTACGATCGCAGCGTGGGCTCTTCGTCTTACCACGCCATGCAGTTCCAGATGAACAAGCGCTACACCAATGGGCTTTCCTATCAGGTTGCCTATACCTGGTCGAAGTCGATTAACGTGGGCGGCGATGGCTGGTTCGGCGTGGAGGGAACCGTTCCCCAGGATCCGTATAACCCGAGTGCTTTCGGAAGCCGATCCGTCACTGGAACAGATCTGACGAACGTCCTCGCGGTAAACACTCTTTATGAAGTTCCTGTCGGCACGGGGAAGAGGTTCTCAACCGGGAATCGTGTCTTCGATTACATTCTGGGAAATTGGCAGATTAACAATATCTTCGTGGCCCATTCCGGCCAGGTCTTTACGCCTCAGATCAGCAGTGATATCGCCAACACCGGCAACGGAGCAACTTACGAAACACTTGATGTGATAGGCGATCCCAACAATGTTCCCAGTCGAACTGCCGCAAAATGGTTCAACACGGCTGCTTATAAGATTCCGGACCTGTACACGTATGGGACGGCAGGACGAAACTCGCTGCGATCGGCCGGCTACTGGGACCTTGATGGATCAGTGTTCCGACAGTTTCCGATCCATGAGAATTTGAGGCTCGAATTCCGGGCTGAAGGGTTCAACCTTCTGAACAACGTGATTTTCGGTGTGCCCGACGCAAACATTAATGACGGAGCCTCTTTTGGAAGCGTCTTCAGTTCCACGACTCCCAGCGGAACTGCCAACACCCCCCGCGAGCTGCAGTTCGGTGCCAAGGTGATCTTCTAGCGCATGAGGCCCCACAATTCGTAGTCCCAGTAACCTCCGGGACGCGCGTGTGGGTCTCACGCAATAAAAAAGCGACGCCGCAGGAGTTATTCCTGCGGCGTCGCTCTGAGAACTGAACCCCTTTCTTACAAGGTCTTGAGCGCTATCACGCTTACGTTCGCATCGGGAGCCTGTGTGGGCAGATCGATTTGCACTCCGGTCTCCGATTGCCGGAATTTCAGCGGCTGACCGGTCGCCAGCAAACGAGCCGAGATGACTTTCTTTTGGAGCCCCGAGACATCCAGCGTGGGAGATGGCCAGTCGAAAATATGAACAAACACGCTCTCCCGTTTTGCCGTGGTGCGAATTCCGCTCACGCCCTGGACCGGTCCGTATGTAGTGCCATAGATAGCCTCGCCATTCAAAATTAGCCAGTCCCCGATGGCACGCAACCGTTCCTGAAATTCTGGCTGAATCTGCCCATCGGGCTGCGGACCAACATTGAGCAGGAAGTTCCCCCCTCGGCTTGCCACTTCGACAAGGCCGCGGATCAGAAACTGTGCCGATTTGTAATCATGGTCGTGCATATTATAGGCCCACGTCTGATTGATGGTCATGCAGGTCTCCCAGAGCTGGAAATCTTCAGGCCGGGGAACTCCAGCCTTCAGCTCCTTCTCGACGTTGCGGTCCACGCCGGCAAAGTGAGCCTGCTTGATTGGGATGGCATTCGGGATGAACTGTTCGGGCGTCACGTAATCGCCGGGCACACCGATGCGGTCATTCACGAGGGTTGCCGGCTGCAGAGAGTGGATCAGCTTCAGAAAGCGCTCGCCATCATACTTCTCCTGATGATTGAGACCATCGAACCAGATCAAGACCACGGGCCCGTACTTCGTCAGCAATTCGCTCAGTTGCAGCTGCATATATTCCAGGTAAAGCGGCCACTCCGGACGCTCCGGCTGACCATTCCAATTCGTGCTGGCCGGCTTTGACGTATCGCGGAAGCCGGGATGATGCAAGTCGGGCGGCGAGTAATAGAATCCAAGCCGCATATCTCTCGCGTCGCAAGCATCGGACAACTGTTTTACGATGTCCTTCCCATAAGGCGTGTTGGTGATCTTGTAATCCGTGTATGACGAATCGAACATGCAGAAGCCGTCGTGGTGTTTCGTCGTGAATACCATGTACTCCTGTCCTGCGGTACGCGCCAGGTCGATCCATGCATTCGGATCGAACTTCGTGGGATTGAAGCGCTCCGGCAGCGCGCGGTAATCCGCTTCGCTGATTCCGCCAGCCTTCGGCCTCATAATCGGCCACGATGCCTCGACGCTGGCCAGTGAATAAGGTCCCCAGTGAATGAACATTCCGAACTTTGCTTCGCGATACCAGGCTGTGCGTTCATCTTCGAGCACAGATCCGAACCCGAATTTCGGGAAAAGAGAAAGGGACGACGCGGTAAGCGCGAGCTGTAGGAACTCACGGCGTGTCCTATTTTGAGCGCTCATATCAGGAGAACCTTATTGTCCGTCAGGAACACCTGTCAAGCCGGTTTTCATATAGATAATGCTAGTTACCTCAGGGGCTCTGGACTTCTTGTTCCCGCTTTTGTGTCTCGAGTCAAGCGCTTATTTGTATAATCTCTCTTCGGTCCATATCGGCTGTCGATCCCGACAGGAAGAATATGTTCATCTAAGCTGCAACCCAACCGAAGCGGTTGGGATCCCGCACCATCGGGCTTGAGGCCGCGACACAATAAGCCTCGGAAAAGTGGTCAGCTAACTGACGTCTGGAAACTTTCACAGTGCGATTTCACCACAGCGATCCATGGACGCTCTTCACCGGCTGCGGAAAACTGGTTTCCACCCCACCCCAGCAAGCAAGCTTGCTGGGGACCCCGGTATTTGTGGCGAATCGACCGTCTATTCCTTGGGGTGCTCCGTATCGGGTGATAGATCTTCTTGCGCCTCGCTCGTTGCTTCGGCGCGTTTTTCCGCAGCCTGTTCAGCGGTTCGCCATTCCCAGAAGAGCTGTGGCCGAGGTAAGGCAGACGAGGCTTAGTGTGAGAAGCACTCGAGCCACACGCGGGGATCCCTTCCACTCGCCTGTGAGTACGCCCGAGAGTGTCGCCGTCATAATCATAAAGATCTGAAAGAGTCCCCATCCGACCGATGTGCCGAATGAACCGAGATAGGTAGCGCTCATCCCATAGAGCGCGAACGCTCCCATCCAGAGAACGGCCATGAGCAGGGACCGGAAGATATCGGGGTTGATTGACTGAAACAGCCCAGCTGTCCGGTTCTTTCGAAGCAGATAGATGCTGTACCCGATGTTCGGTACCAGCCCACCGGCCAAACCGATGGGCCACACGGCATAAGCGGCGCGAACTTCGGGATTGCCGAGGCGAACCGCCGCGTGCGCAATATCCTGTCCGAAGGCGAACGAGTAATTGAGCATGGGTGCGAGGATGCCGCATATGAACGCGAGCAAAACAGCTGCGAAGTATTGGCCGGAGGCCCTGATCGTAGCCGCGCCGTCGCTACTGTGCTCTCTTTTGTGGCCGGCCCATGCGGAAAGCGTGATGCCGATCAACATCACAGCAATGCCTGCGAGGATATCGATGAGAATGTTCGGGCTGACCTGCGCGCGATGCTCTACAAACAGCGGAACCAGTGTTCCCAGCAGGGTCCCCAATCCGATCACGATGGCGTATGCAAGGCCCAGCCCCAGGCGCTGAATCGAAATTCCGAAGAGCACCTGAGCGACGCCCCACCCGGCCCCGAACAGCACAGGCACCGCAAATTGCGAGAAGGTCAGGGCACTGTATGCCTTAAAGAGATGATTCACCAGACTCAGCGCGAAAGCCCAGGGAAGAACGACCAAAGAGACCAGGCTAAATACGAACCAGGTGTTTTCCCATCTCCACCTGCGATTGAACTTGATGGGCAGCATGCAGTCGCCTGCCATCAGGCCGGCCAGTAAAATCAAAGCGATCCCGATCGGCAGAGACCGCGGCACCTAACTGCCCTCGCAGGGCAGAATCATGTCGGTCGATGCCCCCGGCTCCTGTGGAGTCTTGTAGAAACCTCCCTGGACCTGGGCCGGGAAGATAAAATGCTCCTTCAGGTGCGGGATGTGTTCGAGGAAGTACAGCTCATGGTTGAGCGCCACGTGGTTAAAGAGGACCAGGTGTTGGTGAATCTGGCCCATGTCGCCAACGTGCGGAACGATGGGCAAGCCGAATTTCTTTGCCAGCATACTGACCGTCAGAAATTCGCTGACTCCTGCGACCCTGGTACAGTCCGCCTGGGCAAAATAGACCGCTCCGGCATGCATGAAATTCTTGAACAGGACGCGGTTTGAAATATGTTCGCCACAGGCGATCCTGACCGGATCGATTTCGCGCGCCAGGATAGCGTGCGCGTATACATCGTCGGGATGGGTCGGCTCCTCGATCCACAAAGGACGAAAGCCGGCGAGTTCACGGCACATGCGGGTTGCATTGGGTAGGTTCCACTGCTGGTTGGCATCGAACATCAGGATGCTCGAATCGCCAACCGCCGCGCGCAGCATTTCCGCGCGCCGCAGGTCGCGCGACTGGTCTGCCGATCCTACTTTCAGTTTGAATGCCCTGAATCCTTCGTTGAGAGCACGTATCGTCAGCTCGCGAACCTTTGCGTCGTCGTAGGCTATCCAGCCCACTGAGGTGTCGTACCCTGGATAGCCGCTCTTTAGAATCGCCTCGCGATCTCCTCGAGTCACTGCATTCTCTTTCAGCAAATTGACGGCGTCGTCTGCGCTCAGAATATCTTCGACACAGCTCAGATCGAGCGTTCTGATGAGTTCCTCCGGCGAGAGGTCCAGCAGCAGTTTCCATAGCGGAACGCCGCGGTGCTTCGCCCACAGGTCGAAGCACGCGTTGGTAATGGAGGCGAGCGCCAGATGGACTACGCCCTTATGCGGGCCCAGCCAACGCAAAGACGGATGATCGGCCATGCTCCGCGAGACGGCGCCGAATTCGGCCATCACGTCCTCAATTCCCAGGCCGGCAAGCGGACGAGCCAGCAGATCGATCGCTTCGCAGATAAGCCGGTTTCCCTCACCCAAGGACAGCGCAATTCCGGTTCCGGACGTCTTCTTGTTCGTCAGCAGGCGTGTCACTGCCATGCAGTATTCCGGGCTGCTGTGGACCGCATCCGATCCATCGCCCGGCTGCAGCGAATATCTGGCATCCACAGTTTTGATTGATTCAATGATCAAGTTCGACATTCGGTCCTTTGCTTACCGCCTGTAACCCAACTCCGCTCCGCCGCTCACCGGAAGAACGCAGCCTGTGATGAACCTGGCCCTGGACGAAAGCAGGAAGACGGCCGCGTCGGCGACGACATCTCCATGTGGGCAATAGCCTAGAAGATGAATGTCGTCGAGGTACTGCGCGATGGTTGCCGGATCGGGCTGCTCCTGACACCATCGCTCCAGCATGGGCGTCCATACCCCCGCCGGACACACGGCGTTCACGCGGATGCTATGCGGCGCATAATCGATAGCCATTGCCCTGGTCAGCGCGATCATGGCGCCCTTTGTGGCAACGTAGGCTGCATGATCTTTCTGTCCGATCAGCCCCACCATACTGGCGGTATTCAGAATGGCTCCCTGGCTCGCGACAAGTGCTTCAAACGCGTACTTCGTCGTCCAGTAAACAGACTTAATGTTGATGCGAAAGAGATAGTCCCACTCGGCCTCTGAGGTCTCATGAAGCGGCTTCGAAGGGCTGGCGATCCCGGCATTATTGTGCACACCATCGATGCGGCCGAAATGTTCCAAAACCTCTGCGATCGCTCGTTCGACCGAGGGCCCTTCCGAGATGTCAGTATGCAAAGCGATTGCGCTGTCACCTAGCTTTGTCTTTGCGCGCGCTGTCGCTTCCACGTTCCGGTCGAGTATCGCGACCGAAGCCCCCTCGCGCATGTAAACCAGGGCACATTCAAGGCCTATGCCGTCGCCGCCGCCGGTTACAACAATCACTTTGTTTTCCAAATCGCGGGCCATTACGGCTCTCGTTACTCCAGTGGTCTTCGGCGGTTTCGGCGAAATGTTCCGCCCGCTCGTGACAATGTCCTTCGGAATCTGCGACCAGCATTCGTCAAAAAACGGATGATCGGGTTGCGGTTCTTCGCTCTACCTGTTCTGTCTCTCGCCAATCCAGTTATGGTTATGGAGTGAGCGTATTTTCATAATAAGCGCTCAAATGATGCACCTCAATCTAACCGCTGAGGTTGCCGGCTGGCAAGAGGAATCATGCCTGTTTCGAAATCAATTTCCGACTCGGCGCTCATCGAACGCCATGAGATACCAAAGCGGTCATCGTTTGGGCGACGTTCGGGCGCAAATCACCGGGCGCGTGGCGCGAGCTTCTTGTACCCATGTTCTCCTTGACACCCTTGATTCTGATGGACTATCGTCCTTGCGAATGAGCGCTCAGAACCTCGCTGCAAACCTCTTCTCACCATGGAACGTTCCAAGTGAAGACCACCCGTAGAGCATTTCTTCAGACTTCGGCCCTTGCCTCTCTTGGTGCCGCGCAGCACATAGCTTCCGCTCAGCAGGCCGCTCATTCGATAGCAGAAGAACCCGCCCGATTCCCACCCGCGGGAGCGAGTTTGGACGCCTTTGCCATCGCGAAACAGCATACGATGCTACGCGATATCCCAGGACCTACGTTTCTCGAAGGAATGCTGCTCGGAAATGGGGACGTCGGCGCTTGCGCGGTGGTGAGACCCGATGCGCTTGGGATCCACATTGGGAAGAACGACTGCTGGGATATTCGTGTCAGTGAGCCGTCTGAGGACAAAGTGCTCCCATTTGCCGACCTGCTTGAGATGTGGAAGAGGGCAGGCGAGGAAGCAAAAAAGCAGGGCAAGCCCGAAATGGTGCACTTGGAGGAAAACATCGATTTCTTCCGCGAGTATTCGCAAACGGTGGACCGATCGTACAGGAACAAGTGGCCCCGCCCGTGGCCGTGTGGCACCCTGTGGATCAATTGGGATGTACGCTGGGTTGAGCCGGCGCAATACCGGCTGAACCCCTCCAATGGCCTGTTCACGCTGGAGCTGAAATGCACCACCCTGGAGAAGGGCTCGCGAGTCATTCAGCTGAACGCCTTCGTCGATTGGGAGACGGGACTTGTCTCGATCTCGACGAGCGGCCCACTGCAATTGCTCTCCGTCGTCTTTTCACCGGAAGTGGATGGTCTTCATATCGGGCCGTTCGATGCTGGTCACAAGTCGCAAACCTCCGATCTTCTCCCTCCGCCGGAGACGAAATCGCACATCGACGAACCGTTTGCCGAGATCACCTGCTTTCAGGTTCTGCCAGCCATTGGACCGACCAGCGAATCTCCTGCGCCACAAAAATCCGATAAAGACCGGAATTTCTCGCTGGCGGCTAGGGTGGATGGACAGTGGTCGCTCGGAACTTCACGCGTCGCGACGGATATACCTCTGATTCCGGCGAGTGTCCAGGTGCTCTCAGTCCATGTGATGGTGGCAACGCCGCGCGATCTGCTCGTTGCCAAACTGGAGAAAACGGCGGCGTCCGGGCATGGCGGCTCGGGTCTCTCTATCCCGCAGACGCATGTCTATACGCCGGACGAACTCGACACGCTGCGTTACGCCCAGGAGCAGTTGCATCGCCTCGCATCCATTGAATTTTCTGAGCGGCAGCAGGAGAGCGAGCACCATTGGCGTCAGTTCTGGTCGCGATCCGCTGTGCAACTCGGAAGCCACGACCTGGAGCGGATCTGGTACCACAACCAATATTTTCTCGCGTGCTGCCTAAAGAAGAATAAGGTCTCACCTGGACTCTTCGCGAACTGGTCGACCGGCGACATTGGAACCGCCTGGCACGGCGATTATCACTTGGACTACAACTGCCAGCAGGTCTACTGGAGCGTCTTCTCCAGCAATCATCCGGACATGCACTATCCCTACATTGAGCTGTGCGAAAACCTCCGCGCTATGTCGGAGAAGTTCGCTGAGGATAAGTTCAAACTACCCGGGACATTCTTCCCCTTGTCCGCATATCCCGTGCCAAGCCAAGCCATTCCTTATCCTGTACCCGCCTGGGCCTACCAGGTTTCGATGACTCCGTGGACGGTCCAGAGTCTCTGGTGGCATTACCTCTATACGCAGGACGAAGAGGAATTGCAGCGGGTTTATCCCCTTCTCCGCTCTGCGGCGCGGTTTCTCACGGCATATGTTCGAAAAGGATCGAACGGGAAGTATCACATCATTCCCACCGTATCGTCGGAGAACTGGGGATTCACCGTAGACTTCCGTCTGAATAAGGACTGCATCCTGGATTTGGCGCTGACGCAGTTCCTTCTCGATGCGGTGGTTGCCGGATCGACGATTCTCGGCGTGGATGAAGGCGAACGAGCGCAGTGGAGCGAAGTTCGCCGGAACCTCACTCCATATCCAAAAATCACGGCCTCTTACGGCGAGGTATGGGGCGATGTGACCGATGCGCCACTCGACGGGATCTACAACATACCAATCACACTGGCGCCCGTTTTTCCCGGCGAACAGGTTGGGCTTGGGACTGAAGACTCTCTCGCGATCGCGCGCCGCACCGCACGCACCATCAGGCTCGAGGGTGGAAATGACCTGGTCTATCAGGCTCTGATTCGAGCGCGCCTCGGAGTCCTCGACCTGGACTGGTTTGTGCGCGAGCTTCGTTATTGCAGCGTCCCCAATGGAGTGGCCAACGACCGCATTCGGCAGTCCGGCGGCCGATATGCCCAGTCAGCGAACTTCGATTTCATGATGCCCATGGGCGTCTGGTGCGAAAACTTTGCGCTTCCAGTGGTCGTAAACGAGTGCATGATGCAAAGCTATTCCGGAACCATCCGCCTTTTCCCGAACACGATCAACCTGGGGCCCGCGCGATTTGAGAATCTTCGTGCCGTGGGTGCTTTCCTGGTGAGCGCCGATTATGATGGCCAAACTGTTACGCATCTATCGCTGATAAGCGAAAAGGGGAAAGAAGCACGAATCGTTTCTCCCTGGTCCCAGGGAGCTCTTACGGTAACTCGGCCTCGGGATCATAACCGGAAAATAATTCATCCCGAAGCGGGTGTTTGCAAGTTTGCCACAGAGGCAGGTGAGAAATACGAGTTGGATCGGGCATGAATCGCCCGAAATCCGCAGTCGGCTTTGCTGCTGCCGGCCGCTGCAAATTGCTTCACACAATTACCTCGGAAGCCAGACGAATCGGCTTTATCTGTCGCGTGTTTTAGAGCTATGTTACGAGTGCTCAGGCCCGCTCGCTGATGCTTTGGTTGTTTCTCGATCGAGGAGGAGCGACTTGAACGGGGTGATCGACAAATGAGGAAGTCGAAGCGAAGCGATAACGGCGATGTAGTTCTGCTCAAACACACGGTCGCGGAACAATTACGCGAGGAGATTGTCAAAGGCGCTCTGAAGCCGGGGGAGAAAATAGTCGAGCGACGCTGGGCCAAAAGCTTTGGCGTCTCGCAGGCCTCAATCCGAGAAGCCATCAGTCTTCTCGCCACCGACGGATTCGTTACCAAAGCCCTGGGGCGTAGCGCGCGAGTCATTAACCTCAGCGCGGAGGACGTCAGGCAGATTTATGAAATGCGCGGCGCCCTGGAGGGCCTGGCAGCGAGACTTGCGGCGGAAAAGGGAACTGATACTTTTGACGTCGAAAAGGCGTTCGGTACTATGGAACGGTCCGCGCAGAAGGACGACGTCGCAGCTCTGTTGGATGCGAACCTGGCGTTCCATCTTGGTCTTTGCCGGTTGTCGGACAATTCATACCTGACCGACTATACGTTCAGGCTGCTGACGCCATTCTTCGCATTTGTCCGCATCCGTGCCATCGCAAGCGGTCAGAGCGCCTCAGTCTGGGCGAAGGACTTTCCGGCATTCCGGCGAATCGTGGAGCTCATCAAAGAGGGCGAAGGCGATACCGTCGAGCAGTACATCAAGAGAGTCATGGTCCGGATTGCAGCCAGCGCCTATGACAGTTGGGAAAAAAACCTGGCCGCTGAACACGGCAGCTTTGAGCAGGGCTCATTACGCTCGGGGAGTTCTCGATGCCTCTCTCTACCAATTCCGTTCCCGTGATTCGCATCGTGCATCGAGGTATGCCTGCACGCAAGGTTTTCTGATTGCAGCTCTTGTTGTCCTCGCAGCTGTCTCCGGATACGCACAGGCGGCATCTCCCTCTGGTGGTGAGGCGCCGGTGATGAGCGTCGCCGAGGCGCATCCGATTGGAAAGCTGGAGCACGCGGAGAAGGCCTTCGCTGCCGCGATGTCTGTGGATCCCGGGGACGCCGAATCGGAATAGATGCGCGGCCTGACACTCTATCGGCTCAATCGCCGCACCGCGGCCATTCCCTTTCTCGAGCGAGCACTCACGGCAGTGGACGAGCGTGTCCGGCGTGGATGTGAATTATTCCTTGGCCGGTGCTATATCGGTGCCAAAAAATACGACGATGCCAGGGCAGCTTTTGCTGCCCAATACGGATTTGGCGCGGGCACGGGCGCGGCCTACCTGCTGATGGCCCAGATGTTCCTCCGCGAAGAATTACCGGAGTTAGCAGAGGAGAATGCAAAGCGAGCGCTGCAGCTTTCGCTGCAACTGGCGCCGACCCATTTCATGCTGGGGAAGATTGAGCTGGCCCGGGGTGACACGACCCATGCGTTGATGAAGGCCCTCTCGCTCGACCAGACCAGCACCGGCCCCTTTATCCTGATGGTTAAGCTCTTTCTGAACGACGACGATCCTAGCTGAGCCAAGAATGCGCTCCTAATAAACTACTGATGCACATCCCTAAATGCGCCAGGCAAATGATCCGTTTCACCTTCGAATTTGCTGGTTTGCCGAGTGAGTCTTAGAGCACACATCTGAATGACCCGGAAGGAAACTGATGAATCGTTGCGTAGCTAGGCGGACCGCACTCTTGACGCTTCTTACAGCCGCTCTGATCCCGCTGTCTGCTTATGCCGCCACTCGCTCCAAACCTGAGGAGATCGAATGGACATGGGAGGTAAGGCCGGCCCACGCCGATCAAAAGCTTCCGAACGTGCTGCTTGTCGGCGACTCAATCTCGCGGAATTACTTTCCTGAGGTCAAGCGCCAGCTTGATGGCGTGGCAAATGTCTACCTGATGGCAACTTCGATCTGCGTCGGTGATCCACGTCTCCCGTACGAGATCAAGGCTTTCGCCAAAATGGAGGACGTACCCTTTCGTGTCGTTCACTTCAACAACGGCATGCACGGGTGGACCTACTCTGAAGCGGAATACAAGGCGGGTTTTCTAGCATATCTGAAAGCGCTTCACTCCATCGCTCCGAAGGCAATCTTTGTCTGGGCCACCACGACTCCCGTAAGACAAGGATGAGCAGCCGGGACCGACCAACGCACGCATCGATGCGCGCAACGCGCTTGCACAACACTTTCTGCACGGGATGGCGTTAGACGACCAACACGCTTTAATGGAGAAGCATCAGGACCTGCACAAGGACAACGTCCACTTCAATACCCAGGGATCTGACATTGGCGGATTACAGGCTGCAGATACTATTCGGAGGGCGTTGAAACAACAGGCCAACTGACAACAGGGTATTCAGAGTGCAGGCAACTGCCGGGCCTGGCACCGGGCTCTCCAGACCCGATGCGCCGCACGCAAACTTCAGGGAAGTATTTCATTCAGCTTTTTTCTCGCGCCAGATCTCGGATGCTCGCATGGAAAACCGCTGCATTGTTGCTCTGACTGCAAATTCTACCGAAATGGGATCGCCCTCGCGTATCAACTCGATGATCCTTCTATGGCGGGCCAGGTCTGATTCCCAGGCCTGCGCTGTCTGATGCTCCTGCACGACTCGCATGGATACAAAAGCAAACAGTGGAACGAGCATGCTAACCATCTCCGCGTAAAGGAAACGATTTCCGCAAAGCTGGCCAAGGTTCAGATGAAAGTGCAGGTCTGCTTCGACCAAATTCTGCGTGTTCCCACTCTTCGTCGCCTTGCGCATTTCGTTCAGCGCCGTCACCAGTGGGGCCAGGTCCGGTTGTCGCTGCGCCACCAGACGTGCGGCGAGTCCCTCGAGCGCACCGCGCAATTCATAGAGCTGGCCGATGTCCTCTTCCGAATAGCAGGTAACCCTGGCGCTTCTTCCCGAAGCCTTTGTGGCAAATCCTTCACCGAGGAGAAGATTGATAGCTTCGCGTACCGAAGTTTGTGCCACCCCAAACTTTTTTGCCCAGAGACCTTCGACGATGCGCTGGCCGGGCGCGAGACGCCCCTGGATGATTTCTTCCTTCAGCTTTGCGGCAAGGTTCTGTTTGATGAGTTGTGAGTTCTGGCCTTCGACAACACGCGAACCATGCGCCATTTGACATTCCTGATCATTGAACGAATATTTGGACCGTAAGCGAATATTTGGGCCGGCCAATCAACGGAAACAAGACTCGCAACGTCGCGTCGCTCGCTATGAAGCGAATGGTATCGCGCTCACTTGTTCCCCGGCGCCCATACTAGCACGCAGATTATCCTGTCAAAAAACGACCGGAACCGTAGCACCGTAACCGCAGCCACGATGAGGGCAATCCTTCCCGCGCTCAGCACAACGGAAGCGGGCCAACTATGTATCCGCTTCAGCGCGGCATGCAGTTGCCCAACAGCGTGCCGCTAAGAAGCACCGGAGCAATCTCAGAGCATTCGAACTCATACGAGATCCGAGCTACTGCCTGGTTCCTGGGGCGTGCGATACCGGCCCGCAAAAAGATCAGCAGGAGTGGCGAAGTTGCGATTGAGGTGTGGGATATGTTCAAGGAAGGTCTCCGGATGCCCTAGCGCGATGTGGTTGAACAGCACCTGGTGCTGCTGAATTTGTCCCATGTCACCCACATGGAACCACTGGCACACTATATTTGCGGGCCAGAAGGCTCACTGTAAGAAATTCGCTTACACCGCCCAGTCGCGTGCAGTCGGGCTGAAGAATATTCACCGCGCCGGCTTCCAGGTAGTTCTTAAAGACGACACGATTGGGAACGTGATCCCCTAGAGCCACCAATAAAGGGGCGATCTCAATTCCGAGCTTTTTGTGGACGTAGATGTCATCCGGATGCGTAGGCTCTTCAATCCAGTAAGGCTGCATACTCGCCAGCTCTTTACACGCGGCAATGGCAGCTGGTAAGGACCACTGCTGATTGGCGTCGAGCATGATGATCGCTTCCGGGCCGGCAATTCTACGAAGGACCTGTGCGCGCCTCACATCATGGTCAAGCAGGAATCCCCGATTTGCATATCAGTAATTCCATCACCCTGCGCAGAAACACCCTTTCGCTCTTCAATTAGCGAGCAGGTTATGGTGCTCGATTGCTGCGGTAACTGATTCTTCCCGGCGTGAAGGCGCGAGACCGCGCTCATTTCACGAGCCGCGTCCTCTTTCCTGCTCATCGCCTGGTAGGTAGGCCCGGCCTAAAAGGTAGTGGGTGATGCAATTGCTCGAATCCATCTGCTCAGCATGCTCGAGATAGCTGGCGGCGGTCTGCTAGACTCCGGTAGCCGCATCTATTTTTGCCCATGGTATAGGAACGGCGTTGTACGCTAACCCTGTCAGATCTTCGGTAGCCAATACGGCGTCCATCTGACCCGCGGTGCTTGGGCTGGCGTCACTACCAACGATGGATCGTAGTGAGATGGACAAGACCTGGACATGAGACGGCCGGAGAACAACTGAGCGCGATGAAGCCGGAATGCATCGACGCGCACCATCACCTGTGGCGGTATTTGCAGGAGGAATATCCGTGGATGGCGGCGAATATGGACGCGTTGCGCCGCGATTATCTCTTGCCGGAGCTGAAAGCTGTGACACAAGCGGCCGGCGTTACGGGAACTGTTGCCGTGCAGGCGCGCCAGACCGTGCAGGAGACGGAGTGGCTGGCCGAGCTGGCCGCGAAGACTGAGTTGATTCGCGGCGTAGTGGGATGGGCTCCACTGATAGATGCGGGTGTGGAGGTGCATCTTGAGAAATTCGCAACGCTGACGAAGGTGAAGGGCGTGCGTCATGTGCTGCATGATGAAATGGATCCCTACTACATGGAGCGCGAGGACTTTCAACGTGGCGTGGGTCTCCTAAAGCGGTTTGGGCTGCGCTACGATCTGCTGATTTTCGAAACGCACTTGCCTCAGACGATCCGGTTTGTTGACAGGCATCCGGAACAGATTTTCATCTTGGACCACCTTGCAAAGCCGCGAATTCGAGAGCATGCCCTCTATCCCTGGCGGAAGCGCTTGAAGGAGCTCGCGCACCGTGACAACGTGTACTGCAAGATATCCGGGATGGTGACAGAGGCCTCATGGCAATCGTGGACCGAGGAAGATTTGAGCGGGTACTTCGAGATTGTCTTTGAGGCATTTGGACCGCAGCGCACGATGTTCGGCTCAGACTGGCCGGTGTTGACGCTGGCCTCGCCCTATGGGCACTGGCTGGAAACAGTAAAACGTGCGCTCCTTCGATTCTCACTTGAAGAGCAGCGGCGCGTGCTGGCCGGAACAGCAGTCGAAGCCTACGGGTTGTGAAGGGAAGCGCGATGACCCGCGGAGAGAATTCGCCCTTGATGTCGACCAATCGCCGACGATTTGAAAGCGTCAGGGATTTACTGCATGCCGCTGGAGTGCGCGGGAAGGATTGCTTAGAACGACTCTGTCAGGAGTGCGTTGACCCGAATCGTACTGGTGGTCTTTGCCCGAGATGCTGACAATCCGCCATCTCCGAGCTGTTTGACATTAAGGTCCTTCCAAAGCGGCAAGCACGTGGCTATTCATTAACGGCACGCCTTCGTCTCAGATTGAAGTATGGTTGAAATCTGCGAGCGACGCGGGGGCGTGCAATCTTCACCCACGGTAAAACATTCGCGTCGGATTGTCACACAACGGCCTTGGCAGCGCGCTGATCGGTGCTGGCATAATTCACATTGGAGTCAAGCAGTACAGAGAGGCAAAGGATATGTGGGACGGCATCGGCATACTTGCGGCCGGCTGCCCCGCCAAAGGCAGCTGTGATCTGCCACTAGCGGCGCCATGCGATACTTTCACCAAATAGGCCCTCAGCCGACATAAGTGCAAAATTCCACCCATAGGCTTCCCCGAGGTGGCAGAACTGTGCACTAAAGAATCTGCGCAAAACCGACCAGAAGAGGGAAGAAGTGCGCCGCCGCCGCCGGCCAGCTCTTGCTGACCGCCTCTTCCAGGAATTGAGCTTCCTTTCTCCCCTGAGGCTTCGCACTGCAGCAGATAATAGATCGGACATGGGGAGAACTTCAGAATGCCCTCTTTGGAGCGGACTGCCTATCCGCGGTTTGGACGGGTCATCACGGCCCTTGAGTTGGAGCGGAGTAATACGCCGACACAGGAGGAAATGGTCTGGATCCGCGCCATGGTGCGCACGCCGAACCACCGGTTGAGTTTGGCGGTCTTGCTGAAGTGTTTTCAGCGGCTTCGTTACGTAGGACGACGGAGATCGGAAATTCTAGCGGGTTAATGGTGGATTTTTACACTTATCTCGGCTGAGGGCCGATGGGTGAACCCGTGCTTGTGCGCTCCGTAAAACGAGCGATGCTGGCGGGCGGCGATCTGCCGATTCGTTTCGGCCAACGCGCCCCGCTCGATCCCAGGAATCGATTTTTCTGATCACCTCAACTACTGGGCTTTGGGCTACCCCGCTGTGATGCTCACCGACACGGCGTTCTACCGCAACCCGAATTATCATGCGATGGGGGATATGCATGACACGCTCGACTACCAGCGCATGGCGAAGTTAGTCGATCAAATTGAATCCGCGGTGATGTACCTTGCGAGGTGAACGCCTGCTTGCAATTCGCATCTCGTTCGGATGCCAGCATGCTATTGCAGTCCGATTCAAGTTTTGGCATTCTCGCGGACGCCGGCATCACTTCTATAGACACGAGTGTGCCCCACTGCCCTCAAAAAACCGCAGGGCTAAATCTAGGGCAGTTCCCAGGAGGGCAGCGAGGACCTGCACCACCCTCGCTCCCGCGGTTTCAGTTCAGGGGAATCTCGTTGGCGAAGGATTGGACTTTATCAAAGTAGAGTTTGGGCGCGGCTTGGAAGATGTCGTTGTGGCCGGCGTTGGGGATCCAGAGATGTTGTTTGCCGGAGGTGCGCGTGAGTGACGCGTCCTTGTCTCCTTTGGGCTG
>DASYBJ010000284.1:0-2951 GCA_036500845.1 Acidobacteriaceae bacterium
GGCAGCAGATATCCTCGCCGACCACATCTCCCGCACCAAACACTTCCAGGCAAAAGTGAACTGGTCGACAGGAAGATCGCAGCGCAAAGACTATAAGTTCCGCGACTACTCCGACGTCCTCTCCGACTGATCAAACTCCTCAACGGTAAGCATCAGGATTCGCCAACCCGGCGACTAGCCGACCCTCTTTCGCATTTGCCGCAGTAGGGAAGCACCACGAAAATGGGTTCCCCCCATTTCTGACGCGTACTCTGCGTCAGAGGCTGGATAAAGACGGGGGTCAGGTTTAGGGGTCGGAAAAGCAGTCCTCAATCCTCAGAAAAAGTAGCCGTCATCCGAGCGTAGTCGAGGGATCTGCTTTGGGAAACGACAAAAGTGAGCATCAAGATTTACCGACTAGCTGACTTCTGCTCATCCGGTTGTTTCAGCAAGCCACTAGCGGTAGCGTTAGGAGTGCCTCCGCCCGCCGTTTCCAAGGAATTTCCACCAGTTTTAGCGACCCAGTTGGAGATTTGGAGATTGCGTCATGAAAGCGTACCGAAAGATCATCGTTTACATCGCGACGAGCGCTGACGGCTATATCGCTCGGCCAGACGGCGATGTCGAATGGCTAAATCGCCGACCGAGCACGGTCGATTACGGCATGAGCGCGTTTTACCCCACGATCGACACTATCCTGTGGGGACGCAAGACCTACGATTGGGTTCTCGCCTATTACCGAAAAAAGAGTAGGAAAGACCGGATGTTCGATACGAAGCTCGCCAACTACGTGTTCTCCCGGAAACCGCCGAAACGGGCAACGCCAGGCGTGGAATTCGTGTCGGAGCCGGTGAAGGCATTTGCGCAGCGTTTGCGCGCCACGCCCGGAAAACACATCTGGATGATGGGCGGCGGCGGGCTGATCGCCTCGTTCCTCGATGCCGGCGAGATCGACGAGTTCGACATCCACATTATTCCCACGCTCATAGGTGAGGGCATTCCACTCGTGGCGCCGCGCCATCGGGACGTCCCGCTCCGCTTGCGTTCAGCAAGGAAGTACTCTGACGGCGTCGTCCGACTACGCTACGACGTCGCAAAGTAGCTGCTTGAGGACGCGGCTACGGCGTTTTCACAATTGGTGTCGTCCAGGAATTGGAGTCCGAACGCGGCTTTTCATCAAGAAAAGCTGCATATAACCAACTCTGGCCAGATCACAGCAATTGTGAAAACGCAATAATCGCAACCTATTGTGGTCTGCTGAAACAACCGGATAAGCATAAGCTGACTAGCCGACCCGCTGGTCATCAATCCGCGAACTGAACTTCCCCGTCCACCTTAGTTTTGATCCCCCGATAACCGAGCGACGCGGAGATCGCGGCGGCAATCCTCATCACAGTGCTGGCCAGCGTCGGAACCCGTTCCTCCCCGATCCGGAACACCGGCCCAGCAATACTTATTGCCGCAATGACCTCTCCCGTACTGTCACGAAGTGGCGCGCCGATGCAGCGCAACCCTTGTTCACGCTCCTCGTTGTCAATGGCATACCCACGCTTGCGGATCGCGCGCAGTTCCGCTCTGAAGCGCGAGAGAGAAGTGATCGTATTCCGCGTGTATGACTCAAGTTTTCGCTCGTGAAGAAATTCTTCCAGATGCTCTTGAGAGGCGAAGGCCAGCATCGCTTTCCCCAGCGATGTGCAATGGGCGGGCGTGCGCGTACCCACAGTCGCCGGCGTGCGCAGCGTTTGGCTGCTCTCGATGTTCACGATCGAGACCACTTGACCATCGCGCAACACGGCCAGATGTGCAGTCTCCCCGGTCTCCTTGACCAGAGACCGAAGGTACGGGCCGGCCACTTCGTACACATCGAGCCGCGAGGCTGCCGACAAGCCCAGTTCCATAAGCCTGGAACCGAGATGATATTTGCCAGTGACGGTGTTCTTCTCAACGAAACGGCTCCATTCAAGCACCATCATCAACCGGTGTGCAGTGCTCTTGTGGAGCTTTAAGCGTTCAGCAACTTCCATAAGCCCTGCGCCTGACTTCTCGTCAGCTAGCAGGTCCAGGATCTGGAAAGCCCGATCCAATACTTGAACGCGATAGATATGAGGCTTCTTGATCTTCGAGCGCGTATTCATCTACCAGGGTACCTTTCGGTCATCTTCTTGCCGGGAACTCATGTTCCTCCGCCGGGCCGTTTACCGGTTCCCATAATACGGGACTGGGTGCAGGAGGGCGAGAGAAAAGTGGAATGTCTGTGGTTTTTTGAAGAGAGTTCAAATACTCTGCTTGCATGATTTGTGAGGCCTTCTGAGCATGCCCAAAGCGAGCGGCACCTGTTTTGAAAGTGGCCCTCGCAACTTTGAACGGGACCCCTCGTTTCAAAGGAGTTTCAGCATTTCCTTCGGAGCCTTCCACTTGTCCTTCTCACGGGACGCCCGCCTGGGGTCCTGTACAACCATCTCAAACTTTAAACGTACGAGGATTCCTTTCATGAAGAGACTCCATGTTGCAGCTCTTGCGCTAGGCGCCTGCCTGCCGCTCCTCCCGATCATCGCGAGCGCCCAGTCGGTCGACACCTATTCCGCGCAGAAGTTCGAGCAGATCAAGAAAGATCTTATGCCCAAGGCCGATCAGGCGGGTGGCGATGCTGCCCTTCAACTCGAGAAATATCCGAACCATTCCTCAATGGTTTCCTTTCGTAACAAAAGTGGAAAGGGTGAACTGCACGAGCAGATGGCCGATGTGATGTTTATTCTTGACGGCAGCGCCACTCTCGTCACCGGAGGAAGCCTGGTCAATGCCAAGACGACCGCTCCGAATGAGCAGCGCGGCGATTCTGTGAAGGGTGGCAAGTCGGTCACGTTACACAAGGGCGACGTCGCTCACATACCCGCGAACACGCCCCACCAAATGATACTTCCGGCCGGCGGTACCATCGAATACTTCGTCGTCAAGGTCCAGAAATAGGCGCG
>DASYBJ010000285.1:0-3856 GCA_036500845.1 Acidobacteriaceae bacterium
GGCATTGGTGGTAAACAGCTGGGAGGGCGCGCAGGTGCGCGCGAAGGCCGAACAGAGCGACAAGCCGCTAGACCTTTTCTTAGACCTGACCTTCAATCTGCTTCTCAAGAACTAAGAACTCACTTTCCCTCACTGGAGGTGAGCTTTCTGCGCCACTAATAGCAGACTGGTCTAAGCTCAGGTATTACCAAGCACTGTCTGGAGATGTTCTTCGACAATGCTTTCAACGTTTTTGCTGAAGGGTTGAAGCGCAACCTGTGAGGCGGGCAGATTTTTCTGAATCAAAGAACAGACAGGTCTAATCTATTATAAGTGTGACCGCGAATACGGCCAACTTCAAGAACACGAGGTTGCATGCAATGTCTTCCGCAAACTCTAAAGGTACAGTATAGAACTGGACCAGCGAGGCATAATACTTCACACTCTCGTTGGACAGGCCGGCGGAGGACAGAAAGCTCTGGCCAAATGAAAACAAGGGCTGGAAAAACATCGTCCGTGTTGGTTCTAAATTCAACTACATAGAAGTGGCTTCTATGTATTAGGTAGTTTGTCGTCTAGTGTGGACACAAAACCGTTTGATTCGGCACGATCGGGTTACCGCTCGGCGCTATAAAAGAATGGAAAGATAGTCATGATCAGGCGAGTGCAGCTGATCTTCCGATGAGGAAGATCACAGAAAGGACCGCTCAACGACTTCTTGAATTTCGCAACCCTCGAAAGCAAGCACCAAGTAGTCATGCCTCTGATCAGGCTCTTGATCAACAGTCGGTGGATGTTGCTCCCTCAGACGTTGAAATTGTGCCGTAATGTTGGAGCTTTTTGTAAAGAACGTAGAACCAGCATTGTCACGCTACTCAAGGTGATTCTCGAGTGTAAAGGAAGTTCTGAGATGTTCTTGATATCGAAGGAGTCATTTAATGGGTTCGTCATCCACAAAAGATGCTAGCTACAGTTCGAAGCCTGAACCAAATTCTGAGATGATCGATTTCATCGAACAGGTGCGAGTAAACCAAAGCAAACTCGCTACTGAACTGAAACCACGTTACGATTTCATCGTCTGTGGGTCAGGTTCTTCCGGCTCGGTGGTGGCGCGTCGACTGGCAGAGAATTCTGCTGTCAGCGTGCTGCTGCTTGAGGCGGGAGGAAGCGACGATGTACCCAGCGTCATGGAAGCGAATCAGTGGCCATTGAACCTTGGGAGCGAGCGCAACTGGGGCTTTTCAGGTGGTCCTAACCCGCATCTCAACGGACGCTCCATGCCTCTTCCCATGGGCAAGGTACTGGGAGGTGGGTCCAGTATCAACCTTATGGTTTGGTCCCACGGCCACAAGAATGACTGGGATTTTGTTGCGGGTGAGGCCGATGATGCAGCATGGAACTACGAGTCGGTGTTGAAGGTCTATCGCCGTATTGAAGATTGGCATGGAGTGCCGGACTCGAAACACTACGGAGTTGACGGGCCAGTTTTCGTTCAGCCGGCGCCAGATCCTAACCCGGTCGCCTTAGCCATGTTAGAAGGAGCGCGCTCGATAGGGATTCCTGTCTTTAAAACTCAAAACGGCTCCATGATGGAAGGTAACGGAGGCTGCTCGATTCACGACATACAGGTTCGTAATGGAAGGCGCAAGTCTATATTTCGTTCTTATGTCTTCCCCTATATGGACCGGGCAAACATTACCGTGCTCACGCACGCATTAGTCAGCCGGGTTATTTTCGAAGGGAAGCGCTCCACAGGGGTAGAGATTATTTACAACGGGAAGACCCTGAGCATCAATGCAGGATCTGAGGTTGTGCTGTCGTTGGGTGCGATCCACACGCCGAAGGTCCTTATGCAGTCTGGCATTGGCGATCAGGCAGAGCTTCAGCGCTTCGGGATACCTCTCGTGCAGCATCTTCCGGGAGTGGGTCAAAACTTTCAAGATCACTTTGGTGTCAGTTGTATTTGGGAGTATCCGCAACCCGTCGCTCCGCGTAACAACGCATGTGAAGCAACTTTCTTTTGGAAGAGCAACGCATCTCTCGACGGTCCTGATTTGCAGCCTTGCCTGATTGAACTACCAGTCTGCGGTCCTGAAATCACAGCTCAATTCAATCCGCCTATGGGATCTTGGACATTATTCGCAGGAGTCGTGCGACCGAAGAGCCGAGGCCAGATTCATCTGACAGGGCCTACCCCGCAAGACCCGCTCCAAATTGAGCCCAATACTCTCTCCCACCCGGATGACCTGAGAGCGGCAATCGCTAGCGTTAGGATTTGCCGGGAAATCGGCAACTCGCTCCCGCTTCGCCCTTTCGTAAAGAGAGAGGTGGCGCCGGGCAATTTAGAAGGACCTGCCCTTGAAAATTATATTCGCGATGCAGCCATCAGCTATGCTCACGAGGCCTCGACTGCCAGGATGGGACGAGATGCGATGTCGGTGGTAGACGGCCAGTTGAAGGTCTATGGAATCGATAACCTTCGTATCGCGGACGCTTCCATCATGCCCCGTGTGACAACCGGTAACACGATGGCCCCTTGCGTCGTCATCGGCGAACGTGGTGCAGAGATGCTGAAGTTGGCTCATGGGATAAGTTGAGGTCAAAATCCAGCTTCCGTTGAGCACCGCCTGCAAAGCTTGATTGCGCCTGAACGATGATACGAGCTTTTGCATTCAGGAATAAGTAAAACCCAAGTGTGTTTCATCCGATAGACCCAACAGGAGTTCTTCCATGTCTTCACGGCTACATCTCGCCGTTACCACCTTCGCTTTAACGCTGATGTTTTCTCTAAATCCCGTTATTGCGAAAAGCCAGCATAAGCCTGTCACAGCCGAACAAACTCAGATCATTGACACAGTGAACACAATATTCAGCGCTGCAAGCGCGGAGGATATCGCGAAGTTCGACTCCGTCATAGCGCCAGACTTCTACATTTTCGCGAATGGCACGCGATTCAACGGGGATGCCATCATGGGCGCCATCAAAGCCCAACATGCTGCCGGCAAGCGCTACGACGAGCACGTGACCGAACCTGACATCCAGATCAGCGGCAACATCGCGTGGATTGCCTACATCAATAGAGGCAGCATCACCGATGCCTCGGGTGTCGTTCTCAGCTAATAACTAGACTTTGCAGTCAATCAGTAGACTTTCGCAACTAATCAGTAGACTTTCGCTTCACATCTCTGGAAATTGGGCGCGAGCGAGCGGCCTTCTCCATTCGGAGACGAAAGTAGATGGGCCATCGATGGGCGCGGCCCAGAAGCGTATCGACGTTCTCCGGCCCAAGAACGTCGAGCAGACGGGCATCCGTGTCTGGCCGGCCTAGATGACTGGAAACGGTGATCAGATCGGCGAAATAGGTTGGTAGGAGCAAGCAGGCGACGATAGCGAGGACAGACTGACGGAACCAGATGTCTAGCCCCGAGAGTGCGCGCAGAGTGTACGGTGCTCGCCATCCCGGCGGGACGGGGAAGTGTTCCACCTCGAAGTGGTGTGCGAGCCTGGTGCCATCTCTCGCCACAGTTTGCAGGAGAGCCCAGATGAGGTCCGTGACGACGGCGACGAACGCAATGCTGTCCAAACCAGGCAGTGTTCGCACTTCACCGGCCAAGGCGCGTTTCAGTGCCTGCTCAAACCGGCAGAGAGCACGGAGCACGGCTTCGTCCTTGCGACGGCCCGAATAGTGAGAGTGGCTTCGTGTGAAGAAGGTGAAACGCGCGCCATTGTCATCGTGAAAACACTGCAACGCTCCCAAAGGCTCCTCATACAACCACAATGGGACACAGTGTATTTCACAGATAGTGATGGCTGCGCACAGCCAATCAAGACGCAAGAACTGGTCTCCGCGTCGGTCGTCCTCGAGGCATCTCATGCA
>DASYBJ010000286.1:0-6632 GCA_036500845.1 Acidobacteriaceae bacterium
GGGGGTAACAATCCTCTGGGGAACCCTGGCCAAGGCCCAAGAGCCAACTCACCTTTCATGGCTCGATCGAGCGACCATTACTCGCTCCAGCCAACCGCATTGGGTAACTCCATTGATCACCGCTTCCGCCAACCTGGAGGATTCGGGGGGGCCGAAGGCCGGGAAGACGCAGGCATTCCTAACGCCCGGTGTCATTCTCGGGAGGTTCCCAGTCACGCGTTCCTCTGGATTTGCATTCGGGGTTGGGATGCAGATCGCCGCAACTCAGTATCACTCCTATGATCACAGCCTGCTTTTTACAGTGAGACTACCCATGCAGTCCCATCCCCGCGAATGAGCGCTGTCAGGAGCATATCCCGTAGCCATTCGGCGAACACCCCCGCGACCTGAGTTTATACCGCATAAGAATTTGTACTTGGACTGCACCCCGAGCAACGGGCGATGCTTTGTCAGTACGAAAGAGCACATCGGCGGGCACGTTATGGTCAACCAACAAGAATCAACATCACATTCGATTCGCACCCTTCCGCTTCGACAGCGAGTCTTTGTCGGATTTCTCTTTCTGTTGGCTCTTATTCTTTCCGTCCTCATCTTGCGCTATGTCGATCCCTCGACGGCGGTAATACATCCTGGTTCAGTCGATCACCAGCCGCTTACATCTCTGCAACCGGTGGTGTTGGGATGAAGGATTGCCCGACACCTCCCGGCATTGCCTACAGACTGGTTCGTGCCCATGCTATTGCCGCATTTGTAGGGTTGGTATTGTCGGCCCTCTTTGGCCTTGCCGTCTCCATCAAGTTCCATGCGCCGGGATTCCTGGGCGCGCATGGCTGGGACACGTGGGGCAGGCTCCGTTACGACCATACGCAAGGCATTCTGTACGCGTGGTTGGGCAACGCCTTCATAGCATTTCTTTACTATGCCGTTCCGTTTCTCACTAGAAGGCCGGTGACAAGTCCGCGGCTTGGCTGGATCATCTTCTGGATATGGAATGCCATCGCCGTGGTTGGCGGGTGGAGCCTCGTGCTGGCGGGGTCGAGCCAGCCGCTGGAATGGGCAGAGTTTCCACTTATCATTGCCGCGGTAATCGAGCTCTCGCTCTTTCTTCTGATCCTTCAATTTGGATTGCCTTTCCTGAAGTGCGGTGCGTCAGAGCTGTATGTCTCAGGCTGGTATCTGCTTGGAGGTCTCACTTTTACATTCCTGGCGTACCCTGTGGGCAATCTCATCCCGCACCTGCTGCCTGGCGTGATGGGAGCAGCATTTAGTGGCCTTTGGATTCACGACGCAGTCGGCGTGTTCATCACACCTCTGGCTACAGCGATTGCATACTTTGTGATCCCCGCGGTGACACGCAAGCCGATCTACAGCCATTTCTACTCGATGATAGGATTCTGGTTGCTGTTTCTTGTATATCCTCTGAACGGCATCCACCACTATGTCTACTCCGCGCTCCCGATGAGCGCGCAGCACGCCTCGGAGATAGCCTCTATCTATCAGGGCATTGACGTCATCCTTGTGGTGACCAACCTTCTGCTTTCGATCGCAATCGCAAGGGACGGAGCGGTTGTGACTGACATCCCCCTTCGATTTGTGTGGACAAGTGTTGTCCTTTATCTGATCGTTAGCATTCAGGGCTCCGTGCAAGCTGTGATGGCCTTCAACAGCTTCATCCACTTCACCGATTGGGTGATAGGACACTCCCATCTGGCCATGATCGGGTTCGCTTCGTTCGCTGCGATGGGAGGTCTTGCTCATCTCTGGAAGAACATTCCAGGTGTTCGCTCCAACAGGCGCGCGCTGGCCTGGTCCTACTGGCTGCTCGTGATTGGCCTCGGACTGATGGTGTTGGATTTGACCGGTGCCGGTCTTGTTCAGGCCGATCTGTGGCAGCAGCATCTCCCTTGGATCGAGTCGGTACGCTCTTCGCGGCCCTACTGGGTATTTCGGACAGTGGACGGGTGTTTGCTGCTTGCAGGATTTGTAGTGTTCGGAGCCAGCTTCTTCACCGGCGAGCTAAATCACGCTACGGAAGGTCCCTCCACGGATCAGGAATACCCTGCTCCCAGCGAGAAGCGAGCCGACCTATGGATCAGTACCGCGAATGGAGCTACGTTCGGAGCGGGGTTGGGATTCTTCGTCATCTCCTTCCTGGCACTTGGTGTTGTCCCGGCCATTCATTTGCACGAAAGGATCGCTCGGACTACGCCTGCTGGCGGGCGAATGCAATTGACCGCGCAGGAGAAGCATGGCCAGGGAATCTATGCGCGAAATGGATGCGCCTACTGCCACACCGAACAGGTGCGCTTCACTCCCGCAGACGAATGGCGCTTTGGCCATCCCACGGAAGCATGGGAGACACAAGGAGAGTATCCACAGATGTGGGGGACGAGAAGAATCGGTCCAGACCTGGCACGCGAATCAGGGAAGCGTCCGAAAGATTGGCAATTGGTGCATCTGTACAACCCCCGTTATGTAGTGGCGGACTCGATGATGCCTGGTTACAAGTGGCTCTTTCATGGCGACCCAACAAAGCCCTCTCAGGATGCTCTCGATCTTGTCGCCTATCTGGAATCTCTTGGACGACCGGCTTTACAGGAGTCTGCCGGTAAAGCTCTACCTCCACAACTCGATCTCCACTATCTCACCGCAATTTCGCAATCCGCAGACGACCTCGAAGAGGGTAGGGCTGTGTACCTAGCGAATTGCGCGGGTTGTCATGGAGAAGACGGACAGGCGACGTCGCCAGGCGCGCGCTCTCTTCGTCCTGTCGCCTTCAACCTGGCAGGCTTCGGGTTGCCACCAGACGCCGTGCGGCACGCTCTCGAATACGGTGTTCCGGGAACCGCGATGCCTTCGTGGGATGACCTTCCGAATTCGCAGTTCAAAGCCGTCGTAGGCTACGTCGTTGCCCTGAGCCGAACACCGGACCTGCAACCGGGAGAGCAGTGGACATCTACGCAGCGGCTAATGATCGCGGGGCAGCGCATCTTCGATACCCATTGCGTGCGTTGTCATGGTGCGACTGGCGGTGGAAACGGACCGGAGGCTGTTCAGTATCAGCCGCGCCCTGCCAATTTCCAGGCCATGAGGCTTTCCTACGACGGGGCTGCGCGCGTGATCCACGAAGGAGTTCCTGGAAGCGGCATGCCGGCGTGGCCTCTGCTGACGCCTGCTGAGACACAGGCCGTCACGTACTATATGCGATCGCTTTATCAGGGACCTCTGCCCGTCTCTGCATCGACATCCGTGCGGGGCCCTGCACAGCCCGCCTCCGGTATGGGAGCAATGCAATGATCGCCTGGCTCATCGGAATAATCACGCTCATCCTTTTGCTTTTAATCGTGTGGCAACGACGATCCAAAACGATCAAAGATCGTTTCGAGAATCCGAAGTTTCAGTTTCTTAGGAATCTTGGAATCAATTCAATGACAGAACAGCATTCACAACCAGACGTTTCTGAGGAGAACAATCATGCAAAACCTAACTCGTAGATCTTTTGTATCGACGGCAACCGTCGGACTTGCAGCACTCGGTGCCACCGCCGCGATTCCGACCGAAGCCAAAGCTCAACTCGTCTGGAAGACGGACGAATGGAAGTTGGCGGAGTTCGAGAAGCTGGTACATTATCCGGCACGGATCAAGCAGGTTTATGACGTTACTCAGATCGCCGATGGGAAGTTCCTGAACAACGTCAAAAATTCGTTGAATGGTCTACGGTTCGGCTTCAACGTTCCTGAACATCAGATCAAGATCGCCGCAGCACTGCACGGGCCAACGAACATGCTCAACTATGACGACTTTATCTGGGAGAAATATGAGATCGGCGCGTGGCTGAAGGTGATCGATCCTGCGACGGAGAAGCCTGCGACAAGAAACCCCTTCTACAAGAGCACGCTTACGAGCAAAACTGATGCGTTGAGTGCTCTGAACGACAAAAACTCCGTCTATCAGGACACCAGTATCGAGACTCTACAGGTGCGTGGGGTGCAGTTTCTCAGTTGCCACACGGCAACCGAAGAGCAGGGTCGTGTTCTGATCAAGCGCAACAACTGGTCAAAGAACCCGGAAGAGGTCGCTCACGAGATGCTGGCTCACACCGTTCCCGGCGTTCTGGTGGTCGCTTCGATGGTCGCCGCCGTCGCTCTTCTCCAGGCGGAAGGCCATTACACCTACATCACTCTGTAAGCCACAAGAAAGGTCAATATGAAGTTCGCTCGCATATCTCTAACAGTGCTCCTTGCCGTTGCGGGAGCAACGGCTGTATATTCCCAAGCTGTTCCGCCGTGGAGCAAAGGCGCAAACAATCCTGCTTCTCAAAAAGGCTATGAATTCCATGTAGCGGATGTGGACAACGTACCGGATATTCATGGCAATCCAGCGGATGCGCGGCTGGTCATCTTTATCGGAGGAAACCAGTTCTTTGTATTGCCTCAACTGATCGCGGCCTTCGAACAACAGCACCCCGAGCTGAAAGGCGAAATTTTCTACGAGACTCTCCCTCCTGGCATCCTGCGTAAACAGATAGCGGCAGACGGCGCCATTACACTTGGCAATCTCACGATCCAGGTAAAGCGATGTGTATGAAGCAGGCGCGCGGGTTCTGCATGGCATGGAGAAAGACGGAGAGGTGAATGGTGTAGTCGAGTACGCGACCAATGACCTTGAGATCATGGTGTCGGCGAGGAACCCGAAGGGTATCCACTCGCTGAACGATCTCGCGCGTCCTGACCTTCGTCTGTCCATGCCAAATCCGCAATGGGAAGGCGTAGCCAACCAGATCGCGGATTCATTACGCAAGGCTGGTGGAGATTCGCTCTATCAGGCTGTGTATCAGGACAAGGTGAAGGCTGGCAAAACGGTCCTTACCGAGATTCATCACCGGCAGATCCCCATGCGAATCATGAGTGGGCGGGTGGATGCAGGAGTCACATGGGCTTCTGAAGTGCGCTTCCAGCAGAGCATTCACAACCCCATCGAGGACGTCGTGATTCCAGCTAATCAGAACACCACAGCAACCTATGCGGGTGGCGTGCTCAAGAATGCTCCTCATCCGGAAATTGCTGCTGAGTGGCTTGCATTCCTGAACAGTGAGCCGGCGCAGACGATTTACCACAAGTTTGGATTTCGCTCTATTCCGATTGCTTCCCATTGAGAGAGAGAACAAAATGCGTCACCAGCGATACAAAGGCGTTTCAATCACAGCTTGTCTCGTAGGGCCATTCCTTCTCAGTTTGCTTATGGGAGGTTGCTCGAAGGGTGCGTGGCATGCTTCTGCGAAGCAATCACCGGCCGCTCAACAGTCCGGCCCGCAGATGGAACTTGTCCATCAGGGAAAGCTGATCTTTGATGAAACACCTAAGTACGCCGGCAGTTATGTCGGCAATAAGCTCGCGTGCAATGACTGCCATATCCAGAGCGGCACCGCCCCGTATGCAGCGCCGATGACAGATCTGGCAGGTCTCTTTCCCATGTTCAACAAACGGGCCGGGCATGTGATTTCGTTGCAGAACCGCATCCAGGAATGCTTTTCCCGCAGCGAGGCCGGAAGACCGTTACCGGAAGATAGTCAGGAGATGAAGGCGCTCGTCGCATATATCAACTGGTTGTCGCGGGACGAAATCAAAGGGAAACCTTACAAGGGGCGGGGATTTGTGAAGCTGCCCCCGCTGGCCGGAGGCCCTGTGAGTGGCAAGGCGGTTTACGTGTCTCAGTGCGCCGGATGCCACGGCAGCGATGGCGCGGGAGTGCCCCCCGTGCTCCCTGCGGTCTGGGGACCTGATTCCTATAACGATGGAGCTGGCATGAATAATCTGGACAAGATGGCAGCATTTGTCATGCACAACATGCCCCAGAACCATCCCGGAACACTCACCGCTCAACAGGCTTACGATGTCTCAGCCTACATCCATTCCATGCCGCGCCCCCAGTTCAATCAGGCATACAAGCACTACTAGACCACCAAAACGGCCTTGCAAAGGATAAAGATGACTCGCATGAAAACGGTCGGTTTGATTTTGGCTGCACTTCTCGCCACTCTGCTAAAAAGGCCCTCAGCCGAGATAAGTGTAAAAATCCACCATTCAACCGCTAGAGTCTCCGATCTCCGTCGTCCTACGCTTCACCGGCAAAGGGCAGAGCGGCATGGCTGGGCAATCGGGTGGGCCTTTTTCTGGACAGGGTTTGATCATCTAGCCATGGCTCCGGCGGCTAGGTCATGTGCAGCGTGTAATCCCCGAAGCGCTCCACGCAGCTTGTCAGATGAGGATTTAAGAAGTTCAGATCCTCGGAGTGCACGTCTTGCCCCTCTGCTTTTAACTGGGTCAGTATTCGGCTCATATCGACAACATTGTGGAGGATGACCGCAGAGGCTACGAGATCGTTATATCGAAGCTGTTTTTGCTGCTCATCCGGGTCATTTTCTGCGATGACACCCTCGCCTCTAAAAGAAAGCCATTTGGGCGAAGCCTCAGGGACGAGCTGCGGAAGATGGCTCTGGTGCAAATAGGTAAAGTGGTCGCGGTGAGGCAGTAATGGGTGATGAGATTTATGCGGCAAGGACTGCGTTCCAGATTTCCGGCGCAGCTTGATCTTTGAGTTGAAGTCGACTGAGTGCGAACTGTCCCTTGCGG
>DASYBJ010000287.1:0-3542 GCA_036500845.1 Acidobacteriaceae bacterium
GACCGATGCTGGGATTCAAGAAGTTCACCTGTGCCCGCATCTTATTAACCGGTATCGAACTCATGCACATGATCAACAAGGGACAGATGAAAAACTACTTCGGCCTCCGGCGCACTCCCGCACAGCAGTTTCACTCCTTAGTGCATAACCAACTCTCACACATCAGCCCTTCTCTACTCTGACTTCCTTATCGCGACAGAACCCCAGTGCATCCGTAAATTCGAGATCGATCATGTTTAGAGCGTGCACGAATGTTGGTGACATCCGTGTGGGGCGGGCGGACATCAAAGTTTTGAAGACTTCGATTTTTCTGTTCCTAACCTCACGCTCCTCATCCAGGGTTCTCTGTATCCGCAGAGCGATAATCGGTCCTCTGATGATGGCTACGATTGTGGCGACACCCACTAGGATCGTTCCTATACCTGTGCCTAATTCAACCCACCCCTTGCTGTCCATTTGAAAGATAGCTTATGCCTGCCGCCGCACCAAAGGTAGCAAGATTTTGAAGGACGCAGGTTGCTTTTTAGCTACCCAGAACACGTCGCACCATATTTGCATGCCACTCACCACCGTTCGGCGCTGCGATGTTGTGAACGTCTAACCACTGGGCCATTAGACGCAAGCTTGAACAACCGTCCCGCTGTGCTTCCCGAGCGCCATTAAAGCGGCCTGCTGGTCGTGAGTCTTAAGCTCGATAGTCCCATCTTTGGCTTTCTTGACGCTCGCCATAAGCCTCGAGGCGCCACGTGACAGGTTTCGGGAGTCAGTCACGATCACGGTCGAGACACCGCAGCCATGACACTCAGGGCAGGAATCCACTGGAGGCAGCTTAGGGTTGTATCCAATGCCGCCGGCAAGCTCAGGTGCCGGTGAGCCGGCCCGCAGAGCATCAGAGGTCTCACGGTCGTACTCCGCCGGAGTCCACTGGTAGCCGTGAGAGATTCCGTAGCAGTGCCTGCAGCAGTCAGTCTCTACGCGCATCAACTCGCGGGTTGTCAGCGAAGGCACTTTCGATGAGGACCGCGAATCTTGGCTCGAGTTCCTAGACTCCTGCTTCGAAGAAGAACCGGAAGAAGATCAGTTGAATTTCAAAACTCTGTATCAAATGCCTCCCCAGCGTCGCCGCATGTGCGTTATCCACAGGGGTGGCAAGTGACGGCAGTCATCGTAGTTTTTCTCGTATTTCTCTTCCTCGGGACGATTTGTGCCGATGAACCGATGTGGTGCCCGTCGATTTACCCAGGGCTCAGAGGGTGCTGAAAGGTACAACCGCCTGACGAAGGCTTGAGGCGTCGAGCCGAAACGTGGGAATATCCCCCACGTTTCGGACGCAATCCGCATTGGAGCCATATCTTGAAAACTTTCTGTGTCTATTCCTTCGTTGTATTCGCGGCGCTCTCCATGAGCACTGCATTCGCTGACTCAGTGACAGCACAACACAAACAGGCAGTCGAAACGTACTATCTCATGTCCAAGCAGACATGCCTGTACCTCTCTACTAACCGCTCACATCAGGGCACGTGGACAGAAGTCCGGATGAACATGCAACAGTACACTGACAATTACGCAAGGGAGAACAATCTTTCCAAGGCCGAACAAAACTCAGCGTCAGCCAAAGCACGGGCAGAAGTCAATCAATACTGCGTCATTCACCACTGTAACTAGGAAGAGGATGCTAAATTGTAGCTAGCGGGCCTCGAGAGTATGCCAAGCCACTGTAGCATCGGGCATGGCGTTTGCTCGAATTGCTGCTGCAGGCGCCCTGTCGCTACGGCAGATTGCGGCCGGCCTGAGACTAGCGGTAAACCAGAAAGGATGTCTGATCCAGTAAAAGCTTCCGGGAGCCTCTGCTCGGAGTCAAGCGAGTACTCTTCTGTTCCCCGCAACCGGACTTGCGCGCCAGTTTTGACTGTTGCTGGAGCCCCCTACCTACGCTTTCGCGTAGACGGGTATGCGCCATGCCTTGAGGCCGTGATCTTTCGCGTACACCCGGACACCATTTCTGGTAATCAATGTACGGAAGATGTAGCCGCAAGGCTTTTTATCGCCTTGTTTCCCATCGTGGTCTTCCTACTGTGACTGTTTGCGATCGGCCGGCGCACTTCCACCCGCCGCGGCTCCCTTGCCCGTGGATTTCATGTTCTCTATCTTTGTTCTGCAACCGAAGATTACACATTATCGAACAGGTTGTCCGGCAAAATTGCGTTCGTCCATCCGAACTGAGCACGTATGGCTCTGCGAGCCGCGCTCTCTATCTGCGCCGGCGCATTTTGGACATATTCCCTCGCGCGCCGACTATCATGCAGTCCGGCGAGGTATAACACCGCATCGTCAGCCGAGTATGGCTTGCCACGTTTCTCCATCCAATTGCTGGGAAGGCCTGTCCAGACGCAGGCGTCTACCGTCCGGTGCAACGCCAGCCATTGCGCGATGGCGTCCTGTACATCCGCCGGTACTTCCTCGCTGAATGCCCCGGCCGCCGTGGCGCTATTAATTCGCGCGGCAGTCGTTCCCTCTCTGTCCTGAAGGTTCTTGCACGCGTCGGTCAGTTCGGTCGCTGTGGCAATCGCCCACAAGGTTTGTACCGATTGTGCTGTTGGGTGAATGACAAGGGTGAGCCGGCCGTCGCTTGAAATCCTCGCGAATTCCACGGGAAGCAGCGGACCGTCGCGTCGCCACCGCGAGGCCAATTGCAGAGAATCGGGACTCCAGATGAGCGAGCCCCATCCGATCACAGCAATGTACATTAGAGCCCTCCGCCCGGCGAATACTTTTTCAGTTCCCGAATGCTATCGGATACCACGCATGGGGATCGACGAGCTCCCGGAAACGATAGGGAAACGCCAATCCGCCGACGGGCCGTTGCCCGGCGGCGCAGAGATTTGCGCACGAGCTTCCGAGCCTGAATTTCATCCTGTAGGGATATGGCAACGATTCGATACAAAATGGGCCATTTGGATCTCAACGGCGGGAAACAGTCTGTTTTAACGTATAACCGTAGTCTGGCTGTGGTGGTTTTTTGGCGGGATTTTGATATGTTCCGTGAGGTAGGGGCTGATCGTGTGTTCGATCCATGCGTCGGTGTAGGCCCAGCAATCAATTTGCCGGCCTGAAGACACAATCAACTACTCTTGCAGAAACGCTTTCAGCTTGCTATGGACGCGTTTGTCGCGAGTGATTCTTGATCAGCTTTATCCCATTCTTGCATGTGCTGCAAGAGTGGAATAAGCGACCAGCCTCGTTCTGTCAGGCGGTAGCTTGTTTCTTTAACAGGCTTGGTCGCAATTCTGGGTACAGGATCATTTGGTCGTGCGATTGGAAATCTTTGTTCAGCCAATGACATTCCGGTCCTCTATGGCTCAAGACATCCGGAGGAAGCCTCGTTGAAGCTGGGGGAGGCAAAGATCTTGTCCTTCCGCGAAGCTGTTGCAGCAGGTTCGCTCGTATTGCTCGCTGTACCAGCATCAACTGCGGTGGATGTTCTGTCTTCCTGTAGACCTCTCGATGGAATGACTCTTATCGATGCAACGAACCCGGTCAAT
>DASYBJ010000288.1:0-3314 GCA_036500845.1 Acidobacteriaceae bacterium
TCGCGGCTCTTGGCAAAACGCAGAGGAGTTTCCAGGGTTAGTACGTATGCCAGCGCGGTGACAGGCCCTACACCGGGCACCTGTCGTAATAAATTCGTGTGCATATACTTCTCGCTGGCCAGCTTTTCGATGCGCTGGTCGTAGACCTTGATTTCATCATTCAACCCCGTGATCAGACGCAGTAATGGTTGCAACGTCTCTCGTAGCTCGTCGGGAATCTCCGATTCCGCTCTCTTGGAGAAAACAACGCTTGAACAGCTGGACAGCCTTGCACCCATGGTCTTCACCAACCCACGCACGGTGTTGATCAATTCCGTCCGCGACCCCACCAGCGCATCACGAGCTCGAAGCACCAGCAGGTCCTCGCGTACTTCCGTACTGCGGTGCTGAATCGAATACAACGATTTCGGATCCACCCGACCCAACCGGGCCAGCTTGGCTGCATCAATCCGGTCATTCTTGCGCCGGCGACGCTTCGATCCTTGCATCTGCCGCGGATTCGCCACCAGAACCTCATGTCCCAAGCCGGCGATAATTTCCCGCACCCAGGCTGAATGGGTTCCCACTTCGATGACGACACGAGACATCGCCAAGCCTTGAAAGAACTCCGCTACCTCCTGCTGCCTCGTCCCAAATTGGCCTTCAGCCAGCGTCTCGCCGCCCAAACCCAAAATGCAGTAGTTGCTCCACCGATCCCCAAGATCCACACCCACCGTCAGACGATCCAGGTTCGGTCTCACTGCCTCGCGCCCGAGTAGGGTTCCTTCCGCAACCGGAACACTCTTCCCAGCTAACTGCTTCGTCAGTTGCGCAACCAGATCCGCCATCACTTCGCTTGAGTCCCGACGCTCGGGGACTCGCGACCTCATTCGCTTCGTTGAGGGTCCACACTGCTTCGGAGAGTTGCTATGCTTCTTCACGGGTCGACCTCCATCCTCCGGGGATTGCACCTTTGAGTGCGTTGATCAACGCCAGCTTAGCGCTAGCTCTGATCGGGGTCGACCTTCTCATCCCATCTAACGACACTTACGGATAGGCGGTAATACATCCCAAACCCGACGAATCGCCGATCCTGTCAGCTCCTCGATGAATCCGTCGCGAGAACGAAGGGAGACGCGAGGGGGCCAGCGCTGAAGCACGAGAATCTAACCTCAGCAGTCTAGAAGTGATAATCGAACCAGACCGTGGCGTAGTTTACGTTGTGGCCAGGGGGATTCTGCTGCAGAAACGGGCCGCTGAAGAAATGTTCGTAAACCGCTCGAACCATGGTATGAGGCGCAACCAGGAAGTTCATGTCGACTTCTGCTTGCTGACCAATTAGCCGAGCGTTCCCGTTACCTCCAGTTTTGTAGAGGTTCCCCGCAAAGCCATAAATTCCATCATGAGTGCTTTCTCGCCAGAATGCTCCGTAACTTGTCGAAAGCGTTATCCCTGAATGGAGATGTAAATCTATTTGAGGGATAAGATCGATGGTATTTGACGGACCATTCAGATCTGCTTCGCCAAAGTATTTCCCCTTGGCATAGAGAGGAAAGAACGTGCCCAAACGATCATGTGTACCGTTGTCGCCGCTTGTCACATCGGAGTGGAGACTTAATCGCGGTGACGCGCGACGCGATGAGAACGTGTAGCCATGGGACAGAGATACCGACCATGCTCGCACATCTCCATTTCCAAAGAGCCCCACCTGGGCATTGATTTCGTTGTCAAAATCCAGATTGCGGGATTGGCCAAAGAGGCGACCTCCAAGTGTATGCAACATCAGTTGACCGCTTCCCTTGGCAAAAGTCTGATGTTTCGAATTGAAGCCAAGGTAATAAACATCCAGGTTTGCGGAACGGGTGAGCGGCGTGGTGCCATATATTCCCCAGAACATTTTCTGCGAGTCCGGCGTGTCGTCGAAATATCCTGGCCGCTGAAGGGTCGGTCGAGTCGTGAATCCGTCAACTTTCATCCGGTGGATCTTCGTAGTCATTCTGAAACCGTCGAAGCTTATTCGTGTGTTCAACCCGAACCTGGCGTCCACAAGGCGTCCGGAGCCAAAATATAGTTCTTGCCGTCCCACCCGAAGTAAGAATTTGTCTCCTCCTTCTGATGGTGCATAATCGGCGAATGCCTGATGAATATCCAGCTTGTCATTGTCATAGGGACGCGGGCCGCCATGTCGTCCATTTTCAAACGCGGACTGAAGTTCTCCGAAGATCCTGAAGTGGGCCCCAAGATGGAGATCCGCATGCCCGAGAAAATGCTGGTCCACCCAACCACCCCTGTCCTGCGGTCCGTCGCCCCAGTATTGGTAGTCGTAGACTTCGTAGACCTCTCTCGCATCCCCACCCAGAGACAAATATGCCGAGCCATCACCATGCAACGGGATGAATTTCAGCCTGTCCCATCGATCGTGGGAGCCATCTCCGCAACGAAGAAATGACCAGTCTTCGTCGAAGCGTAAGAACGGAAAATGCAACTCGGGACGGGTGGAATTAATTCCATCCGTACTGCATGGCTGAACGTGCTCTGGAAGAGCCTGTGTCGAGAGCGATCCACCCTGTTCAGATATCGATTGTCCTATCAACAGAGGACAATCCAGCACTATGAAGATCGAGAGCAACGCCAGGACAACTGACTGGAGAACCCAAGTGCGGTAATAGCCGTTATACATCTGCGTTACTCTCCTCGTTACCATGGCCCACCGGAACCGACTTCAACATTTCTCGCATTCCCTTTCAGTACGGAAATAACGCGAAGGGGCTACGCAACTGAGAGATCCTATTCATGACGAAAATTCCTGCCGGATGGGGTCGGCGACAATGGCCCTACAGAGCCCGACGCGGGATCCCTCTGTTTTATCTTTTGGTGACCGGGCGGGTTGAGCTGGCCCGGAGTCCGCATAGGCGGTCCGCTCTCAACCAATCAGGCCGTCGATACTGTATGAAGTGTTGGAAACGTTCCGTGGCCCATGCACATTGGAAACATACACGGTTTGACGTGCATTCTTAGTGAAGCGTCCACCAGGTCAACAGCGCCGGAATAGCGGGCACCAGAAACACAATGAGAAACATTGGCAGTTCTTGGGCAGGAGTATAGCCAGCTCGTTTCACCCCGATATACATATTTATGCTTGCTCCGATCAACCACAGCGGCAGGAATACCACAGCTCCGATGGCCATTCCACGAGAACCCTGAATCAGCTTTCCGCCAAGAAGGCTGATTCCCAACAGAAGCAATCCGATTGTAAGCACTTTTGGCGTATGCATCCGTACCTCACTGGGATGGCCGTGTACCATCGCGTTTGAAAATTGGTTTGCTGGAACGCC